>JBQCEG010000035.1:0-39774 GCA_051960475.1 Ginsengibacter sp.
AATGTATGTAAATTTGAAGAGGGTTGTCAGGCTGAGGCTCTCGAAGCCGGGTTTGGAAGATGTTCCCTTCGTGTTTCTTTATGTCTTTGCGGCTTGGTGGTTCAAAAAAGGCGCAGAAGCAATCTCCTTATTAGAATGACTGGATTGGGCGACTAAATATGAACAAGTAAAGTTCGTTGCTGGCGCGGATGTCGACAACAGCATCAAAGGATTGTAGTTGTTGGCGGGGACTCCAACAACAGAACGCCACTAACAGAATGAGCAATTCTAAAAAAGCGACGAACGTCCTCGTTTCCCGTCATTGCGATGCGCTTACTCAGGCAACAGGTGAAATCAAACCGGCTGCGCAGAAGCAATCTCCGTATTAGAATGACTGGATTGGGCGACTAAATATGAACAAGTAAAGTTCGGTTGCTTGCGGGATGCCACCAACAGCATCAAAGGATTGTAGTTGTTGGCGGGGACTCCAGTTGTTGGCGGGGACGCCCACAACGGGATTGAGGTTACTAATTCTCATTAGACAAACAGCATTCTGGTTGTTGGCGGGACTCCAACAACAGCACGCCACTAACAGAATGAGCAATTCTAAAAAAGCGACGAACGTCCTCGTTTCCCGTCATTGCGATGCGCTTAATCAGGCAACAGGTGAGATCAAACCGGCTGCGCAGAAGCAATCTCCGTATTAGAATGACTGGATCGGACGACTAAATATGAACAAGTATAGTTCAGTTGCTGGCGGGATGCCGACAACAGCATCAAATTCTCATTAGACAAACAGGATTCTGGTTGTTGGGGGGACTCCAACAACAGCACGCCACCAACAGCAGGGAGGATTAAATTTTTCGCTTTCAATGCACAAGCGGACCCCGGCTCAAATAAGCGACAGGTCAGATGAAACAAAAATTAGAATAGATTTTATTCTTTGATATTTATCAGCCAATTCGCTGACTGTAATCATTTTCCAAAACTCTACTAATAATAATCTTGCATAATCTAAATCTTATAAATACAAAAGTATTCAACTCTGTCGGCTAAGGGTTTACTTGTATACCCTCTCTTTCCGAATTGGGCAATCCATTATTCCGTGATAATCTTATTCAGACCTTGATTTGAAATAAGCATTTATTCTATTCCGGTGTTCATTGGATAAAAAGCAATGTTTTTTATTTAGAAAATAACCTTAGTCATTTTTTGAATAAAGCTCAAACTGAAAATTGCACTTATGATTTTCTCATTTTCCATTCTTAAAATTTCTCTTTATGAAAAAGATTATTCCACTGGTAACAACTCTATCTGTAATAATAGTTGTACTGCTACATTCATGTAAAAAAGTTTCCAGGGATGTTGCCGTCAACGAGCCGCCTGTTGCTAATGCCGGAACGAACCAGATCCTTATTTTGCCAAAGGATAGCGTGCAACTAAATGGCACTAATTCGTATGACCCCGAAAAAGAAATGATGACTTATCAGTGGAGCAAGATAGCAGGTCCGCAATCCTATATCATCAGAAATGCAAGTTCTGCAAGTACAGTAGTTGCGAAGTTGGTGGCAGGTGTTTACCGGTTTGAACTAAAAGTAACGGATAAACAAGCAGCAGTCGATAGAGACACGGTTCAAATTACTGTAATGGCGGGTGACGGAAATAATTATCCACCAGTCGCCGATGCGGGCCCGGATCAAACAATCACTCTTCCCCTAAATTCCTGCATACTTAACGGAACCGGGTCTTATGATCCTGACGGCACTGTTGCAACGTATCAATGGACGAAGATAGGTGGCCCTGCATCATTCACCCTGACAAACTCCAATGCCGCTACTGCGCGCGTGGCGAACATGTCTGAAGGGAATTATGCTTTTGAATTAAAAGTTACAGATAACTCCGGCCTGACGGGTAAGGACACCGTGAATATCCTGGTTTATCTTGCCGGACACGATACCTGCGATGTAACGAACAGGCAACATGTAAATGCCTCCTTAAACCCGATCGGGACTTTATCGGTCTCCCGTATGCCATATGTGGCTGCTGCCGGAGGAAAAATTGCTTTTGCAGGAGGCCAATATTATACCGGCCCATATTATACTACTTCATCGGCGGTTGATATTTATGACGTGAATTCAAAAGCCTGGAGTTCCTCACATTTGAGTAAAGAAAGAGAAGGTATCGCCGCAATCAGTTGTGGAAACAAAATATTTTTTGCCGGGGGCGGAATGTTCGACGGCGGGGTAACGAATATCGATATTTACGATGCTTCAACTAATGCGTGGACTACCGCCGATTTAAGTGTAGGCAGATCGTATTTAACGGCAGCCACCGTGGGAAATAAGGTTTTCTTTGCAGGCGGCTTTACTGAAGGTTGGACACCCAGTTCAATTGTTGATATTTATGATTTATCTACTAATACATGGTCCAGGGCTAAATTATCTCAATCCAGGTATAACCTGGGCGCTGTTACTGTAGGGAACCAGGTCTATTTTGCAGGCGGGGTCGGTTCAACAAGAGTAGATATTTACAACAACACAACCAACAGTTGGTCAAGCTCTGAATTGAAGGAACTTTCCGGGCCGGTATCTGGTATTGCGGTTGGAGATAAGATTTATTGGGCAGGTATAGCACGAGGAGAGAATAAAGGAGAAGTTGAAATTTGGAATACGGCGACCGGAGAAGTAACCTTCAATTGCCTGTCTTATCCAAGATATGCACCTTCGGCGATAATAAAAAACAACGAGATTGCCTTTTTTTCAAATGCTACTGAATGGAATGATGATGAACATTTGGCAAATAATCTATCGCCTCTGTTTGATATCTATAACGTATCAACCAACCAATGGTCAGTTGGGGTATTGCCTGAGACGGCTATGGCACAGGGTTTCGTTTGTTTAAATAACACGATCTATGTAGGTGGAGGAAGACCTGGAATGCATAGCACTACTGATAAAGTCTATATTCTTAATTGGTAATTACAGAAACTTTGTAAAAAGAAACGAACCGTCATAAGTCAGGAGGGAAAGGTTCGTCATTTCGAAGCTTGGGAAAACAAGGGAATATTTCCTTAACTGGTCCTCGTTTGCAACCAGGACCTCATTGATTCTTTTGCACAAATTCAATGTTTACCAGTCCTTTTTTTCCCTGGTAATCCCTTGCACTACTATAAATATAATCCCATGCTTCATCTACCAGGCCATTTCTTACCGGATTATCACGTGTGTAATTCAGCAGCGTCTTTTATAACTCATAATCACCCAACCGTAAACCACTAATTCTTTTTCATTTATACAGTAGTTTAATGAATCAACCCCAATATTCCTATACTCTTTTCTTGAAAAATATCGATCTCCGCCTGAATGATTAGTCGAGCAGCAATGAATCACTGTAAATGTTACAAAATTGCATCCTGATTTATCGCTGATTAAATACTTGTCTCCGCACATCAATTGAAAATACAAAATCTTCAGGCCCGTCCTCGTTGCAAACGAGGACTAGTTAGGAAAAGATAGGTATAACGGTAATGACTACACTAAAGTCAACTAATAGATTGCCCCGCGATTAACTTTGCCAATTTTAAGAGACAACCAAACTTATAGTTGTTGGCGGGGACGCCGACAACGGTATTGGAGATCACCTTCTTGCATCGTTCAGGCCGCCTCGGGGCGTCCCGACCGGGAGTCCACATTGGCAGGCTTAAAGCCGATTCAACCCTTTCAGTTCATTGGAGTAAGTGAACAAAACCTGTTATTTTATTTTGAGAACCGGTATAACGCTAATGCCTACACTAAAGTCAACTAATCGTTTGCCCCGCGAATAACTTTGCCATGATCATAGACAACCAAACTTATAGTTGTTGGCGGGGACACCTGTTGTTGGCGGAGATGGCAGTTGTTGGCGGGGACGCAAACAACGGTATTGGATTTTTGTTTTTTTTGCTTTTTAGCTTTGGCCATTCTTAATTAAATATTTTTAAAATATACAGGTTAAGTGTATAGTAAATTCCAATTTTTAATTTATTGAAACCGTCCATTTCACGTCCGGTCTTCAGTCACTTTTCTTAAAGTAGTGATTATCAAAAATACAGATATTGATTTTAAAAATTTAAGCAAAATAGAAATCTTCCTTTTTTCTTCATTCACTACCCTTTCTTATAAACGTTGGCGGCAACGAATTTATCCCAGCACATACAAACCCTGCGAAAAAATACGTTTTAAGTATCTAAAACGCTTGCATATGTTAGTTCCCGCAATGAATCACCAGGAAATAGCTGCGCAGATAAGAAGTGAACACGCCAGGATATGCGCTACCACGTTGTTACGGCTCGGTGCTGAATACGACCGCGAAAGAAGAAAACTGAAGATACCGAAGGATGCCCTGTATCCCAAAGAATATGAAATAAAAACGGCGGGAAAAAACCACTGGATCATCTTTTTGCACAAGGCCCCCGGAGATAAAAAATATACCGGCACGCAGAGCCTCACTTTTTTGTGCGTGGTATATTATTACAGCAATAAAGGGCTGATGGCTTATTATGTGCCCGAAAACAATGAGCTGCTGGCGGGATTCACCGCACACTTTTTTAAACGATATAATGAGCGCCTTGGCCTGAACCTGGATAAACCGGTTGATATTGTAAAAGCATTTTTCAGAAAAGGGATGTACTGCACCCTTAAAATGGATAAAAGAAATAACAAGCCCCATCTTATCGCATTCGGGGTAGACGGGATCAGGTTTGCAGAAATTATGTACGACTTCACCTATGTAGAGTGGAGAACGTTTGTACCGCGGCAACTGGCTTTTCGTGAACAAGTGGAGCTGGAGCAGGAACTAGCGGAAGAACTGATGCAGGAAATGCGGGAAAGTGAAGTGCAAGAAACGTATGATCCGCTGCGTGGGAAGAGTGTGAGAAACAGGGTGGTTTCGATACCTACGACTGCGAGGAATATTGCTTAGGAGGCGACGGGAATTAAGCAAATGCTAATGAGCCATTAGCAGGAACATGTTCGCGAGTTCATGTTTCCAAATATTTGTTGAGCAGATCGTATATGGATTCGTTTTTTTAATACTTTACTCTTTAAGTTTGTTTGTCACTTTTTCTCTTGAAAGAAACGGAATGCGCTTCGCTATGACGCGCGGCTAGGGCGGTTGTCGTTCTTAATGTTTGTCGTCCTATTGGGGAGATTGCTTCAGCGCAGGCCATTCTGACTTCACCTTTTGTATTACGGAATGCGCTTCGCAATGACGGGTGGCGAGGACGGTTGTCGTCCTAATTATTTGTCGTTCTAATCGGGAGATTGCTTCAGCGCAGGGCGTTTTGATTTCTCCTGTTACATTAAGACAGGCGCTTCGCAATGACGCGTCGGGAGGTCGGTTGTCGTTCTAATTGTTTGTCGTTCTAATCGGGAGATTGCTTCGGCGAAGGGCGTTTTGACTTCTCCTGTTACATTAGGACATGCGCTTCGCAATGACGCGTCGGGAGGTCGGTTGTCGTTCTAATTGGTTGTCGTTCTAATCGGGAGATTGCTTCAGCGCAGAGCGAATTCACTTCACCTGTTGCTTTAGGGAGTGCGCTTCGCAATGACGCGTGGGGAGGACAGTTGTCGTTTTAATTGGAATTTAGACCTATAAGGATTTCAGAAACCTTATAGGTCCGGGAGAGTCAATCCTCCAATCAGTAAATCCTGAAAATGCTGATTCAGACAATTGGCGATTGATATAACGGTAATTGATACACTAAATTAAAATAATCCCAGCAATTCGATAACTAACTCCCTACATCTCCGTCATTTTGGCCTTACAGGTTGTAAGATATGTGCCGTCGGAGAACACCATATCACAAAAGGTAACCTGGATTTTACCGTTTATATGTGAAACATATAATTTTTGACCGGGGTGGCAATGAAAGTAATCGTTATTGTATAAAAAGCTTACAGAAACAACATTATACTCATCTGTCACATCAAACACCGCCGTTTCTTTTGTAGTGTAAACACCAACCAGCGGTTAAACATTTCCAATTTAGGAATTTAATAACACCATCAAGGCAGGACGACCATAAGCATCCCGTCCGTAGACGCTCACAGCATTCCATGTACGATCAAATTGTTTGCTTACAGTAGTGAGCGTAATATCATACACCAGATTGGAACTTGAAAAAAAGTTGTTCGTAACATTGCATGGGGGCGCTTCCTGGTCCAGTTTCACATCGATAAAAATGCTGTCCTGTGCGGTCGTATTGCACTCTGAGCCGGTTTTGGTGCAATAATACCAACCCCTGTTTGAATATTTGGTATCACTAATTTTTACCTCGTTCAAGTTGGTGTTTTCAGTATATCCTGCCGGACCCCACCAATGATAAAGATCGTAATCACTTTCCTTACTGGCAGTGATGGTAAACGCATCACCAATTACAGGGGTCGTATCTGATGCACTTAAGGTTAGAGTCGTCGGGCAGTTACTGGTATTGTTTTTCTTACAGGAAAAGACCAGGAGTGATAAGACAATAAACAGGTAAACAGGTGGTTTCAAAGGTTGATACTTTAGAAAGTTGTTGGATACTGGATACTAATCAACCATGATCCTTGCTACAGCGATTTTCGTTTTGCCCATCATCAGGCGGTCATGCTTGCCCACGATATACATCTGGTCCCCGGTAACAGAACCGAGCCGTGGCATAGAAGTGGGCACATCATTGTTACTAAAAAATATATTTCTTTTGTACTTGCCCGTTGACTCGTCAACTGACAATACAAAGCAATCTGATTTACCAAAACGGCTTATTGTTTTCACTTTCTGTCCCGGTTGCATTACGCCCGAATTTTTAGGACTGTCATTGAAGAAGATGTAAAGTGTATTATTCTTTTCCATCGACCCGAAACCCGCGTAAAACGGCATATTATAAGGATAAAAATAATTGTTGGTTGTCAGTCCGTAACTATTGCGTCCCGTCATAATTATTTCCCTTTGTGCCTTTGGCAAAACCTGCAACCAGTTGATACTTCCGCCTCCATCTACTTTACACATCATCAGGTCACCACATTCATATACAGAATAGGTAGTGGTAGTCCAGTGACCCGGCGACCCATTCGATCCTCCTGAATAGCTTTGAGTAGTGGTATAATAGTGGTGGTACTTTTCTGCAAGGATTACCACTCCCCCATCACTTGTATAATAGATATCACTAAACTGCATGAACCTCGAAAAGCTTTGCCCGTCATCTTTAATTTGATCGAGCCTTTCCCTTTCTTTTCTTTCTGCCCTCGTTTCACCCTCATCACCGTTATCATCTGTGGTTTGATCCGAAAGCGTTGTGAGCAGGGAAGTATTGATGTCTTTCTGGTTCGTAGAGATCACCTGCCCTGTTTGAGGGTTGATCCGCTGGATGAGCATACCGTCAATTGTTTTGCCTTTCTTCTTATTACTGTAAAATGCCGCCAGCACAAGGTCATTGTCTTTCTTCTGCACCAGCTTGGTACTGGTTAGCCACTTGCCGTTAATATCGGTATTTATTTCGGCAAGTTGTTTGCCCGCCGCATTATACATCCTGATATTATAGTTTTCGAAATCAAGAAACTTGCTTTTCTTCTTTTTGCCGGGTTCATATTGATAAACACGGCCCACGAGCGTAATCACTTTATGATCCGAATACAAAACATCTTCCAGCTGGAACGTTTCAGGATCAAACTCGTTTGAAATGACCACCGGCTTCGCAGGTTTAAAGTTATTATCAAACTCCTGCACCTTGTAGGTGTTTTTAGACCTGCCTTCCTCGCTGCTGACGATCACCATTTTTGTACTGTCGTCGTTGAGGGCGACGCGGTATTTTATCTCATCGCTTTTTTCATCCTTCTGAAAATCGGTGAGCCTACGCCAGTCGCTTTTAAGATCGCCCGTATTCTTATCTATTTCAGCAGCATAAAGTGTCAGCAGTCTTTCACGCTTGTTGTATTCATTGGCGAGGATAAGGATACTGCCCCGGATTATAAAAAACTGGTCAAAGTTTTTTCCTTTAAGTTCTTTATCAAAGGCGTTCCTGTAGACTTCAGATAAATTTTTGTCAAGTTTTACCAGGGTGGCGGAGCTTCGGGTTGTAGCGCCAATAACAAAATAAGTTTTCAGCGCCAGGTGGTCTTCCTGGAGGTATACCCCTGAGTTGTCAGAATAAATCACCGAAAGATCGGTACTGCCCCTGTGAAGTTTGAATTCATCGCCCCATTTTATTTTAGGGTCCTGGCAAAACGCGGATAAAAAAAGGAACAAAGCAGGTAAAACAAGAATTGATTTTCTCATCACAGTTAATTTGAGTTTGTTATCGTATATAATTCAAACCCTTAAACGGAAAAATAAACGATTTATTACATTAGACAAAAAGTAACACGGTCGGGACGCTCTAAGCGGCCTGCACGATGGACGAGAGGGAAAACTGTAAATTTTTTAATTGGAGATTGCTTCAGCGCAGGGCGTTAATTTGAACCACAAAGGCGCAAAGACACAAAGAAACACAAAGGGATTATCGTTCTAATCGGGAGATTGCTTCAGCGCAGGACGTTTTGATTTCTCCTGTTACATTAAGACAGGCGCTTCGCAATGACGCGTCGGGAGGTCGGTTGTC
The DNA here is from genome assembly GCA_051960475.1 of Ginsengibacter sp. Lineage (GTDB taxonomy): Bacteria > Bacteroidota > Bacteroidia > Chitinophagales > Chitinophagaceae > Ginsengibacter. Next base: position 8,597 of record JBQCEG010000035.1, read on the forward strand.
GTTCTAATTGGTTGTCGTTCTAATCGGGAGATTGCTTCGGCGCAGGGCGTTTTGATTTCTCCTGTTGCTTTAAGAAATGTACCAGCTAATGACTGGTAAACAGTTGTAAACCCTAATCATCCAGCTTTACCAGACGAAGATAATCAATCATCGCCTGGTTTACTACCAGGTTCATATTATCATCAAAATCCCTGAAGTCGAGGTTTATAAGGTGTTTCCCTTTTTCCAGGTGCAATTTTACATTATTGCTGAATCCCCAGTTGCTCCACTCATTTTTTCCCCTTTGCGGAAAAACAACGGCACCGGCTTCCTGATTATCAATGTATAAGCTGCGGATGGCACATTTATTTTCTGTGTTGACGGGTCCGTTTCCATTGGCATACCTGAAATCAAGGCTGTATAAACCTTCCTTGTCCACGTTTATTATAAAAGACAATTTGCGGTTCAATACCGTGCTTATTTCAACAAATCCTTTCCCGGTAAAGCCCTGGAAGGAGGAATCGGACTTTGGAGCAATTCCTTCTGCCTGGTAAACCCAAATATTTTTGGGTGTAGCGAATAATAGAGGTTCACTGGCAAAAGACGGTACACCATTCTTATCGTTAGCCACTACCTGGTATTCTGCTACGTCTTTACCAATAAGAAAAGTGGTTTTTTGTTGTTTTACTACTGTTTTTCCATTCTTTAGAATAGAATAATTGACAGCTCCTTTTACCCCTTGCCAACTCAAAATATTGTTGTTTAATTTCACTTCCGGAGCAGAGGGAGAAAATTTTACCGGTTCTGAATTGATGTTACTGTTAATGGTGTTGTTTGCCAAAGTGATTTGCACGTCATGGGCACCGGAAAGATTGAACGGAAGTACATGTAGGGAAGACGGTTTTCCGTCGATCATAAAAGATTTGATCTTGTTGCCAAAGCCGGTCATAGTGATGTTTAATACCGCGTCTTGATATTTGAAATTGGACAACATCCTTTTGCCTTTCAAGGCTCCGGGTACAAAAGGCCTGAAGTGAAGACCGTCTTCTTCAAAGCTTAACCCAAACAGGACTTTATGAACCAAACTAATGTTGCCACTAAGGCTCCACAACATATTGCTGCTGTTGATCTGTGTTCCGGCAAAGTCGCCGTTCTGGGCAACCATGTTTTCTTTGTTGGTGGCAAATAAAGCAGCGGGCCTGTAAATATCTGCAATACCCTGCATTACTGCTTTTTCATTACCCGCTTTTGCAGCAGCCCACACGAAGTACGTTTGTACAAAAGGCCATATCGCGTTGTTATGATAAGGCGGGATGTTTGGTATCTGGGGATAAATGCAGGTGGTGCCAAAATCAGTGAACGGCATTTTAGAAACGATTGACTTTTGCTGTTGTCCATCAGCTATATTCCACAGTACGCAAAGCGCTTCTCCCAATGTTTCGCTGCGCGTCGAAACGATCTTGTAATTTCTTCCATAAAGATATTGTGCATAATATCCTTTGGCTGGCATCCACAAATATTTGTTGATACCGGCTTTTATTTTCCTGGCCAGGGCTGCATGTTTTGCCGCTACCTCTTTATCATTCATCATTATTGCCATTTTGGACAAAACGATATTTGCTTCATAGTGCACGGCGTTTGTTCCGAGGCATTCACTTTCAAAAATATCAGCAGGTTGCATCCAGTCGGGATACGTTTCTTCGCGCCAGTCAAGAAAAGACGACTCTCCTCTCACAAGCCCCGTTTTTGAATCATAGGCCACATGTAAGTCATCGTCTATAGAGTTTTTAATGATGGTATAAGCTTTCTGCAACCATTCCTTATTGCCGGTTGCCTTATACACTTCATAAGCTGCAACGGCCCATATCATCCTGTCGGTTGAACAAGGCCACGCGCCACCGGTTCCTGTGTCCTGTATGATCGTGTTTTTCTTACTCACTTTCCGCAACAAACTTTTCATGGCTACCCGCGGTTCCATATAAGCCATGGAAAGGATGATGCTGTAACTGATGTCTCTCGTCCATACACCAGCCCATTCTGTACCAGTGCGAAAAGTACTGTCCGGTTCAACGGCTTTTACCATTTCTTCCAGCGACATGTTGTAAAGTGCGTCTGAAACCGGGTAAGGCGAATGATATTGCGGGTAATCCCCAATGTTTTTTGACAGGCTCCATTTCGAATCGGTCTTTTTTTCGTCGGAAGTTTGGTTTAGCTCCAGTGTAGATGAAAAAATGTGATTGCCTTCATCTTTTAATTTCAGATCGGGATGGTTAACGAGATTGTCGAAATCCCACGTCAGCGGTGCTGTGCTGCCGGCAACATACACTCCTTTAAAATCTTCCTTATAAATTTTGTTTCCATTAAAGGCAGTATAAAATCCCTGCCGGTTGAATGCATCAAAAACCGCACTCATGTCTACACGAATTGTTAGCCTCGTCCCGGGTGGCAGATAAGTGTTGTCTTTTGCAGTTGGCTCCGCTTTTAACTGTTCCCCCCATTTGATAACGGGTGTGGCACATGCGCCGTTTTGTGCATTACAAATAAAGTGGTTGTCGGTGCCTGAAGGCATTTCGTTGTCCTTGCCGTTGATGCTAAACTTGAAATCAATTTTGTTACTCTTAAACAGGTTTGCCGGACTTTGATAATCAGAGGTAAACAGTGTTGGCGAAAGAACTTTGGCCGTATACTTTCCCTGTACCACACTATCAGCAAACAGGGCGAACTCCTTATTTTGAAATAATGGTTTTGGCTTTTGTGCATTGCAACATGTAGGAGCCATCAAAACCAGTAAACAAAGAAATATTGCATTTTTTAAATGTCTGTCCATAGAAAAGCTTGTTCAAATTTCAGTTTGAATGAATACACGGGATATATGGTTTTAAAACGGGCTACTCCAAAACACAACAAGGTAAATTTCCATTGCCTGTTGTGCGAATTATCTTTTAATACTCAGCTACGATCATGTCCCAATACTGCAATGAAGACAAGGTGAACGAAATGGTATTGCCGGAGGAGGTAAAAGGCAACTGCTGCGCTACTCCCCCGTTTATATCCGCTGACGCCATCCATAGATTCTTAACTTTTTTGCTGGTAGTGAGTATATAAGAAACATTTTGAAATGTTTTTGGTTCGGCTTGTGTTCCGTTTGTATCACGCCAGTCAAAAGAGGTAGCATTTGCAAAGTTGATAAGGTGAATCACCTCTGAAGTCCCCATGTCTTTCCCGATGACAGAAATGCTTCCGGTTTGCGGAGGAAAATTATTGAGGGTTGTTTTACCGTCAGCAGAAACGATATCCGGTTGGTTGAATACTCCCCCATCCCGCAACAGGTTTTCATAACCGGTTAAAAAATCATAATAGTGAATTAGTGCCTGTTGCAAATCCGGTTTCATCTTCAAATTGTCATTCGGAAAATATTCCTTGCACAACATGTGTTCGCCCATTTCGAGATGTGAAGCCCCATAGGCAAAGATGACTGCATCGGTTAGCAACACCCCCGGGGTGTTAAAATACCCTGTATGGTTGGCGACATTGTAATCCATGTAGCCGGTAATAACTGTCGGTTTTTTATAATCGCTCCAGGCAATATTATTTTGGATGATCGTTGCCAGGTCTTTAAAGCTTTCATTCGGGCTCCATACTTCAGTGTAAGTAAAATCAACCGGGGAGGTAGCAATATTGCCCTGCTGCCCGAATTGATTAACGGCGTTCATCACCAGTCGTTTTGAAGGAGCGGCTGTTTTCATGGCATCGAGAAAAGAAGCAAAACCTTTCGGCACATCAATCCTGTTTCCATCATAATCATAGTGAATACCGAGATCGCCTACCTGGTCAACATGGTATCCATCAAAAGCGTACACGTCATACATATCCTGCGTTTTTCCTGCAAGGTATTGCTGCCAGGAAGCATTGCCGGGGTTGGTTAAATAAATATTGCTCTTAAAAGGACTGCTTAAACTCAAAAATACCTTTTGAGAATGATGCTGGTCTTTGTACATATACCATTGATCAGATACGCCGTCAGCGGCAGCGTCATTCAATGCACCATAACACAAATTATAGCTCATGGCTTTCATGTTTTGACCATGGGCTGCAGAAATGTAATAATCAACCGTTGATTTATAATTTGTCCGGCTTGCAATATCAAGCCAATTTGCTTCAGGATCAGCGACTGTACCGGCAAGAGGCTGGTGGTGCTCATAATCCCAATCATAAAATTGCAGGCCGTTAATGTGAAGCCGGCTTAAATTATTGATAACAGAATCCATATACGAATGGCTAAGCGCGCCGTAAGATGATAAGAAACCATACCTGGGAAACTTTGTCCAATCGCTTGAAACATCTATTGCTGTTGCACCATAAACCTTCTCAACGCCATTCTCTTTGTTATAAACATCAACCATATAACCTGTAAAGTCAGCAGATGGCGCAGTCAGGGTAAAAGTGGATCCTGTAACATTTGTTTCGCTGATCACTTTATCCAATTTCCGGAATCTTATTCTTGCAGTAGAAGGTAATTCTTTGTCAATGGTAAAGTGAATCACATCGCCGGGATTGTACACCGCTTTATCAGTAACAATGTTTACCAAAGTATCTGTTACCGGGTGAACATCCGGCCTGCCGGGAACAGTGCTGTTTTTCTTGCATCCCATACTTAATAAGAACCATGAAATAATAAGCATGAAGTTCATCATCATTTTATTCGTCATTACTCCTTAACAATCGATATGGTTTCGTAAAGCTGGTTAACGGTCACTTTATATTTGCCGGGATCTGTTATCTGCCATTTGTAATCGTCTTTGTCGGCCTGGTTGGCACCGGTTGCAACAAACAAAGCATTGGTATCACTAATGGCAGGATGGTTCATGTCGGGCCTGAAATAAGGGCCTGCAAATCCGTTCTTGATTGCCACAGGAATCTTAAATTCTCCCGCCGAAAGGTTACCCTCATACACGAACACGTTGGGATCTGCTGTAGCGGTCATCGGTGTCGGATCATCATCATTCCACCCGTTAGGGGCAGCATCACCGAGCAACCACAAAGCACTATACGGGGTGAATGGTTGAATATGAATTGAATTGGCCTGAATGTTCAAGGATATTTTATAGGCACCGGCATCGGTTATTTTCCATTTATTGTCAGGTGGATTGGTATTACCCATGACCAGGGCCGCCGTTGTATCAGTTATTGGAGGATCGTTGGTGAGGGGACGATAAAAATCTCCACCCCAATTACCTGTTGCGGTAGGCATTTTAAATTCTCCCGCATTCAGGTTTTCATTGTAATGAAATATATAAGGATTGAAAGGATCCACCTTCATTTGATTGGGATTGTCAATGTTCCAGCCATTGGGTGTGGCATCGCCTACGATCCAAAGTTTGGAATAAAGTGGCGCCTGTGCTTTTGAAATATTAATGGTCAGGGAGATCAGGTTTACATCTATCGTGTACACTTGTGGGAATGTTATGTCAAATTTGTCGTCTGCCTGTGCATCTTCAGTACGGAAAAACAAATGTGCGGAATCGCTTCCCATGTTATAAGAAGGAAGAAATGATCCTCTTGTTGTAATGAATTTAAATTCACCCGGCGTTAGTGTTCCGGAATAATGAAACTCCCCGGGAATAGCAGGATCAGGTGTCAAGGAGTCGGCTGCATTGGCATCCCAGCCGGTCGCTGTTGCACTTCCAATAATATAAAGGGATTTGGATACCGGCTTATAAGGAGTAACATTAATTGTTATTGGCGAAGATGTATCTCCGGGAATTGTGTTTTGTCCAATGACGGTGTAAACTCTTGCTTCCAGCACAAACATTGTATCAGGTGCTGCGGACCATTTTGAAGAAAGTAAAGCATTCAGGGTGCCATTGGTATAATTAACCGAATAAACCGCCTTACCCAAATTGGTGGTAACCGCTTTAGAAAAATTGTTCCCTTTTTTATCCAATTGCAAAAAATAGGTAATGGATGCGCTTGTTTTATTGTTATTGCCTGTTGTCCAGTTCAATGAAAGTGCAGCCTGGTCTTTATTGGCTTCATTTAATTGTAATGAAGAATCTGAAGCTGACAATGCAAGGGGTGAATCATTTGGCATTGGTGTAAAGTCTTCTGTCTTTTTACAACCGAAAAGATAAGTGAGGCCTGCCAGGAAACAACCTGTAAAAAAGAGCCTTGTTTTTTGACTTGTAAAGTTTACGCCTTTATGAGATAATATTCGCATTGGAATAGTTTTAAAATTTAATAGCCGGGGTTTTGTTTCAGGTTTGGATTAGCATCTATTTCCACCTGCGGGATGGGCAACAACAGGTTTTTTGCAGTGGCATTTGTTTTACCGATGGAGTGAAGGAAATTCAGGCCATACTGACCATTGTCAACTCTTACCAGGTCGAACCATCTGTCGCCTTCAAATGCAAGTTCCATACGCCTTTCGTGCAGGATCTTTTCTTTCAGATCTGCCTGGTTCAGGCCTGTAACATCCGGCAGGCCTGCTCTTGCACGCACCTTGTTCAATGTGGCATTGGGATCAGTAGATGGCAATTGCGCCTCTGCAGTTTTGCCGGTAGCGTTTAATGCTTCTGCTTCCATCAGCAATACATCTGCATACCTTAATACCGGGAAATCCTCATTGCTTGTATTGTATTGGGGAGATTTGGATGTTGGCACCAAAAACTTTCTTACATTATAACCGGTAGTTGAATAGGTAGATGAATATACATTGCCGTAAAAATCCGGCCCTCCCTGGTACAATACCGTCTGGTCTTTTCTTTTATCGCCCGGCTCATAGCTGTCAACAAATTCCTGAGTCGGCTGGTTCCAACCATAAGCACCACCTACAAAAGTTGTATTGCGAGGGCCCATAAAAGTGCTTGTCCATGAAGCCTGGTTCAAATCATCAAAAAAGCCATAATTTGTTTGTCCACTGTATTGAACTTCAAATAAAGACTCCGGGCCGTTTTTATGTGCAGGATCAAAATTGTCGGAATAGCTGGCATCCAAAGTGTAGCCCAGTTGTGTCACCTGCTGGCATAAGGGAATCACATCAGCATACTGCCCAAGCGTGAGGTAAACCTTTGCCAGCAATCCAACTGCACTACCTTTCGATGCGCGACCTACGTCGCTGCCTGTATAAGTTTCCCGTGTGGGCAGCAGATCAATTGCATCTTTCAAATCCTGTATGATCAAATCATAAACAAGTTTTTTGTCAACCCTTGAAGGATAATAATTACTGTCCTTCGGCGATTGGGGCGCAGTTATCAGGGGCACATCTCCAAAATACCTTACAAGGATAAAATAATAATTGGCTCTCAGGAATTTTGCTTCACCCAAAATACGATTGCGCAATGTCTCATCCATTTTAATCCCCGGCACATTTTGAAGAAGCAGGTTGCAGGATAAGATACCCGGCCAAGGACCTCTCCACAGGTCGAGCACACCCGGGTTGCCCGGATCGGTTGTAAAATTCGCTTCTTCTACCGTTTCAATACCGTCGGTACCTCCACCAGCCCCCACAACACTGTTACCTGCCATAATATCTGAAGTCCACATGCGCAGGTTATAAAGTTTGGGACGCTGCATGGGCTGATACGCTGCATTGATCGCATTCACGGCATCATCAGCCGTTTTAAAGAAGTTGGATGTATTTATTGAGTCGAGCGGTACTTTGTCTAAATATTTCCTGCAGCTTGTGACGCAAAGAATAAAGACAACAAGTAAAGAAAGCTGGATATATCTGTTCGGTTTCATATTTCCTTATAAGTTTAAGTTGATACCAATACTAAATGTTCTTGTAACAGGATACACACTATAGTCCACACCGTTTGCCCCTACTTCCGGATCGAAGCCGGAGTATTTGGTGAAGGTGGCCAGGTTTTGACAAGCTGTATATATTTTAATGGATGAAAAATGAGCAGATTGTACAAGGCGACGCGGTAGCGTATAGCTTAGCGTAACATTCCTGACGCGGAGGTACGATCCGTCCTCAATGAACCTGTTTGACACTCTTGCATTTTGATTGGGATCACCATAGATCGCACGCGGCATATAATTGCTTGTTCCTTCTCCTTCCCACCTGTTTATGGTTCGAAGAGTTTGGTTTTGAGCCGTTGACATGCCCTCCTGGTAGATATTGTTTGCATTGAATATCTTATTCCCGTAAACACCCTGCAGAAAAACACTCAAATCGAAACCCTTATAAGAGAAAGTATTGTTCATGGCGTAAATGAATTGGGGATTTGGGTCACCGATATAAGTCCTGTCATCAGCGTTGATCACCCCGTCGCTGTTCAGATCTTTGAAACGAATATCACCTGGTGAAGTGCTGTTGTAACTTGTTGTTCCCGCCTGCTGCACTGCATGATCGTCAACCTCTTTCTGTGTTTGGAAGATGCCGTCTGTTACGAAGCCGTAGAATTCATTAGCAGGATGTCCTGCCTGGTCAATGCCGAAATTGGCATTCAATCCATAACTGTCGACAAACAATGGTGTGTTGCCATTCAGGCTGGTGATCTTGTTCTGGTTGAAAGAAATATTGGCGTCTGTATTCCATGAAAATACTCCTGTGATATTTTTTGATGAAATCCCGATTTCAATACCCTTGTTCTCAAGAGTTCCTGCGTTAACAGACGGCACATTGGTGCTAGAATACCCGGTTGTGACAGGTACTACAGCAGGCACCAGCATTTCAGAAGTTTTTCTGAGGTAAGCATCCACAGTAAGGTTAACCCGGTCATTAAGAACAGTAGCGTCAACACCTACATTGCTTTGTTGAACCTGTTCCCATTGCACATCCGGATTCGGTAAAACCAAAGGATAAACAATTGTTACAGGGAGATTATTGAAATTGTATTGCGCGATACTAAGGTTAGAGGCAAAGGAATAATTGCCAATATTCTGGTTGCCCGTAACGCCATAACCTGCGCGTATCTTCAAATCATTAACAAAAGGAACTTTAAAAAATTTCTCTTTAGAGATCCTCCAGGCTACCGACGCTGAAGGAAAAGTTCCATATTTATTGTCGGATCCAAACCGTGAAGATCCGTCTCTCCTTATAGTTGCGGTAACAAGGTATTTGTCTTTAAAAGCATAGTTGATCCTGCCCATCAAAGAAAACAAGGCCCATTCGGATGCATCGCCTCCGACATTTGCTTCTCCGGTTCCTGCATTTAGTTGTTGTGTTACATCACTTGGAAAATCTCTTTTGTTACCGCTAATGTAGTCGTACCGGTTATTTTGAGCGCTTGTGCCCGCGAGAACCGTCAGGTGATGATCCGGGCCGAAATGCCTGTCGAAAGTAAAATAGTTGTCCCACAGGTACGTCATGCTTTTATTGAATTGTTGGGACAGGTAGGCCTGTGTTTGCGGGTTGGGTTCGAAATCGTAAACCGGCGCCCAGCTCTTGCTGTCAAAAAACATTGCCTGTATGCCAGCAGTAGATTTAAAGGTCAGGGAAGGAAGGATCGAAATTTCTGTATAAATGTTTCCCAGCACATTGTATCCTTTTGTATCATTCGTATTGATGTTTGCGGTTCCTACCTGGTTGGTAATATCGCCATACCAAAGAGGATTGCCGGTTATTTTCGAATAGCTTCCATCAGCGGCGAAGATTGGCTGAACGGGATTTGCCGCTATTGCGCTTCTTATGTCATATGATCCCGAGGGCTTATCGTCCGAGCTAAGTGAAAGATTGTTACCTATCCTTAACCAGTTCAATGGTTTTGCCTGGCTGTTGAATTGCATGGTATATCTCCTGTAGCCTGTAGTAATTACAATTCCTTTCTGATCAAGCACACTGCCTGAGAGGTAATAATTGTATTTGTCTGACCCGCCTGAAAAGGCAAGCGAATAATGCTGCATCGGGGCTGTGCGAAATAAGGCCCCTAACCAGTTTGTTCCCGCGCCTAAAGTATCAGGGTTGGCATAACCGGGGTTTACGGTTTGGTTCCCGTTGGATAGTATTTCATTATTCAGACCGGCAAATTGTTGCGCGTTTAATACTTTGACTACATTGGCAGCCTTTTGCCAGGCGGTATAAAAATCGAAAGATAAATGGCCTTTACCGCCGGTACCTTTCTTTGTCGTGATCAATATCACACCATTTGCACCGCGCGAACCATAGATTGCAGCCGCCGAAGCATCTTTCAATACATCGATAGATGCTATATCATTTGGATCGATGTTATTGAGTGGGGCATCTGTTGGAACACCATCTACCACAACAAGGGGATCCGCATTATTAATTGTACCGGTGCCACGGATGCGAAAGGTGACATTGCTTCCCGGCGCTCCTGATGAGATCACCTGCACCCCTGCCGCCTTTCCTTCGATCCCCTCTCCTGCATTGGCAACAGGTTGGGTAGCCAGATTTTTGACATCTACATTGCTTACTGCTCCCGTGAGGTCTTTTTTCTTTACACTGCCATATCCCACCAAAACGACCTCTCCAAGACTAGCAACAGAGGTCTGCAAAACAACATTAACTGACGATTGATTGCCGGTCAGCTTCACTTCTTTAGTCACGTAACCCACAGATGAAAAGAGCAGGCTGGGGTTATTGACGGAAACAGAAAGGCTAAAATTCCCGTCAGCGGTCGCAATAGTTGAATTGTTGGTACCTTCTTCTGCTATCGTTACCGCAGGAATCCCACGTCCCAGCGAGTCAGTAACGGTGCCCGAGATCTTCCTGCCCTGGGCAAAAAGAAATGAAGGAACCAACAGGAATAAATACAAAATACTGTATTTGGACAGGCAATACTTTACGAAGCACATATTTGTGATCTTTAAGAATTTTTAAAAAAGATGAGAGAGGTAAGTTCAAGCAATTGACGACCCAATCATTTCCACAAAAGAAAGCTTTAATTTCGTTACCCGGCTATCACAGCGTTTCAATTTGTTTTCAAATCGTCCCAATTTTTGCAGGCATCTTTTTAGCCGGCGGGGATGTATTATTTTTGAATACTGACATTATAAATCCATAGCTTGGTAAAAATCGCTTCCATCCTTTTCATTACGTGTTGCATTCGAACATTGGGTTTAGCGCAGCCTTATTATTTCCGGAATTACCAGGTAAATGATGGGATGTCAAGCAATACCATCACGTGTATTACACAGGATGCGGACGGATTCATGTGGTTTGGAACACGGAACGGACTCAACCGCTTTGATGGAACAGGTTTTAAAACTTTTCGAAACAAAACTGGTGATCAACACAGTATAGGCAGTAACTCTATCCTGAACCTGTTTGTCGATAAGCACCGGCAGCTATGGGTGGGTACTTACAAAGGTTTATACCAATACGATGCCCGCCATGAAAGCTTTTCCTTATTCAACAAAATTCCCCAGGGTGAAGTAAGAAGTATTGGCGAGGATAAAAACAATAATTTATGGATAATAGATAACCAGGTTTTGTATCAACTCAATAGTTTGACTAATTCCGTTACTATCCGCAATAGTATGCCTTCAGCAGCGCTAACAGTTGACAGGAAGGGAAATGTCTGGTTTGCATCTTCGAACAAGATCATAAAGAAATACAACCCTGCCAAAAAAACATTTACAGATTTTGATATAGACGAATTAAATAAAACAGGCGAACCCGCATTCATTCAAACCATCTATCCTGTTACGGATTCGACCGCCCTGGTCGCTACATTGAGGAATGTATTTTTATTAAACACCAGGACGAGGTCGTTGGTGAATGTGTTTAAAAATTTAAACGGGAAGGCAATACAGGTTCACAAGATCATAGAACAATCGCCGGGAACTTTCTGGTTGGGAACTGAGAACGGATTGTATATTTTGAACCTGGACGAAAATAAAAGCATACATATCAAAAAGCAATATGCCGATCCTTATTCTATTGATGATAATGTGATCACCGATTTTTGTAAGGATAAGGAAGGTAACACCTGGATAGGAACTTTTTTTGGTGGTGTAAATTATTATTCACGTCAGCTTAGCCAGTTTCAAAAATATTTTCCGCTACCTGAAACGAACAGTCTAAGTGGCAACCTGGTTCACGAGATATGCAGCGATGACAATGGCAACTTGTGGATAGGCACTGAAGATGCAGGATTGAACAAGCTGAATCCCAAAACAGGTTTATTTAAAAATTTTATGCCCGGCAAAGCGAAGGGTAGTATTTCTTATCAAAACATACATGGTTTGCTGGCAGATGGGAATGAACTTTGGATCGGCACTTATGAACATGGACTCGACGTAATGGACCTGCGTACGGAGAAGGTAATCCGTCATTATGAAAAGAGCAACAAAGCCAATTCACTTAACAGCAATTTTATTGTCACCCTCTACAAAACACGCGAAGGCGAAATATTGGTAGGTACATGGAACGGGCTTTTTAAGTACGACCGCGTTCACGATAATTTTATTCCCCTTCCCTTTTTTCAGCGCCAGGCACAGGCAATTCATGAAGATGAACAAGGAACGCTTTGGGTATGCAGCTATGGAAACGGAGTGTATTATTATAATGAGCAAACAGGAAAAAAGGGCAATTTTCAATATGATCCATCTGATTCAAATTCATTAACCAATAATTACGTAAATAATTTATTTGAGGACAACAAGCACAACATCTGGTTTTGTACAGAAAGCGGATTGTGCTACCTGGATGCGGCTTCCAATAAGATCATCAGGTGCAATAGTGTACGCCAGCTAAGGGAAAACCAGGTGTTTAAGGTACTACAGGATGAAAAAGGCCTTTTATGGATCTCTACTTCGAAAGGATTAGTTTCATTGAACCCCGAAAGCGGGCATGCTAAGACATATGATGATGAAAACGGGCTTTTGAGCGACCAGTTTAATTACAATTCAGGATTCAAAAATAAAGACGGCCGGTTGTATTTTGGTACTGTTAAGGGGATGATCAGCTTTGATCCTTCCTCCCTGGTTGAAAACAAAATTGTACCTCCTGTTTATTTAACCGGGATACAAATTAATAATCATGATCCAGACTTGTATGACTCCGCTTCGCCACTGAAGGAAACTATTCAATATGCCAAAAAGATCGTGTTGCCTTACAATAGTTCCAATATCACGATAGAAGCAGCGGCACTAAGCTATACGATGCCCGCCCTGAATGCATACAGGTACAAAATGAAAGGTGTCGATAAGGAATGGACAACGATTGAAACCAACAGGAAAATATATTACACCCAATTACAACCCGGCCAATATACCTTCATGATCAAAGGAAGTAACGGTGACAAATTATGGAACAACCGGATGACAGAATTATCTATTGTGGTTCTTCCACCATGGTGGGGCAGCTGGTGGGCCTATATCCTTTATGCATTCACGGTGCTTGCCATTGCCTTTATCATCTTCAGGTATTATCATCTTGCGATGGCAGAAAAAAATCAACGGCTTATAAAAACACTTGAAATTGAAAAGGAACGTGAAGTGTATAATTCGAAAATTGAATTCTTTACAAACATTACCCATGAGATCAGAACCCCTCTCACCCTGATAAAGCTACCTGTGGAGAAACTATTAAAATCATCTTCAAAAGACGCTAAATTGCACGAACACCTCACCATGATAGAAAAAAATACAAACAGGCTGATTCATCTTACCAACCAGTTACTCGATTTCCGCAAAGCCGAAGCGAATAACTACACACTGAATTTTGTAAGAACTGATGTAAATGATTTGCTGCGGCAATTGTTTGTGACCTACAAACCTATTGCTGAAGAAAAAAAGTTGTCGTTCAGACTTGAAATGCCCAGGATCCCCTTATTGGCTTATGTAGATGCGGAAGCATTGCGAAAGATCATTGGTAATCTTTTAAGCAATGCGATCAAGTATGCAGACCATTTCATCTCAGTGAAATTATTACCGTTTAACAGTGATGACACTTTATTCCATATCGAATTCCGAAACGATGGTTTTATTATTCCTTATGAATTAAGGGATAAAATTTTTGAGCCTTTTTTCAGGTTGAAGGAAACAGAAAAGATGGCCGGAACCGGTATAGGGCTTCCTCTTTCACGTTCACTGGCCGAGTTACACAAGGGTAAACTGGAACTGAAACAACCGGTTGATAATTTCAATCTTTTTTTGCTTTCTATTCCTTTTCACCAGGAGATGGAAATTGACCTGAACGAATATGAAACGATTGAAAGTAATTATGCGGGCGAAGAAGAAGTTGAAGATGCAAGCCAGGCCATTATACATGAAATTTCCATTTTAATTGTAGAAGACAACAAGGAGATCACGCGGTTTCTTCAAAAGGAATTGCATAGCCAATACAATGTTTATTCAGCAACTGATGGCCGCGAGGCTTTGGATATTTTATCCCAGCGACATATTGATCTTGTAATTAGTGATATTATGATGCCTGTAATGGATGGTATTGAATTAAGCAGGTGCATCAAGACGAATATTGAATACAGTCATATCCCGATCATTCTTCTTACTGCGAAAAATACAATCACCTCCAAAATTGAAGGCCTTGAAAATGGAGCTGACGCTTACATTGAAAAGCCTTTTGTGATGGAACACCTGTTTGCGCAAATAACCAGTTTGCTCAGTAACAGAAATCATATAAAAGAATATTATGCCCACTCCCCCCTGGCCCATATTAGAGGCGTCGCATCTACGAAAGCCGATACTACTTTCCTGGAGGAGTTGCAAAAAGTGATTGATGAAAATATCGTTGATAAAGACCTGGACGTGGACATGCTATCCAGGATGATGAACATGAGTCGCAGCAGTTTTTACAGGAAGATCAAAGGGCTGATCAACCTTACTCCGAACGAACTGATCTGTATTTCCCGTTTAAAAAAGGCGGCAGAATTATTGGCCAAGGGTAAATATAAGATCAATGAAGTGGCGGTGATGGTAGGCTACGACCAAGCCGGCAACTTTTCCCGGGACTTTAATAAACAATTTGGAGTTACACCAACCCATTACGTAAATAATATCATAGGAAGTGCGTGAACCGGATTGCATGCCTGGTTCAGGATGCGTGATACTTTTACTTTCAATCTTAACCCGCCCGATCCTCTGGAAGGGCGGCCGTAAAGATACCCCAGAGGATAAAGATGGACATAACGGTAATGATTACACTAAATTAAACTAATAGGTTGCACAGGCATTTACAATTCAAATTCTTATCAGACAAGCAAACTTCTGGATGGTGGCGAGGACGCCAACAAGCATGGGAGATATTTTAGGTGAAGGAGTGTCTTCCCTGCTACGGAACGTTGGCGATTGACAGAAACTTATCCCGGTTCCTTCTTCTAACCCGGCTTCGAGGGCCTCAGCCTGGCATCAGAGGTGACACCTTTCCCCGTTCCGTTTTAGTGAATGCTGCCTAAATTTTTCCTACACTACCTGGAAGGATGGCTTTGAAAAGGTGTCCTTTGCCGAATAACTCTTTACATGCCGGGAGGAATATTAATTTTACTTACGCAATTCTAAATGCCTACTTGTATGACAGATCAATTTTCAACTTCAGTTACCATAAAAGCCGCCCCTGCTGAAGTATGGAGGGTTTTGACAGATATTAGAATGGTGACGCAATGGTCAGGGGAACCGGAAATGAAAATTGAAGTAGTCACTGACTGGAAAATTAATTCTCCGATTATCATTCGTGGTTTCCATCATATACGATTTGAAAACAAAGGAACTGTCCTCCAATTTGACAGGGAAAAGAAATTAAGTTACAGCCATCTTAGTTCTGTTTCCCGTCTTCCGGATAAACCGGAAAACTATTCCATTCTTGAATTTAATTTAACGCCCTCAGGTAAGCAAACACTCTTAGAACTTATCATTTCAAACTTTCCCACAGAGACAATCCGGAAACATCTTGAATTTTATTGGAGGACAACTGTAGTAAAAATAAAAAGGATGGCGGAACATTGGTAGTTTCCTGATCGGATTTAGACCTATAAGGTTTTCAAAAACCTTATAGGTCTTTTCACTCCGGGAAGGTCAATCCTCCAATCTGTAAATCCTGAATATCCTGATTCTGACAATTGTCCGAAAGGTATAACGATAATGATTACACTAAATTAATAATCAGAGTTCCCTACCATCTTCTAACCCGGCTTCGGGAGCCACTCCTGGATACTGGCTGCTGGTTACTTGATGCCGGCACTTTTTGTCTTGCAATGATTACATGTCTCATTAGACAACCCTGTCCTGTTGTGGGCGGGGACGCCAACAACCGCACAGGGACAAACAACTTCCGGTTGCTGGCCGGGAAGCAAGTCGTTGGCCGGGAGGCCAACAACAGCATTTCAAATCTCCAATTCCCCGATATAAACACTATTAGCAGCGTTGAGTTCATCGGCGCTCAAGAAGCCAAGCCAGGTGTGTGCACTGCCTTTCGCTGGCCCCGTTTCCAATATGGCCATTTCATCTTTCCTTTCCGCATCACTGAATGCAAAAACGGCGTGTTTGATTTCCGGAAACCAGGCTACCAAAATAACTTTGTCATCTTTCTTTGCCGTGCCGTCGCCGGCATTATTGGTCCAGGTGAATGCGATATTGCCCTCATCATGCACGTATGATTCAGCATAGTCAACGGGTGCTATAGGGCCTTTTGATATCAGCACTTTGGGCCACGCAATCGCTACAGCAGGATTCGTTACAATGGCAAGGTTCATGATCGAACTGGTGACCCTGTTATAACCCGATCCGGTGTGCCCATACGCCGGGAAACTTTTATTAAAAAACCCGGTGCCCGAAAAAGCATGGGTAAATTCGTTGCATATTCTAATTTTTTCACGCTGTATTTTCCTGGCAGGCGTTTCTATTTTGTTTTTGCGTGTGCTGCCTTTACTGCGCGCGATGTTTTGTCCAAACCTCATGTAGCTGACCACAGTACCGGTTGTGCCTGTTACTTCGCCAATTATACCATTTGGAAGAATTCCCATCGTTAATTAGTTTAGATGTTATCACTTATTGTTTTTGCAGGGATTGCTCCGTGTATACAACGTTAAAACAATTAATATGTTGTGTATTTCGGTCGATAGTCCGATCGAAGGTATAACGAAGGGATATCGAAGGGGTATCGCAGGGGATACGGCAAAGGCCCCTTTCAAACAGGATGCAGGATGCTGGATGCTGGATACTGGATGCTGGATGCTGGAAACTGGATGCTGGATACTGGATGCTGGATATTGTGTAAATCCCTGAATAGTGTTGACAGGTTTTAGTTTAATTGGTTATTAAATTATTGGTTATCTTCTTCGTGTGACTTCGTGGACTTTGTGGCCTGGTGTGAGACTGCATTCCTTAAAACCTTTGTAAAGGGGTTACCTCTTTTCCGGCAGCATTAATGATAAGTTCGCTGTTATACTGTTTACGATCTTTTTGATTGTATTATACGGGATCTTATCATAATTAAAAAGATATTTATAAATTGCTGTAAATGTAAAAGGGAAGCATTGCTTGTTTTATACTCCTTTACAAATTCAATCACTTTCTCTTTTCTTAAATAAACATCTTACCAGTTTATGAATATGATTAAAACAGCTTCCTGCTCAATAGTGCTCCTGGCTGTCTTGTTTACATCCTGCAAAGAACGATCAGCCAGGAAACCAAGCAAGGCAAAGGAAATGCCGGGAGTAACGCTGCTACCATCCCAAAAATTTATCTTCAATTCGTTTGTCGATTGTAATATGGCAACGGTTTGGGTTGGTGATACCTTCAGAATATTTCCCGGTAAATATGGAGAAGATCCGTTGTGGGGAGATGCACATGAATTGAAATATGCCAGCGGCTCTTCTGTAGATGAAGTGTTCGCTAAGAGACCGGATGAATTTACCGAACCTTCTATGCCGCCAAATGCCCAGGCAGGAACAAAAGGTTTGCATGGCGCTGTGTGGTTTGAAACACTGTATAAAGACCGGAATGATCAAACCGGCAAAACACTGTTTGCGTTATATCACAACGAAAATTATCCGTCTACGCTTCCTTATGATCCTGCAACCGGTACGGGCTACCGTGATGTTGACTGGCCAGAGGGACTTAAAGGGCCTGGAACAAAAACTGCAGTTTGCAGGATAGGCATTATGAAATCGACGGACGGAGGTAGAAGCTGGACTGATAAAGGCATTATTTTACAGGACTACCAGCCAAGGCTTATATTGAAGCCGCATAACACAGCAATTAATTTTGCCGGTGGTGTAGGTGATCCTTCAGCAGTTGCCAACGGCAAATACCTGTACATTTTCTATGGTGAATATGGTTATCCCGGAACATATGATTCA
Source organism: Ginsengibacter sp. (assembly GCA_051960475.1). Classification (GTDB taxonomy): domain Bacteria; phylum Bacteroidota; class Bacteroidia; order Chitinophagales; family Chitinophagaceae; genus Ginsengibacter. Next base: position 26,803 of record JBQCEG010000035.1, read on the forward strand.
TCCTCTTATAATCCTTCCATTGAATGGAGTGGCCAATGTATAAGCGTTGCGCGCATACCCTTAGCGGATCTTAACGATCCTGCAGGTAAGGCAAAGAGATGGGATGGCAAAGGCTTTGATGCTCCTGCAGACAGCGTTGGGAAACCGGTTGCCTCATTACAAATTCCGCAAAACGAAGGTGGTGGACCAGCATCCTCTCCTACTGCCAAATATTTTTGGGGACCTTCTGTTAGCTGGAATACTTATTTGAATTGTTGGGTAATGCTCATGGCAAAAGCCGAAGGCCCTTCCTGGAAGGGAAGCAGCATTTATATTTCCTTTAATCCAAATGCGGACCTTGGCGACGGAAAAAAATCCCAGGAATGGTCAGTTCCAAAACTAATGTTAGATAAACCACGGCATACGATCTGGTATCCCTCACTTCAACCCTTGTCAACAAACGATGCCAGGGAAAAAAAGTATACTTCTGTAAAGTTGGGTAAAAAGGCGAGATTGTTTTATAAAGATCAATACAAGGACAAGAGTCCTTATTTATCAGACTACATTGTTGAATTTAAATTACCGGGCGAGAATATTGGTGGTGAGGCTAAACAAAAAGAGAAGTGAGGGGCTGATACTGGATTCTTGATACTTGATACTTGATTCTTGATACTGGATACTTGATTCATGATTCTTGATACGTCATTGAGCAAATTTCAATATCGTTCCCTTTGTTCCGCAAGCCCATCCGTGATGGGGATCGGTAAAATACAATTCTATAAGAAAGCGCGAAGGAGCGGCCAAAGCAACTGTTTTTAACCATGTATTTCCGCCATCTGCGGTTTTAAAAATGCGTGGGCCGTCAGTAACATAACCGACGTTTGCCGACACAAAATGAATATCGTGAAACGCATTTTCATAATTAAGTGTAAAAACCTTATCGAACGTAACGCCTCCATCCACCGTTTTCTTTACAAAATGCCTCGTTGTAACATAGCCGGTATCAGCATTAACAAAAAAAATAACACCTCCATAAGTAAGGCCGGTGCTATCCGAATTTACTAATTGCCAGGCAGCGCCTCCGTTTGTTGTTTTATAAACACCATTCTGTTTCACTACCCAACCTGTTTGTTTATTGGTAAAATAAATAGAACTGAAACCGGTCGTAGGCGTGAAATCATGAAGCTTTGTCCAATTATCTCCTGCATTTGTCGTTTTCCAAACACTGTTACCCACAGCATAAGCTGTGGTTGTATCTACAAAAAAGACATCAGTCAACAAATGGTCTGAAAGCTGCTTTACAGTAAAAGTCTCCCCTCCATTCCGTGTGGCCACAAAAGAATAATTGTCGGTTGTAAAAATTGCATTCTTATCATTTCCCATTCCTATTTTAAGATAAGTTTGCTGAACCAACCCTGATACGGCGGTAAGCAGAGTCCAGTTAATACCGCCATCGGAAGTTTTATAAACATTTGAACCTACTGCAAAACCGGTATTATTAATAATGAAAATATCGGCCAGATCGGATGAATCAATAAAGTTTATTTTCTGCCAACCTGCAGAAAGAGTGTCGGCGGCAACAGGATCAGGCGGCATAGTTGAAGGGCTATCTTGTTTTTTACAAGACGCGGAAACCATCAAACATGCAATTGAAACGATAAGCAGTATTTTCTTCATAAGCCAGAAATTAAATTTAGTAACTGGTTATAAAAATAGGTTATTGCAGTTTAATTACAACACATTCTCCTCTGGACAGCCGACTTCTAAGTGACCTGTTGATTGGATAAAGCAAATTTAAAAAAAAGTGACTCCGGAGACAGGCAAACGGAGAAATTATAGCCCATCAAACTTTACCTCCATCAAAAACAACCCATGTGAAGGCACGGAAAAATCGGCCTTGGTACAATCACGGGAATTGATGATTTCTTCAAATTCCGCGACGGAAATTTTGCCGGTGGCGGCGCGCAACATGGTGCCAACAAGCGCTTTTACCATTCCGCGCAAAAAGCGGTTTGACCGGACGGTGTAAACGAGCATTTCGCTTTCATCGCTCCATTCGCTCTTTTGTATTTCACAGATGAAGGTTTTTACCTGCGTACTTCGCTTGGAGAAAGAGGTGAAATCGGAATGGTTCTTTATTAAAGCCGCATATTGGGCTAAAGCTTCCCTGTCAATTTTATAAGGAAAATAAAAAGCACGGTCTTGGAGGAAAGGGTCTTTATGGCTGTAAATAAAATATTTGTATTCGCGCCAAAGGGCATCAAAGCGGCAATGTGCTTCATCCGTGACAGGGGAGATTCTTTTTATTACGATATCACGGGGAAGAATTGCATTGAGGTGATAGACCGCCTCTTCTAAATCTCCTCCAGGGGAAGAAGCCTCCTCTAATTCTCCTCCAGGGGAGGAGAGTTGGGAAGTGTGAGGTTCATCAACGCTTCTTTTTCCTGTTAATGGTTGGTCTGAATCAAAATGAAAATAATTTTGGAGAGCGTGAACACCGGCATCGGTGCGGCTGGAGCCGGTGAGCTGGAATTCTTTTTTGAAATAGATCTTTAATGCTTTTTCTACTTCTGCCTGGATGGTATTGGCATTGTGCTGTGCCTGGAAGCCTGAGTAAGCGGTTCCTTTATAACTTATCCCGATAAAATACCGCATTGAATCTTTTTAGAATTATTTGCCGATCAACGCCTCAAAACGCTTTTTGTAATAAGGATCTTTGAGTTGTGATTCAAGAGTAGAAAACAGTTCAGAATCCGAAGTATGCGCATACGCAGCATCGAAGAACATATACTTTCCTTCGTCGGTCAGGAAGAGATAAGAAAGGTCTTTTATCTGCCCTGTGCTGAAACACCTTGAACGGAAATATTTATTCGCCACTTTGATCATGCCTTCCTTGTTGTCTTCAGAAGCCATCTTCTTGCGCAGTCTTAAAAAATATTCGTTATCAGCAAACGATTTGCAATTTGAATTCTGCCCTGAAGGAGCAGCTTCATTTGGCAATACCTCAATTTTATTTACCGCTGCCTTTTCTTTATCAGTTGCCACTTCACTATTGCCGGCTGAATCATCTTTTGGTTTCGAATGAGTCAATCCACTAAACAGGCCTTTCTTTTCTGTGGATGAATTTGAATCGGAATTGCCTGATTTCTTTTCCTTTTCTTTTGGACCGATATAAAAAACCTGTTCCTGACCGGGTTTAGCCATTCCTGCAGAATCAGTAGCTGAAGCGATCTTATCTTTTCTCATCACAAAACCTGTTTGTTGATCTACTGGCTTTGTTGGTTGATCATCTGGTTTAATGATAGTTGGCGTAATGGTTAATTGCGAAGTATCTGTTGACGAATTTGAGAAATCAAAATTGTCATTTTTTGTAGGTTTACCGGCCGTTGTATTGTCCTGGCCGGGCATGAAAACATTGACCGTATCGGCCTTATCCCCGCTGTTATCCGTGTAAACCATTTGCAACCCCTGGTCTTCTTTTGTGCTCTTCACTTTTGAAATGGGTGAAGAAGAAACTTCCTGCGAAGGTGTACTCTGTTGCGTTTCTGTTGTTGAATTTGTAGTGGTATTGGCAGCGGTATCAGGATTAGCATTTATTGTGGAAGGTGTTTCATTGTTTTGAGCCATTGCAGTTGTCTGTTCCGGAGCCTTTTGACTGTCAACCGGATTTTGGGCAACAGCAGAATCTAAAGCTTTTTGCGGATTATCGACCACTACTTCATGATTTTGAAGAATGGTAGAATCTTTCACCACATTGGCTAGCATTTTTGTAAATGGATTATTGTCTGACGAACTGCTTGCCAGCGTTTGACTGTTGCTGTCTTTTTCGCCGCTGACCAGGGCGAGCGTTTCGAGGTTGAACAACTGCAATCCTTTATCATCGAAATGCTTTACGAGAAACCCTTCATTGTCGTCACCCACAGAAATGGAAAAAGTTTCTTCAGGATATTCTTCATTAGGAAAACCGACCTTTAAATGGTAAACGCCGGAAGTGACCTGTGGAAGGATGATGTATCCTTCAGATGAGGAGCTTACTATTTTGTTGTTGAATTTTACATAAAAAGGTTTGCCATTATCCGTTTGCAGGTAAACGAAATGATCTTGTTGGGCTTTGGCAAAGAAACCTATTAGCAACAAAGCGAATAATAAGATACTTTTCCTGTAGCTGAAAATCGACATAGCAGCAAATCTATTTAATATAACAATCCAATTTGCCTTCTATCCAAAAAATAGGAACTTTTTATAATTATATTCAAGAACCCGCTAAATTTGGCTTCTCACAAAAATTTTATATGAAGAAAATATTTCTCTCTTCGCTGTTTTTGCTTTCCATTTATATGGTAAAAGCACAGGACGGCGACAACGAAAATACCCAGGCAGACACGGCATGGAAACACATTTACCGCGCTTCTTATCCACGCATCAATGACCTCGTTCATACCAAACTGGCGGTGAAATTTGATTACGCCAAACAATGGATGTATGGACAGGAATGGGTGACGCTAAAACCTCATTTTTACCCGACAGATTCCCTTACGCTTGATGCAAAAGGAATGACCATTAATCAAATTGCAGTTATACAGGGCAAAACGAAAAAGCCTTTAGAATACAGCTACGATAGCATGAAGCTGAACATTAAGCTTGATAAAACTTATAAAGGCGGCGAGCAATACACGATCTACATCGATTACATTTCAAAACCAAATGTTCTTAAACTCCCCGGCAGCGCCGCAATCACCGACGCCAAGGGTTTGTATTTCATCAATCCTTTAGGCAAGACGGATGAACACCAGGAAATCTGGACACAAGGAGAAACCGAATCGAACAGCGCGTGGTTTCCCACAATTGACAAACCGGATCAAAAGACAACAGAAGAAATATTGATGACCGTTCCGCAAAAAGATGTTACCCTCAGCAATGGCTTATTGGTTCACCAAACCAAAAACAGCGATGGCACGCGCACCGACGACTGGGTAATGGACCTGCCCAATTCGCCTTATTTGTTTTTTATGGGTGTGGGTGATTATGCCATCGTGAAAGATAAGTACAAGAACATGGCAGTGGATTATTATGTAGAAAAGCAGTACGCTCCTGTTGCAAGAAAGATCTTTGGCGAAACCCCGGCGATGATCGGCTTTTTCTCAAAGATCCTGAACTATCCTTATCCATGGCAGAAGTATGACCAGATCGTCGGCAGAGAATACGTGAGTGGCGCAATGGAAAATACAACCGCCACTTTGCACCAGGATGGCGCGTACCAAAACGCCCGGCAGCTGGTAGATGGCAATGCGTGGGAAGATGATATTTCACACGAATTGTTTCACCACTGGTTTGGTGACCTGGTAACGACCGAAAGCTGGAGCAACATTACTTTGAATGAATCTTTTGCCAACTACAGTGAATATTTGTGGCGTCAATTCAGGTATGGACAAGATGCGGCAGATGATCTGAATTTTAAAGACATGCAAGGCTACCTGATGAGCGGCAGCGAGAATAAAGACCTGGTGCGCTTTTATTACCAAAGCCGTGAAGATGTTTTTGATGCGGTGAGTTACAACAAAGGAGGACGTATTTTAAATATGCTGAGAAATTATGTGGGCGATTCTGCTTTTTTTACTGCCCTTCATAATTATTTGGTGAAATATAAGTTTCAACCCGCAGAAGCGCAGGAGTTAAGATTGGTCTTTGAAGATGTTACAGGACTGGATTTAAACTGGTTTTGGAACCAATGGTATTATGGCAGCGGGCAACCAACGCTTGACATCAATTATGATTACACGAACGGAGTTGAAAGAGTTGTCGTAAATCAAACTCAAAAGAGCGGCAAGATCTTTAAATTACCCATTGCAATTGATGTTTACAGTCACGAAGCCAACAAAAAAAGGTACAAAGTGTGGCTCGATAATCCATCAGACACCTTTTATTTTGCCAGCGCTCAAAAGCCTTCATTGGTAAATGTGGATGCAGACAAAGTTTTGTTGTGCATTAAGAAAGACAATAAATCTGCTGATGAATTTATACAACAATATAAATATGCTCCAAAGTACCTCGACAGGCGTGAAGCGCTCGACTATTTTGGCAAGAACAATATGAGCGAACTGTCGCTCGGATTGAAAGATAAATATGCAGGACTTAGATTATTCACTTTACAGTATATGAATAATCAAAACAGTTTCACCTCGCCGGGCGTGCTTGATCAAATTGAGCAAATGGCGCAGAACGATCCCGATAAGAAAGTGCAGGCGGCGGCGCTTGAAATCCTGGTGAAGACAAAGGACACCAAATATCTTCCTTTGTTCCAAAAACATGTAAACGATTCTTCTTATTCTGTTGCCGGCGCTTCGCTTGAAGGATTGGCGGCATTGCAACCCGACCAGGCTTATCCATTAGCTAAAAAATACAGTTCGGATGCTTTGGGAAAATTAGGAGATGTGGTTGCTGAAATCATCGAAAAGAAAGGCGCTCCCGAAGATTTTAATTTTATTCTGGATCACTTTAAAAATCTTCCTTTATCCGGAGAAAAAATAAGAAGCACCGCCGCTTTTGCCAAATACCTGGCAACGGTGAAGGATAAAGATAATGTGAGGAAAGGAGTAGATGAGATCATGAACTTCAGGAAACAAATTCCCGCACAGTATTTAAAATATGTTGATCCGGGATTGAAGGATGCTTTTTCAAAAATAAGCGCAGCACAGCAGCAATTCGGAAACAGTGATGTGGCTAAGTATATTGACGGATTGATTCCATAGATCTATTTTAAAACAAAATTTAAAAGCCGCCTTTGTTTAAAAAACGGGGCGGTTTTTTGTGCCTGTATTTGTAACGGTGAAGAGTAAACGAAGAAAAAAAGAGATTTTATTTTTTTAAATGAAAGTTCAAAGTGAAACCAACGCAAGAGTTAAAGCAAAGATTGATAAACCAAAATCATTGTTTTCCTTGACGGTAGTCATTGCCGACGGCAAACGAAAGGAATAGCTTTGAAAAGGAATTCCAGAGAGTTTACGACTCCTGCCTGGTTTTATAATAATCAAATTATTTTTTATGAAAACAAAGACAATTGGAGAATACAAATGGATCGTTCAATCTCCCGCAGAAGTTCTTGCGCAAAAAGAAGCGAAAAAGAGATCATTCTTTTTAAAGGTTCAGAATTATATCGAACAACAAACAAGAGGAGAATTTCATTTTAAGTGGCTGGTAATAAGTATGATTTTACAAGCAGCTATCATTACACCATTGGTGGGATTTGTCATATTACAAACGGGCAACTTTCTTGTTTTCTGGTTATTGGCAACATTTACCATGTACCTCACTTTTGTTCCTTCTCTATCCGGATATTCAACAGGAACGATCATTAAAACTTTTTTTACCACTTTGGCTTTAAATGCAGCAATTATTCTTGCAGCGGTTGTTGTTTATCTGGTGTGAAAAAGCATAGAATTTGATTATGAGGAGTGATCCTGTATGCATTGGTATAAAAGCATTTATAAATCAGGGTGTAAACGAAGGAAAAGGAGCAACTTTTATTTTTATTGAGCGCGTTTTGAAATACGGTTCGACAATTAAAGCAAGAAAGCTTTATCGCCTTGTGTTTTATTCGCAGCACAGTCAAGATATATAACTACATCAAAAAGGTCAACAGGTTAGAAAACCGTCGACGATTTTGATTACTTGATTATGAAAAGTTTTCTTATAATTTAAAAACCAACTCCATTTTGTTGCTGTCAGCGCATTTTCTTCAATTTCGATTTTAATCGTCTGCAATTCTCAACCCTGTTTCCTGCTAAGTAATTCCCCGCTAGAAAAATTGAGTTCATTATTAGCTTGAGAATTACCTCGCAGACGCCTTTATTTAGCTCCAGCTAAGATCGCATCGATCGTTTCCTGGTCAATTATGGTGTCACTTCGCCTGTCCAATATTCCACCTGTATCCCAAAAGAAGGGTTTCAGACCATGCGCTAATGCTTGTTGGGTTACGAATGTTATCCAATAATCCACTGACGCATTATGTGTTGCCAGGTCTAAAGGAACATGAGCACTACCACCCCGCCTGTAAGCACCATATTCGCCCATAAGCACAGGTATTCCTTTATCAATAAATTTTGTTTTTATATAATCAAAATATTGTAGCTGGTCGTTTTCTTCTCCCCAGGTTGCGTTGCGATCCGGTTCGATAGCATAATGATGACCTGTGCCCCAGTAGTAAAACATTTTACCCCATGATGCGTCGCCATTGAGGGCTGTAAATTGAAAAGGCGTATAGTTGTGATCCTCATACATAATTCTGCCGAGTGTGGGATCAGTTGGGAAGGCATTTACATCGATCAGGTGATTATCGCCTTGTATAACCAGCGTTCTATAAGTATTTCGACCGCCTGTGGATCGGACAGCATTTACAAAAGTTTGGTGGTAGGACATCAGCACCGCCAATTGTGTCGGATCGTTATTGGTATTTGGTTCATTGGCACTGGCAAACATTAAATGCTCATCAAAATCACGCATTTCGGTTGCTATCTGTTCCCAAAATGCTTTCTGTTTGGCGTTAACGGAATCTTTTTTTGCCAAAGTGCAATTTTGTTCGAGCCAGCCCTCGTCCCAATGGATATTCAGTAAAACAAACATCCCATTATTTACGCAATATCCAACCACCTGCTTTACTCTTTTAAGCCAGTTTGTGTCGATATGTGCAGTGGCCGGATCATCCACGTGTGAATCCCAGGCACAGGGAATACGTATAGCAGTAAACCCACTTTTCTTTACAAATTTTATATAACTCTCCGTTATCAGGGGATTGCCCCAGGCCGTTTCACCACCCGGCGCTTCCATTGTGTTTCCTATGTTCCATCCCAGTTTAAACTTCGCAGCGAGCTGTACGGCGTTACTGGTCATCCCTGTTGCATCAGGAGGGATGGAATCTCCGTAAGACGGATATAAGGTTGTTCGTCCGGCTTGTGATACTTTAATATTTGTAGCAGGAGTAGTGGCGCCTGTTTTTCTGCATGAGAAAGAAAACAGGATGATCACGAAACCAAGGCCCGCCAGAGGAAATATCTTTTTCATTGAGATTTTCGAAGAGTAGTAAAGAGCGAAAACATCTTGAAACATTTCCGGCTTTTCAGTATTAATTTATCAATTTACTAATGCCTGTTGTAATAATCCAGGGTGACATAATTGTAAATGAGCCAATTGTCTGCATTTTCTTTTGCAATAAGTTGCATTGTACTGTCAGTAAGCGATTTGATTGTCATTTTTGCATTCCAATCGGCAACATTATTACCTTCTGCTTTATCGTGTATGACTTGAGCACCAATAGTTGCCAACTGGTTTGTAGCGGTGTATAACATAAATTTTCCTGTTCCTGACAAATCCGGAAACATTTTATTATCCGAGCTAAAGTGCGCGTCACCAATCAAATCAAAAGTCATAGTACCGTAGTCGCCCGCGGCAACTCCTGACCAGCCTATATCTTTAAATGCAGGGTCCCATTCCCATCCTGTACCACCGAAATAAAATGGACTTGTGAAGTATTTACTTACCCCATTAGCATCCAGATCCAACACCCATGTTTTTGATTGTCCGTAACCGCCGGTAAGAGCAATCCACATTGGTGTGTTCACCGCATTTTGATCGAGCGAACTTATGACTACAATAGCTGTATCTGCCTGAACAAAACCTCCGTCACTTTCGACGCCGTAAACAAATTTGTAAGTTCCGGGGAATGGGATATTGACAGTGTCCTCTACCCGTAAAGATTGTCCATAAGGAGTCATCCAAACAGGCGTAACTTTTGGCGTCAAACTGGTTAAAATAATATTATTGGGATTGGCTGATGATGGCGTAATGGTGTACTTCAATACGTTTTTATCGAGAACATTACCCAACTCGTAATTTTTCGGCCTGCAGGAGGAAAACAGCAACACTGATCCTGAAAAGGCAATTAAAATTATCAATTTAAGTTTCATGGCTTTATATTTTTAAGTAGTCAATTTATTTTACCAACCCACGTTTTGTTTCAGTGTTCCAGAGGACAATGTAATCTGGTCGCCGGGTATTTGTTGAAACCCGCCGGTGGCTTTAATATTTGCCTCTAATTCTGATGCAGAAGGCGGATTGGAAGTGCCGTCATTAAAATTTGAAACCGTTGTATTGGCTGCAATAGTAGCGGCAGCCACATCAATACCCTGGCGTAACAGATCCCAATAACGAATGCCTTCACCCGCAAATTCCAGGCGACGTTCTTCTAAAATATCTGCTTTGGTTACAGAGGAGGCCGGAGCAACTGTAGAATCTGCTCTTTCGCGTACCTGGTTGTAATAGCTTACCGCATTGGGGCTTCCCAACTCTGCCGCCATCAGCAAGACATCTGAATAGCGAATGGCGAAAAAGTCCTGGTATTGGCCAGTCTGAAAATTTGAAACAACAGAAGTTCCGTTCTTATCACAAAGCATCGCATACTTTTTCAAAAAATAGCCTGTGTATTCACGGCAATCACTTGATTTATTGTAATCGAGATTTTCGTCATTTACAGAAAGAATGGTAGCAAAGCGTCGCGTATCTGTGGGCGCATACGCGTTCCATAGTTTAGGATCTACGGTACATCCACCCCACCCGGCCTGGTAAGGATAAATACTTTGTGAACGTATTCCCTCCATCACCATCCACCGGTTACCGGTAGCATCCGCGGACCAATTGTCTGTTGAAGAATATTTTATGGCAAATACTACCTCCGGATTTTCTTCACCTGCATAAGGAACATTTTTGGCGGTTGAAGCCGCAGGCCACAAGGTGTTGAAATCGCTTACCAATGAATGCCCGCTGTGCGCAATCACGTCTTCGACAGCAGCCAAAGCTGTAGCTGCTGTTTCGCCCCCAATCGAAGACTTTCCATAGTAGCCTGAATAGAACAGGTAGGCGCGGGCCAATAGAGATTCAGCCGCCCATTTGGTTACTCGTCCACTTGGTACACTTGTGTAGGGATCTGAAGGAAGACTGTCGCTGGCATATCGCAAATCTCTCATAATTTGTCCATACGTTGAATCCGGATTGGCTTGTGGCACATTATCGGTTGTAGGTGTAATTATCAATGGAACATTTTCGAACAATCGAACCAGGTCTAAATAACAGTAAGCACGGATGAATTTTGCTTCGGCTGTGTATTTCATGCGTAACGCTGAACTATCACCCCACTGAACGTTCCCGATGTTTTGCAACAACACATTACAACGGTAAATGGTTTGGTAATATGCTTTCCATCCTGAACTATGAAAGGAAACATCGGAAGGCGAAACGGATTTGTCAAATTCATCTTCCATTGCCCATCCATACCCATCAAAAGTTCCTGTGCCTCCAAAACTATTGTCAGAATAAACCTCCAGGAGAGCAGGTATTGCATCACTGTTATAAATTTGATCAAGTCCATTGTAACATCCCACCAGGGCAGTAAATGCATCAGATGGAGTTTTATAATAGGTGATGTTTGTCTGTACTGCATCAGTTAGTTCGGTCGTAAGAAATTTCTTACACGAAGTAAATGTTAGTATCACAGCACTGATAATTATATATCGTTTCATGATTATGTTTTTTGCAATTAGAAAATAATATTTATGCCGCCCATATAAACTCTCGGTCGTGGATAAAACCCGTTGTCGACCCCCTGGCCAAAACTATACGTGCCACTCGCATCATAAGAAGAGGCGCCTACTTCAGGATCCATACCGCTATATTTTGTAAATGTGACCAGGTTTTGAACGGCGACATATAAGCGCAGTTGGCTCAGGTATTTCCATTTCACCACTTTTGCGAGATCATATCCAAGTGTGATATTTGACACTCTGAGATAGCTTCCATCATGAATATAGAGATCTGAAAATTCTACCCAGTTTGAACTGTTTTGGGTTATGCGGGGCATTGTATTCGAAGTGCCTTCACCGTGCCAGCGGCTAAGAATATCGGTTGTCCAGTTGGCCCACTGGCCGGGACTACGATAAGACTGGACTATTTTATTGCCAGCTACACCGTTCGTATTAACCGAGAGATCAAAGTTTTTGTAATTAGCAGAAAACCTGAAGCCAAAAACGTGGTGCGGGTTTGGATCACCGATGTTTGTTTTATCATCCGCATTAATTACACCATCACCGTTTAGATCCATCAATTTTACATCGCCGGGATGTGCATCAGGTTGAAGTGGACCGTATTTACCGCTCCACGCCAGAACATCCTTTTCATTCTGAAAAATTCCAGCTGTTTTATAACCCCAGAAATAGCCGATAGGATTACCTGCAGAAGCACGGAAAAATTCAGGTCCATTGACAAACAGGCTGTTTGTACCGCCGTGAATAATCCCATCGGCAGTGGGGATATTATTTACTAAATTTTTATTATAGGCATAGGAACCGGAAACACTATAGCTAAAATCTCTTCCAACGTTTCCATTATAAGATAGCTGAACTTCTATTCCTTTGTTCGTAACATCGCCACCGTTAATGAAAGGATTGGTTGAAACACCGGCAGTAGCCAGGAGAGGAGCAGCAATTAACCAGTCCTTTGTGGTTTTATTGTACCAGTCCAGACTCATGTCTAACCTGTTATGTAAAAACCGGGCATCCAGTCCAACATCGGTCTGTCGTGAAGTTTCCCATTTGGTGTTTTCAACGCCGATTGTTGAAGGATAAGAACCTTGGGTTAAAGTGGTATTATCATTGCCGAAATTGTAACGCGCGTTTGATAAAGAGATTAAAGAAAGGTAGTTAAAGGCAGAAATACCATCATTACCATTTGAACCCCAGCTGGCCCTTACTTTCAGGAAATTTAACCAATCACCCGTGGATGCCATGAAATTTTCGCTGCTTACGATCCATCCTGCAGAAAGCGATGGGAAATAGCCCCATTGATGACCGGGGGCAAACATGGTTGAACCGTCCGCACGGAAAATAGCAGATGCTAAATATTTTTCTTTAAAACTATAATTTACACGTCCAAAGAAGGAAGATTGTGCAT
>JBQCEG010000036.1:0-91498 GCA_051960475.1 Ginsengibacter sp.
CCGGCCTTAATGATGACGGAAACGGAGAAGTCGATTTTATCCTGATGGATGAAAACAACAACGTCAATCCGGAACTCTGGTTGAAGCACTAATCCAACAATTACTTTTTTGATTATTCACTTATTCATCTTTTCAGATGAATCCTAAATTATAATTCCATGTCATTCATTTTTGAAATAAAAGGTGTAAAACCTGAATGGGGCGAGAACTGTTTTATGGCGCCCAATGCCACGATTTGTGGTGATGTCATCATGGGCGATGATTGCAGCGTTTGGTTCAACGCAGTTCTTCGCGGCGATGTAAATTCTATTCGAATGGGCAACAAAGTAAATGTGCAGGATGGAGCCGTAATCCATTGCACCTATCAAAAATCAAAAAGCCTTATTGGAAATAATGTAAGCATCGGACACAATGCAATCGTACATGGATGCGTTATAGAGGATAATGTTTTGGTGGGTATGGGCGCGATCATTATGGATCATGCACAAATTGGTACCAACAGCATCATTGCTGCAGGTGCTGTAGTTCTTGAAAATACCATCGTTGAGTCGGGAAGTATTTACGCCGGCGTTCCTGCCAAAAAAGTAAAAGACATTTCAGAGGAACTGATAAAAGGAGAAATAGAAAGGATTGCTAATAATTATCTTTTTTATGCAGGATGGTATAAGAGTTGATGTTTAGAAGGGTTTAGAGATGTTTAGCAGGTTTAGATGTTTAGAATTTCGGCTGATGAAAAAAATAATAGTCTTAGCGGTTTGTGGTTTTATGTTTTCAGGTTGTTCCATCCTAAGGAGAAATCCAAAATATGGCTGCCCCACAAATGGTAAGAATATTGGTGCCGAAAGGATTTTATCCGGCGACAGGGCCGCGATAAAAGCTGCGAGAAAGGCCAAAAAATTCAGAAATTGATTGCATTCTATTTCTTATAAAAACGAAAACGTATGTGTTATCATTTAAAAACCAAATATGGCGGCACCGAAGCTGTAATTGATGATAATTGCGGCATTTCTAAATTCTATTCAATTGCCGGTTCACTTGCTGATGGACTTAAAGTAAAATTTTTAAACCAGGTGGATGATGCCGAAACCCTCGATTGGGATTTTAAATACAAGAATAATCTTTTGACACTTCATTACAGCATCTTCAATGGTGTTTCCATCCTTCCTCAAAACTTTAGCCATGTCGATAGGGTAAACAAAGCGGTAGAAGAAGTGGCTGAATATTTAGAGAGAAATGCTTATTGATTTGCCACTTGAATTAAGACAGTAAACAAACCAAAACCATCAATTTTTATTTTGCTTACCACTTTTTATTGTCAATTGTACCAAGAATATTCAGGTAACTAATATACCGTTCCGCTGCAATTTTATTTTCTTCAACTGCTTTTTTTACCGCGCAGCCCGGTTCTTCAATGTGCATGCAATTGTTGAATTTGCAATCGTGGATCAGCGCTCTCATCTCGGGAAAATAGTGGGAAAGTTCGTGTGGCTCAATATCCATCATCGCAAATTCTCTCATTCCGGGCGTATCAATAATTTTTCCACTGAACGGAAGATCGTACATTTCAGCAAAAGTGGTGGTGTGCAAACCTTTGCCACTCCAGCCGCTTACTTCCTGGGTTTTCAAAATATTATCCGGGAAAATGGTATTGATAAAAGAAGATTTACCTACGCCGGAATGGCCACTTAATAAAGTAATTTTTCCTTTTAAAAGTTCTTTTACTGCGTCTACTCCGTCACCGTTAGTGATACTCATCGCATAAACAGGATAACCGATTTTCTCATAGACTTCCTTAATCTTTTCAAACTTTTCTTTCTCTTTTGTCTTATGAAGATCCGTTTTGTTAAAAACAATTATTGCCGGAACATGATACGCCTCAGAAGCCACTAAAAAGCGATCGATAAAACCGGTGGAAGTTTTTGGATCTTTTAAAGTGGCCAATAAAATGCTTTCATCAAGATTTGCTGCCACAATGTGGTGCATGTGTTTATTGTGCGGCGATTGCCTGGTGATATAATTTTTTCTCTCGTGAATTTTAGTGATTACGATTGAATCATCGCCTTCTTCTCTATCTATATCCACAATATCACCAACTGCGATCGGGTTGGTTGAAGTAATATCGTCAATTTTAAATTTTCCCTTAATGCGCACATTCAATTCTTCTCCCTTTTCGTTTTTCACAACGTACCAGCTTCCTGTAGATTTATAAACTAATGCCTGCATTTTAATTAGCTGATTAGCTAATTAGCCAATTAGCTAATTAGGGGAACTTTTTAAATAAGGTAAATTTTAAAATAATTTCAACAAAGAGTAATGCCAAAGCTGCAAAAACAAAAGGATAAAATTTTTCTGAATAATGGTGGAATGTGGTGATCTCGACTTTTGACTTTTCCATCTTGTCTATCTGGCTGTATATCTTTTCAAGGCTTTGATTGTCCGTTGCCCGGAAATATTCTCCTCCTGTTTGAGTAGCTATATTTTTCAAAAGGTTTTCGTCGATAGAAACTTTTTGATTTTGCATAACAATACCAAGTGGTGTACTCACGGGCGTTGGTGCATAACCTTCTGTACCTACACCAATCGTATAAACTTTTACATGGAAAGTTTTGGCGATTTCCAAAGCAGTTGAAGGATCAATCAAACCTCCGTTGTTCATCCCATCCGTTAAAAGGATCACTACTTTACTTTTTGATTTGCTGCTGCGTAAGCGATCTACGCTTGTTGCAAGTCCTGAACCAATCGCTGTTCCGTCTTCCAATAATCCATTTCGTATTTGCGAAATCTGCGTTTTCAAAACATAGTGATCAGTTGTGAGCGGACATTGGGTAAAACTTTCGCCGGCAAAGATTACCACACCAATCCTGTCTGACGGACGTTGGTCTACAAATTCTTCCGCTACCTTTTTAGCAGCTTCCATCCGGTTGGGTTGAAAATCCTGCGCGGTCATACTTCCACTCACATCAATGGCAAGAACGATGTCAATTCCTTCGCCTTCTCGTTGTGTTTCATCAAATTTTGTTTGAGGTCTTGCAAGCGCAATGATGATGCACACCAATGCCAATAATCTCAGAACAAATGGAAATTGCTGAAAAGAATTTTTCCATGATCTTGATGCTGCTAATCCTTTAGTGGAAGATATGCCAATGGCCGCAACCTGCTTTTTGCCTTTGTTGTATTTCCAATAGATCAATATCGGAATCAAAAGCAGCAAAAGCAATAACCACGGTTGCCCAAATTGTATATTTTGAAAATAATCAAACACCATTTTGCGGCTTTTTATTTTCGATGTTCTTTTTGTTTTCGATATCGTTTATTTCCACGATCATCTCTTTCGTTTCTGAAAAACATTTTTGATTCTCAAAATCAGCAGGATAAAGCTTTGCAAACTTAACCGCATTACCGAGCCGGAGGCAGCTTGCAAATTCACTTATTCTTTCATTCGGTACATCCAAATCTTTCAATTTGATTAGCAGTTCATCCGTTGTAAGATGCATTTGATAAGTTTTGGTTATTCTGGACAAATACCTTTTGAAAATATCTGACAAACGCGCATAATATTCTTTCACCTCATTTTTTTCCGGCAAATTATCACTCTTTAATTCGTCAAGTAATTGCATTGCTTCTTCAAATGGTGGAAGTTTTGATTCAAAAATTTCGGTCTCCTTTTCCTTCTTCGATCGCTTAACCAGGTAAATCACCATGATGATTAAGAGAATAACGCCAAGTGCAATCGCTGCCCAAATCCACCACGGAAAAGTTTTCTTTACTTCCATGATTGTTTTGATGTCATGAAAGGGCAGCACACTATCAGCAGGCGAATAAGTTACATTGATAGGAATGGAATCTGTATAAATGTTGAAGGTTGAATCGCCATCGAGTGTTGAAAAATTAAGCGTTAGCGGAGGTATTACTTGTCTTCCTGAATCAAAACTGGTGATGGTAATTTGTTGACTGAAATCGAGATTGCCATTTGAATATGAAGAGTCGATCTTGTCTTTCACAACCGGAACAAAATTGCCAAAACTATCAGGCATTGAAAACCAACTGAGCCGGTAAGTATTGTCAGGCATCGAAGTCTCCACTTTATAATGGATCTGTTGCCCGATGTAAATATCTGTTCTGTCAACTGTTGTTTTTACCGTTGGCGCCTGCGCCGAGGTTTGCTGCCACATAAACAGGAAGCCAATCATTAAAACGGTGATCAATCTTATATCGTAAACTCCTTTCTTCAAACCTGCTAGCGCGTTTTTTTTCTCCTGGTAAAAAACTGTTGTAAAATCTTTACATAATCCTCGTCGGTACGAATGTGTAATAATTGCGCACCTGACTTTTTAAAAATGGTTTTGGTGGCGGCACTTTGATCAATAAAATTCTGGTGATATTTATACCGCACCATCGAGTCAGAAGTATTCAGCCATTCAGCTTTTCCGGTTTCAAGGTCCTGAACTTTTACCATGCCGATATCCGGCAACTGGCTGTCCATTTTATCGTAGACTTTCAGGCCGATCACGTCATGTCGTTTTCCTAAAACGCGTAAAGCGTGTTCGTAATTTTCATCTATAAAATCGCTCATGATAAATGCAATACTTTTTTGCCGGTTGGCCCTTGAAAAAAAGTTCAACGCTTCGCGAATATTTGTTCCTGCATTTTTTGGTCTGGCTGTCAGCAATTCGCGCACAATATAAAGCGCATGGTCTTTTCCTTTTTTGGGTGGAATGTATTGTTCAACTTTATCGCTGAAAAAAATTACGCCCACTTTATCATTGTTGTTGATCGCACTGAAAGTCAGTACAGCGCCTATCTCTGTGATCATGTCTTTCTTGTTTCGCTGCACAGTTCCGAACATTGAACTAGAGCTAATATCAATCAAAAGGATAACAGTAAGTTCACGTTCTTCCTCAAAAACTTTTGAAAACGGATGCGCATAACGCGCGCTCACATTCCAATCGATAAACCGTACATCGTCGCCATGATAATATTCACGCACTTCCCTGAAACGCATTCCCTTTCCTTTAAACGCAGAATGATATTCGCCAGTAAAAAGATGCGTAGTGATCTTCTTACTGATGATCTCCAGTTCCTTTACTCGTTTTATTATGTCGGCAGTGGTGAGGATGATTAAATTATTTAATTAATGAATTATTGTTTTATTGTTCTATTGTTTTTTTGTTGTTTCTCTCTAAACCTTCTTAACCATCTAAACGTTTCTAAACAGCATTTTCCCATTTTCGAATTTTCACATTTTCAAATTAACTACGGTACATTCACTGCTTTCAGAATTTCGTTGATCACCATTTCAATATTTACATTTTCTGCTTCAGCTTCATAAGTAAGGCCGATACGGTGACGCAAAACATCTTTGCAAATATTTCTTACATCTTCCGGAATAACGTAACCTCTTTTGTTTAAATAGGCATAGGCTTTGGAAGCCAATGCAAGATTTATGCTGGCTCTCGGCGAACCACCATATGCGATGAGCGGTTTTAATTTTGAAAGATTGTATTGATCCGGAAAACGCGAAGCAAAAACGATGTTGATAATGTATTGTTCTACTTTTTCATCCATATAAACTTCCCTCACCAATTGCCTTGCATTCAAAACTTCTGAAGAAGAAACAACTGCGTTTACGCGTGGCTGTTGCATGTCCAAAACGTTCTGCCTGATGATAACCTGTTCTTCAGATTTGGATGGATAATCAATGATCACTTTAAGCATAAAACGATCGACCTGTGCTTCAGGCAAAGGATAAGTTCCTTCCTGTTCAATCGGATTTTGTGTGGCCAAAACCAGGAATGGTTCTTCCAATTCATAAGAACTGTTGCCAATGGTTACTTGTCTTTCCTGCATTGCTTCGAGCAATGCACTTTGCACTTTTGCAGGTGCACGGTTGATCTCATCTGCCAAAATGAAGTTGGCAAAAATGGGGCCTTTGCGTACAACAAATTCATTCTTCTGCTGGTTGTAGATCATCGTTCCTATAACATCTGCGGGTAAAAGATCCGGTGTAAATTGAATACGGCTAAACCTGGCGTTGATCGTATTGGCAAGAGATTTTATCGAAAGTGTTTTTGCAAGGCCCGGAACGCCTTCCAGCAAAATATGACCGTTGCTTAAAAGGCCAATCAGTAATCGTTCGAGCATGTGACTTTGACCAACGATCACTTTACCTACCTCATCATGGATCTTATCAATAAAAGTGGCTGAGTGATTTATTTTTTCGTTCAACAACCTGATGTCTTCTGCAGTTTGTACCATCGTTTTTTCAGTAAGATTGATTAATGAATTAAAGGTTTGCAAATTACGAACTACACATAAACAAAAATGTGTTTCTATAAAACCTTCACGGAAAGGTATGTTAAAAAATAAAGGGAGACACTGCTCCCTTTACCAGTTTGTAAGAATTTATTTGGCCGATGACTGCATGCTTTCGTTTACCCTGAAAGATACTTTGCAGATCACTCCGTAAGTTGAAATCTTTTCATCTTTCACATGTACTTTAAAATCCTTCACAAAAACAGAATCGATGTTTTTTACTGTTTTTGAAACTTCCGTCACTGCGTTTTGAATAGCATCGTCAAAACTTTTTTCTGAAGAAGCAATCACTTCTATTACTTTTACAATTGGCATAATAAATGTTTTTAAATAATTAAGAAATATTTTCATATATCTTCTGCAAAAGTTATTCCGCTTTTAGTCTAATTTTGCTTTCTCAAATTCAACTTTTGAATCAAAGAGTTTACATAAGAAAATTTTTTGCAATTATTTTGTTGGGTTGTTTTGCGCTGAGCAATACACCAACAAAATATTTACATTGGTTATTTGCTAATCACAAAGATTTCGTAAGTCACGTAAAGGATTCAAACCGACAACAGCTGAGTGCTTCAGGCATCGATTGCCATTGCGAAACCAATGTGGTAATTGCTCCTTATACCTTACAGGAACCAGTAATAGTTGTAACACCGGATCCGGTTTATTATAGAAATACCGAAACTATTCTTCCTTCAACAGAAGCTCACAACCATTTCACTTTCGGATTAAGAGGACCTCCAGCGATTTCCTGATTCCATCTACTACTTCAATTTACAGAAACAGTAAAAGGACTTTCTTTTATAATTTTTGTTTTGCGTCTCAATTTTTTATCAGCCTTCTCTTAATCGATTTTAATAATGAAATACCTTCTTACTATAACTTTAATTTTTATAACAATATCTTTTTCACTTACTGTACAGGCGCAAAGAAAACAAGAGCGTTTTTTTCTTTCAGGTTCTGTTACTGATACATCCGGTTCGCCATTAGCGGGGGCATCTGTTTATATTGCTGATTTGAAAAAAGGAAGCGTTGCTGATGCCAATGGCTATTTCAATATTTCAAATATTCCTGGAGGAACTTACGTGGTTGAGGTAAAATTTATCGGCTATAAAACCATTGCTGAAAATCTTGATATTAATAAGAACCTCACAGAAAATTTTCGGATGGAGTTATCGGTGGTGGAAGAAAATGCAATTGTAATAACCGGTACTTCGCGTGCAACCTCCATCATCAGGAACCCTGTTCCGATTGTCGCGGTGAACAAACAATTTATGGAGCAAAATTTAAACACAAATGTAATTGATGCAATTGCCACCGTTCCGGGCATCAGCGAAGTAACTACCGGTCCAAATGTTTCAAAACCATTCATTCGTGGTTTAGGTTTTAACCGTATTCTTACTCTTTATGATGGTGTTCGCCTCGAAGGCCAGCAATGGGGCGATGAACATGGGATAGAAGTGGATGAAAACACGGTTGACCGTGTGGAAGTGGTGAAAGGACCGGCCAGCCTGATTTATGGATCGGATGCTTTGGCAGGTGTTGTCAATTTAATTCCGGTCCAGCCACCTTCCGAAGGAAAAATTGTTGGTAATATTTTAAACGATTATCAAAGCAACAACAGGCTTATTGAAAATTCGGCAACTATTGCAGGCCATACAAACGACTGGATCTGGGGAGGAACTTTTACACATAAGATTGCTACGAATTATAAAGACAAATACGACGGACGGGTTTACAATACCGGTTTTGCAGAAACAGATGCTTCCGCAAATGTGGGCATCAATAAAAATTGGGGCTACAGTCATTTTGGATTTGCCATGTACAACGATCTGCAGGAAATACCTGACGGCAGCCGTGATTCTGCAACAAGAAAATTTACCAAACAAATATCTGAAGCGGATAATTACCGGCCAATTGTAAGCAATGCCGAATTGAATTCTTATAAGATCTCTGCTTTGCACCAGCACGTGCAGCATTATAATTTTTACAGCGCCAACAGTTTTGATTTGGGCAGTGGACGACTCGCAGTAAATCTTGCTTTTCAAAAAAGCATCCGCCGCGAATACAGTCACCCGGAGGTGCAGGTGCCGGGTTTATATCTTTTGCTGAACACTTCTACTTACGATGCTAAATATTATTTCAATGAAAGAAATGGTTTTAGTGTAACTGCCGGAGTTAACGGTATGTACCAGGACAACAAAGTGACGAAAGGAACAGAATACATTATTCCCTCTTATCAACAATTTGATGCCGGTCCGTTTGTTTTCATCACGAAGAGAATGGAAAAACTTGAAGTTTCAGGAGGAGTAAGATATGACGTAAGAGATTATCACAATAACGATCTTTATGCAAATACCAATCCTTTAAGCGGTTTTGATCATGTGGTTAGCGGAAAAGATACAGTTGGAGCAGAGCATCTTTTCAACAGTTATCATCACACTTTTTCCGGTATGAGCGGAAGTATTGGCGTTTCTTATAAGTTCAATAAGAAGGTGAGTGCGAAGGCAAATATTGGAAGAGGTTATCGTGCACCGAATGTTTATGAAATTTCTGCAAACGGCGTCCATCCCGGAACCAACATTTACCAGATCGGGCATTTGAATTTTAAACCGGAATTCAGTTTGCAGGAAGATTTAGGTGTAAGGTTTAATTCAACTCATGTTACTGTTGATGCCGACGTTTTCAACAATCAAATTCAGAATTACATTTACAATCAAAAGCTAACAACTGCCACCGGACAAGATTCCGTAATTGTTCCCGGAAACGAAACCTTCAAGTTTGTTGCTGCCAGAGCACAGTTGTATGGAGGAGAATTGAGCGTTGATGTTCATCCTCATCCATGGGATTGGTTGCATTTTGAAAACTCTCTTTCTGTGGTTTATGGTTTGAACAAAGGTGTACCGGGAGAAGGAAAGATTTCAGACAGCGCCAAATATCTTCCATTCATTCCTCCCTTGCATACCATTTCTGAATTGCGTGCAAATATCAAAAAAGCAGGAAGTGTTTTCGCTAATGCGTTTGTAAAAGTTCAGTTTGAAGTATATGCTGCACAAAACCGGGCGTACCTGGAAAACAATACAGAAACACCCACGCCGGGTTATCAACTTTTCAATGCGGGATTCGGAACAGATATTATGAACAGGAATGGAAGAGCAATGTTCAACATTTCATTGCTTGGGAATAATTTGTTCAATGTGGCTTATCAATCCGGTCTCAACCGCCTGAAATATTTTGAACCTTATCCCGGCAACTTTACCGGCCACGACGGGATCTATAATATGGGAAGGAATTTTAGTATCAAAGTGAATGTACCACTGAGATTGAAAGCAGAGGAGTGATTTTGCAATGGGCAATTGGCAATATACAAGTTGATCGTGTAATTATATTGCAAATTGCCCATAGCCCATTAATTTACAGATGTCATCCTGTTACCGGCAAGCAGACAATATTTATTTTGCCAATAATCATGGTTTTTTTTCATTTCTCTCAGTTTTGCTTCCATCGATTTTATTTTCTTATCCTGTGAGGCTACAAGTTCATCCTTTAACCATTCTTTTTTTGGTTTTATAATACCTGAATTAACTGCTTTGGCTTCCAAAAATCTTGCCCGGTCCAGCGCTTCTTCTTTTTCAGACTTCAGGATTCCAATTTCCAATTGCAGTTCCTTCAACATTTTGAGCAGACTTAACACGGCCTCGTTCTCTGTGAACTCTCTTTTTATTTTGAGTAAAACATACCTGTCTTCCATAATAAAAAATTTAAACAATGAAAAAATTTAAAAGGAGCTAGATGTTTCCAATGCTCTTTCATTTCTTAACATCGTGATATCTTAACGTCGTGATATTTTGTTTAGTATGCCGGTTGTATTCGAGAGCCCGGTCTATTGTCAATTTGCCGATCGCTTATTGCTCATTGCTCAGCGTTTCCTTCCCCGGATGATATTTTCTTTCGGCGTGTTTGAGGACATCTTCTTTATAAAACAAAACGTCTTTGAAAATACCTTTGCTGTACATCAATCCCTGATCGAAAAAATGTTTTGAACCGGGATGACCACTTTCACCGCCGGTTAATAAGGATTTGGCTTTTATTCTTTTGCCAAATTCAACAGCACAAATAAAACTATTGCCGTTATAACCGTATCTCTTTTTCGTGCCGTTAAAAGTTCGGCTCACAAAGGAAGGAATTTCACCCCACGTTGAAGAAGTAAATCCATCGGGAAGGCTTGTGGAATCGTCATTAAACTTAGAATCAATGTCGCCTGAAATCCTTTGATAGCGGTTCACTTTTCCCCATTCAATTTTCCATGTCCCAAAATTTTGTTGCAGTTCATTGATTGCTGCCAACAGCGGTTGCAGCAATTCTTCAGCTGAAGCATTTTTGGCAAAGGTTTCTGTTTTTATCACCTGGTCATCCTCATCACCTTTTGGCACTTTGGTAAAATAGATAGGCCGAAGGATTTTTTCGCCCCAATAAACAGCAATCGTTGTGGCAACAGAATTTTCACCACTATGGTAATTCCAGTTTTGTAAAATGTTGATCGGATCGTTTAAAATATTTTTCAATGAATCTGATCCAGGTAAATTTTCATAAGCCTTTACCAGGACTGGAATTAGAACAGGAAACGCTGAAAGATAAGTGTTGTAACCGGTTGCAATCACTTTATCAATGGTATAAGATTTTTCCCGAGGTAAAATTCTAAGCGCATTAATTGCACGAAAATTTTGTCCATCAGGCGCCATGTAAGCCGGGTATTCTTCTTTTTTCGGGCTGTATTTTCCGGCAACCGTAAAAGGAGTGGAGTTGCAGTTTTCGATCCATCCGTTTGGTGGATTATAAATGTGAATACTTTCATTTACCGGAGTTAATGCTTTCCATTCAGTTGCAGAAGTGCTGCCGTCAACCGGTTTTGACCAGTCATATTTGGGATCTCTTTTTGGAATAAAATTGCCATGCCAGTAGGCGATGTTTCCTTCTGCATCTGCATAAACTGTATTGTTGGAAGCGTTGGCCAACAAGTCCATTGCTTTTTTATAATCCGCAAAACTTTTTGCTTTTGTTCTCAGCCAGCTTTGTTCCAAACCTTTGATATCACGGTTGTCGGATTTTACGCTGATGTAATCGCCGTTTCTTTTTGCCATTATTGGTCCGTGACCTGTAAACAAAGCATCAAAAGTTTTTGTTTTTAAAGAATCGCCTTCGCGATATTTGATCACGATTTTCTTATGGATAACTGGTTTTTCTTTTCCATCATATTCATAAAACATCTGGTTGTTTTTCGATGTTATCTTTTCAATATAAGCGTCTGAAACATCGGCATAACTTGAAGTGTGCATCCAGCCGCAATGAGGATTAAATCCCTGGTAAACGAAAAATTGTCCCCAGGTAACAGCGCCATAAGCATCTAATCCTTCATCACTAACTACGTGCACTTCAGGCCGGAAATAAAAAGTCACGTGGGGATTGATGTATAAAATTGAATGGTGCGATGCTGTGATCTTTGGAGAAAAAGCAAATCCATTTGAACCGGTAATTTTTTCTTCATGATAAGCATTCAATGCAACCGGTTCATTTTTTCCTGAATAAAAATTTTGCAATTCAGCAACACCAACCCCACCAGTACTGATAGCACCAATACTTCCATCCGTCCAAAGCAAGGGGAACCACGGTTCGAATCTTGTGAGTAACGCTGGTTTTACCTGTTGGTTTTTGTACAAATAATAATTGACCGCATCAGCATAAGCGTTGCACAATTTCTTTAACCATGCAGGTGCATTCTTGTAATCTTTCACTGCGTCGGTAGAATCGATTACCAGTTTTATCAGCAAATCATTGTACAAATCTTTTTTGCCATTCACTTCTGACAGTCGGCCGAGTTTTTCAACATAATTCATCTCCACTCTCGGGAAATCATCTTCGCACTGTGCATATAACAATCCGAATACTGCGTCTGCATCGGTCTTTCCGTAAATATGCGGAACTCCGTAATTGTCCCGGATGATGGTAACATTATTCGCTTCCTGTTTCCAGTGGCTGATTTCTTTTTGCGTAAATGGTTGAGCAAAAAGTTGCAGAGGAAAAAAGAGAACAAAGAGAAATTTCATGTCAGCAAATTTATTATTGCTAAAGATACATTGATCGAAACAAAGATTTTGGATGCCCAAAACAGTGAACCAGGAAATGGAAGGAATTTTTATTTCACAAAATATTCCTGAAAGAAATTTCTCTCCACATTAAACCCCGGAATCATTTATAAGTCATAGGAGTAACAGTTCACAATTAAAAACATAAGTTATGAAACAGATTATTACTCTTACGAAAGCCGATTACTTTGGATTAGCTTTTATCTTCAGCACAACCATCGCATCTTTTATTTATTCTGCGATTTATTTCATGTAGAAAATGGTTGATAAAATGAAAAGCAAATCGTTTAAAAATTCCCGGTAATGCCTACACGAAAACAGTTCGACAGCTACCGGGAATTTTCTTATTTTAACTTTTGCAAATTGCATTTTCCTTTATAAAAATCAATAAGTACATTTATCATAGTTTTAAACCGAACTGAAAATCAGAAACTATGAAAACAATATTTTTCTCCCTTTTCCTGTTGACTTCTTTTTTGGCTAATGCCCAGGAAAAACCCGCACCGCCCGATTCTACTTTTAACGGCCAAATCGTTATCGATAAAACGCATCATACAAAAATTTACCTCACCAGTTTTCAGCAAACCGTTGATGACAGCGGCGTTTATACAACCACATTTACTTTCGGTTTCCGGTTTTCGCGTCCCACTTTTGATGTGAACATCACGATGAATTTCGATAATCCGCTTATCCAGGATGGGCCGATCGGCTTCGAGTATGGCCCTGTAGGAGTTGGCAGATTCAACGGCGGCGGGGCATTGAGGAACAATAATAAATATCTATTTCTGCAGGGACAGTGGACCGCTTCCAGTCACCATTTTTATATTAAGGTAAAATCAAAAGAAAAGATTCATCCGGTAATAAAAGGGCTTGACGGGCAGTTGAGCTTTTAAAAAATTACGAATTAAGAATTACGAATTACGGATTAACATGGCATTCAGCTTTCAGCCTCACTTAATCCACTCTTCACTTTTCAAAAAGTTAATCAGCGTTGTATCACCCGTTGATAACGGTTGGATCCAAAGGCCTACCTTTTTCCGGTTCCACCAGCGATGTTGCTGGTTTCCTGGTTTGGCAAATGAATATTGATAAAGCACCGCACGGATGTATCCCGGTGGTTTTTTTGAAAATGGGTTCGAAGCAAAAAGCCCGGTCGCATTGGGATCGTTGTGCAGGAGTTTCCAAATGAGATTGTAAACCCATGGATATTCTTCAGGCGTTGCCATAGACGCAAACCACATTTGCCAGTCTAAGCGCAATTGGTAAGGTGCTACCTGCGGCGGCATTTTATCAAGTTTTACCGGCAATCCTTTATAAATGTAAGGTCGCCAATCCGAGCTATCGGAAGGGTTTTTATCCATTGTCCCTTCAAAGATCACGTTGTATCTCTCTGTTCCTACAGAACCAAATGCGCCATAAGTATTTACAAGTTCGAGCGGATCATAAGAGGTGTTCATTACCTGCCGGGGAGAAAGTAAATTAAAGGTTGGTTCAATACTTAACATGGCAACAACCAAAGTAACAATCCACGCAGTTGTGTTCATTGCCTTTGAAGGAACCGCATTTTCTCTTGCCTGGAATGCATTAATGACAAGCTTTCCCGGAAGAATCTTATTCCAAAAATCATCGTCAAAACAGGCAAGAGCAGGAACGATGGTGAGCCAGTTGAGAAACGAAAGATTACCGCTCAGGATAATGTTGAATTGAAATAAAATTATTACCACACCTGCAACGGTTCTTGCAATTCGTGGCCAGAAAACAAAGAAAGGTGCCAACAATTCTGCAAGCCAATTGAACCAAACACCGGCCTTCAATAAACCTTTTGGCAAAAAATGAAACCAGCGACTGAGCGGCCCGGGCAGCGGTTGTGTTTCGAAATGATAATACAACGCGGTCCCGTTGCGCCAGATCTTATCCCCCCTGAATTTGATCAATCCGGCTCCCAGCATAATTCTGAAGATGAGCCAGCGAAAAAGAACAATAATGGCAAATGGAGGAGCGCGTTTTGGGAAGGGCCGCATGTCCCAAAGGGGGCAAAGAAATATTGCAAGGAAACCTGTTTCCAGGAGCTGAATTTCCCATCCATATCCATACCACTCCTGTCCGACGTGCACAAAAGACATATACAAAAACCAAAGCACAAAAAGGATTGGGACATTCGCATAACCGGCAACCACGACCAGCGAAAGTATAAATCCAATCCAGGCAAAAACAAGTAAAGTCGTATCGGTATGACCAAACCAAAAAAGCGATGGAAGGCGTATGAATCCGGACGTGGAAGAACCGAGCGCTACATTCACACGATTCAAAAAAAGTCCAACCGGAAGCAAACCATCAGAACCGATCAAAGGAAGTATTTGGTTGATGGCAACCAAAAAAGCAATGGCATAAATAATTCCAAGTAGCCGAAGGATCATGAAGCGTGTGAGCCAGTAAGAACGCCGGCTATATATTTCCGGGAAGGGAGAACGAAAATTACTTTTTGTTGAACTTTCCATTGCCAAATTATTGCCGCAATATCAATACCGATTTGAAAGGTAGTTAAAATGATAAGTAATTCTTTTATCTAAAATCCCTTCCAAATTCCTATTTCATCTGACTTAAATAATAAGATTCATTTTTGTTGTTGTAAATTGAAAAAAACATAATTGAGTTCACAAACAAAATATGATGCGATTATAGTTGGCTCCGGACCAAATGGTTTTGCTGCTGCCATCACTATGCAAAAAAAGGGATTGTCGGTTTTGTTGATCGAGGGTAAAAAAGAATTAGGTGGTGGCGTTCATTCTGCCGAACTAACTCTTCCCGGGTTTATTCATGATGTTTGTTCTGCAGTTTATCCTCTTGGCGAAAATTCTCCCGTTTTTAAATCATTCGGGCTTAAGCAATTTGGACTTAAATGGTTAATGCCCGAAAACGCGATCGCACATCCTTTTGATAACGGTGATGCCGTAGCCGTAAAACTTTCTGTTGAAGAAACCGCGGCACAGTTGGGAAAAGACCGGGACAATTATCAAAAAATATTTTCGCCATTGGTGAAAAACTGGGATTCGATCCTGTCGGCTTACCTTGGTCCAATCCATTTGAGTGCGTATTCAAATGCAAAAGCAAAATTTGCATATTATGCGTTGAGTTCCGCCGCTCATTTCGCAAAAAATCAATTCAAGACAGAAGAAGCGCGGGCGCTCTTCGCAGGAATGGGTGCACATACAATTTTGCCTTTAAATACAGCAACTACAACAGCTATGGGCCTTGTTTTGAATTTGATGGCTCATGTAAATGCATGGCCTGTGCCGGAAGGAGGTGCACAAAAAATTACTGATGCACTTGCTGAATGCTTTAAAAGTTTAGGCGGAGTGATCGAAACCGGGAATTGGATATCTTCTTTGAAAAAATTGCCTTCATCCAAAGTTGTGTTGCTCGACGTAACGCCCCAACAATTGCTTTCAATTGCCGGCGACGAATTATCATCTTTTTACAAATGGCAGTTGGAAAATTACAAGTATGGAGAAGGAGTTTTTAAAGTGGATTGGGCACTTTCACAACCGGTTCCTTTTGGCAACGTCGAATGCAGGAAAGCCACGACTGTTCATTTGGGAGGAAGCTTTTCTGAAATTTATGATAGTGAAGACCTGGCAGGTAAAAATAAAATTCCGGAGAGGCCTTTTGTTTTGTTTGTGCAGCCCGGCGTTGTGGATCCCTCACGTGCACCGGGAGGAAAACAAACGGCCTGGGCTTATTGCCATGTGCCTTCCGGCTCAACTGTTAACATGACCGCCGCTATTGAAAACCAGGTGGAACGATTTGCGCCGGGATTTAAAGATTGCATTTTAGAAAGGCATATAATGAACAGTCACGATATTCAAGCTTACAATCCAAATTATATTGGCGGGGATATTAACGGCGGCGCTGCAATTCCATCGCAACTTTTAACGCGGCCTGTTATAAAACTTTCACCTTACCGCACCTCAGCAAAAAATATTTACTTGTGTTCTTCTTCGACACCTCCGGGCGGTGGCGTTCATGGCATTTGTGGTTATTATGCTGCAAGGCGTGCATTGAAAGATCATTTTGAAATTGATCTTCCATGGTTGTAATTATGAAAAATAAAAAAGACAATTCTTTTTTGATTCACTAATGGTTTAAAGAAATTTTTTCACTAGCTTGAAAAATTTATAAGGCGGATATTTAAAAGGAATGTCGAGCCAGGTGGCGCTTGTAACTACGGACTTTTGATTGGTGAAAGCCAAAAAACTGGCCTTGCCATGATACTTTCCCATTCCGCTGTAGCCTACTCCTCCAAAGGGAAGATCGTGATTACCGATTTGCAAAAGCGTATCGTTGATGCATACGCCACCGGATGAGGTTTTATTTATAATTTCTTCTGCCTTGTTTTCATTTCCAAAATAATAAAGTGATAACGGCTTTTCCTTTGAATTAATACATTCAATTGCTTCGTTTATTTCATTAAAAGAAATTACGGGCAATAAAGGGCCAAAAATTTCTTCCTGCATGATCGGTGAGCCAACTTGTACATTGTTAAGAATTGTTGGCGAAATAAAAAGGCTTTCGCGATCCGTTTTTCCACCCCACCAGATTTCTTCTTCCTGCATCAGATTCAAAAGACGGTCGAAAGCCCGTTGGTTTATAATCCGGCCGTAGTATTCACTTTGACGAATACTTTTCCCAAAGAAATTATTGAATGCATCCGCCAGTTTTTGGAGCAGTTGCTCTTTAATCTTTTCATGCGCAAGAATATAATCAGGTGCAATACATGTTTGTCCTGCATTCATCGCTTTGCCCCACGCAATTCTTTTTGCGGCAATACTTATGTCAGCCGATTCATCAACAATGCAGGGACTTTTTCCACCCAATTCGAGTATAACCGGCGTAAGATGTTCTGCTGCTTTTTGCATTACTATTTGGCCGACTTTGCTGCTTCCGGTGAAAAAGATCACATTAAAGTGTTGGTTCAAAAGTTCTTCACCAGCCTTCTGATTTCCCTGGATCACTGATATGTAATTTTTATCAAAAACCTTATTCACTATCTTTTTGGCAAGCGCAGAAGCATTTGGAGCAAATTCGGATGGTTTTAAAATTGCACAACACCCAGCTGAAATAGCACCAATAAGCGGATCGAAAAGTAATTGGATTGGATAATTCCATGGCGCAATGATCAGTGCAACGCCCAACGGTTCGAAAATAAGTTTAGAAGAAGATGGCTTCAGGATAAGGGGAGTGGAAACTTTTTTAGGACGAGACCAGCTTTTAAGATTTTTAAGATGAAGGTCAATTTCCCGGAAAAGAATACTTGTTTCTGTTAGAAAAACTTCTTCTTTTGATTTATGCAGATCGAGCCAAAGCGCTTCTTCGATTTCCTTTTCAAAGTTCTTCAGGCCGGCTTTTAGTTTCTGCAATTGCTCAATCCTGAAATTGATATTTTTTGTTATTCCCGATGCAAAGAAATCTTTTGCCTCTTTTACTTTCGACTCAATCTTTTCTTCTGGAAAATTTTTATCTGCCTCTCCAGTCATATTCAAGTTCTTTATTTGAAATTACACTTTTTGTAAGATTGAAGAGAAGCAGTAAACGAACAAAAAGTTTAATTTTTATTTTGACATAAATAAAAAAGGCCACCGCAAAGATGGCCGTGTGTTTTCGAGGTAGGGAAATCATTTGAATCTTAAATTAATCCCTATATTGTTTGCCTGCAATCCCGTCGTTTGTGTGTAATGTCCATAACGCAAATCGATCATATTAAAAAACGGAATATTAAACACCCCTTTTTCCGGCGTTATTCTCACATTGATTCCATAATACTGCGAGGTGAATGCCGACAAATTATAATTGCTGGTGTAATAAGTGTCCGAAGGTGAATGCTGTTCAAACGGCGCAAAATAAGGAGAAGCCGATTGAATATAATAACGGTAAAAAGGACTGACAGAAACAAATGGGGAAACTTTATAAGGCACTTCAAGACTTGCGGTATGCGCTTTTATGCCCCAATCGTCTGTGTAAAACCGGTAGTAGCTTCTGAAAATAAATTTATCTCCAAGAAAATAATTCATCCTGATGGCAAGCGGTAATTTCATTCTTGTGGAAGGAAGATTTTCTATCTTCTCACTTCCGTCCGTAAAATAAACGCGATGGAAAGGCAGACCTAAATATCCATTCTGTGCAACACCTTCCGCAATCAAAGCCAGTTGAAAGTTTTTGTTGATAACCTGCGAAAAGGTCAATGTTCCGTCAAATGTATTACGGGGTGTTCTTGGAATGTGAACTTTGATAATTTCACCACCAGAGGTAATTATATTTCCACTGGCAGTAGTGTAGGTGGTTGGCCCTGTTTCCTGAGGTTTAGGTACAAATTCCGTAGGTTCTATCAACACAACTTTGTCAAGGTATGCCTGTCCCTTAAAGTTGATTTCTGTGTTCTTATTTTTAGACGTTTTACCTACAGAAAAATTCAAGCCGAAAGAATGATAGTTCACTTCAGTTGATAAAGATGTTCCCAAACCGAAACTTACACCGTTTGCTTTTTCTACCTGCCAGTTTAAGGAAGGATAAAATCTTGTTCCCCATGGTCTTGCTATACCCGCAGGATTGACATATCCCTGTGATGCAGCAGTATGGTGATCGTAACCTGCTTCAAAATCCCAGGTGTATTTATTATTCAGTTCATTTTGTTTTACAAATTTGAGTTCGATCACGTTTGAAACATCATTTAGTTTTTGTGTGCCGATGCCACCTGTCACTGCAGAGTGATTTCCATCCTGGTTAAAATATCCTGAAACAAGATTTACTTCATCAAGTTTGAGTTTTTGATTTTGATAGGAGGAAGTATCCACATTATATTGCTGCGAAAACGCTGACAATACCCAAAAGTAAAGCCCGACAACTGTGAGACAAATTTTCTTCATTGGTTGATTTTATTATCTTCTTTGTTTATCATTTTATTTTAGTTACAGCCGCATCCCCCACCAACTTTTCCTGCATTGGCGCCACTTGCACCTTCGCGGTAACTTTGAAAATTCAATTCTGTCTTTTCAACCTTGCGGGCGTTTAGCTGCATTTCTGCATCATTTATTTTGTTCTTTTGATATTCTTTTACATCAGCACAGCCTGTTGTAATGCTCAACAAGAAAAGGCCGGCTGCTGATAGGAGAAGGATTTTATTTTTCATGTCAAAAACTAATTGCATTTAATATTGTTGGATGTATAAATTTTATTGTCGTCGTCAATTATCAGGCACTCAACCTGTTTTAACTGATTGATCAGGAAAAGCCCTTTTTCGATTCCCATGATCATTACTGGTGTTGCCATTGCATCACAGATCTCTGCGTTGGGCGAAAAAATGGTTACGCTCTTAATCCCGGTAACCGGAAGACCTGTGTGTGGATCGATCGTGTGTGAATATTTTTTCCCGTCGATCATTACAAACTTTTGGTAATTCCCGGATGTGGCAACTGCCATATCGCTGATGTTGAAATAAGAAAATGGATAACTTTTGTAATCAGGATGAACAATGCCCACGGTCCAGGGTTTTCCATCCGGCTGTGTTCCCCATGCCGTAAGATCTCCGGAAGCATTTACTATTCCACTTTTTACATCGTTTTTCTTCATTACTTCCTTAGCCATTTCTGCTGCATAACCTTTTCCAATTCCCCCAAAGCCGATTCTCATTCCTTTCTCTTTCAGGAAAACAGTTTTGTTTATTTCATCCAATTCTATGTTTTTGTAATTGATCAGCCGCACCATTTTTTTCGCGGTATGAGGGGCCGGAAGTGAAGTCATTGTCTCGTCAAAATTCCAGAGACGTTTGTCGATACTTCCATAACTAATGTCAAAAGCCCCCTGTGTTATAGACGAAATTTTTATACTTCGCTGAATGATTTGGAATGTTTCATCGCTGACTTTCACCGGTTGAATGCCGGCATTGCGGTTAATGAGATTCGTTTCGCTGTCGTCGCTGAAAGTGGTCAAAAGTTTTTCGATCCGCTTTATTTCTTTCACACCTTCATTGATCATTTGATCGGCCCAACCTTTGGTATGTGCAACCACGGTAAGTTCAAACTGATTACCCATTAGCTTCATCGCACGCTTATATGCCTGTGGTTGCGCCATACCTTAGTTTTTAACCCCTGTTATTTCATCAACAAAATTATCGGGACCCTGGCTGTAATAGCCGTCCCAAACTTTTAGTTTATTTCCGTTGCTGTCGAGCAAAACGGTGAAAGGAAATCTTCCATCCGGATTATATTTTGCCGCCAGCGCATCGTTTTCTTTTTGTTGTTCTTTTGAAAGCTGATCTTTCTTTTTTCTTGGAAAATCTGCGTTTACAAGAACCAGGTTTTTTTTGGCGTAATCCATAAATGCATCCGATTCAAAAATGTCTGAACGGAGTTTCATACAAGGAATACACCAATCCGATCCTGAAAAATTCAGGAGAATAAGTTTGTGTTCGTTTTTGGCCACCTGCTCTGCTTTGTCAAGATTTTGAAGCCAGGGCGAAGGAGCCAAAATTGTTGTAAAAAGAAGGGCTGCGCCAAGGAATAGTTTTATCATAGTACGAGTATTAAATTTCAGTCTACAGGATTATAGTAGCTAAAATTATTCCATTGGTTGGGAGTGCGTTCACATTAAAATGTTAGATAACATTCTGTTAACTACCTGAAGAAATAAACGATTGCAGCTTTTATAATACTTTGCAACATTGTTCAGTTATACTTGCGTACTTTTTTTCCTGAGCAAAAAAGATAGCCAGGGAAATTTGATTTGAAGGAAAGGAAATGGATCATTTAATGTAACCCGGTTCAGATAAATATTATCGAAGAAGAGGTCCTTTCTATTCCGATGAATTAATTTTTGAAGAGTGATTTTAATAGCGCTTCGTAATTGTATAATTCTTTTTGGAACAAACTTCACCTCTGGTGTATTAAATCTCAACGCATGAAGACAAGCGATATACGGGAAGTTTACTCCGGCAAACAAAGATTCAGGAACAGTTGCCCAATAGCGCGGATTGATTTCTATAATTTTTACCTTTCCATCATCTTCATCAAAACGAAGATCAATGTGCCCGATTCCTGACCAGTCAAGTTTTCTTGCAAATTCTTTTACTACATCTACCGTTTGTTCATGATAAATAAAATCAATTCCTAATTCTCCGGCCACTGGCTTCTCACTGTATACAAATCTTTTTTGAATAGTATAAGCTAATATTTCTCCTTCATGACAAAGGAAACTGCAATCAATGTCAAATCCCCTGATAAATGATTGAATTATTGCGCTGTTTTTGCTTGCGTAGTCATTCCAAAATTTAAATAATAAATTCTTGTTATCAAATTTTTCTATTCCCATTCCACCTGATCCCTTCCTTGGCTTTACAAGAACAGGAAAGTGAAGATTTTTTGCTTTCTCCTGCAAATTGTCGGTGTCTTGCAATAGCAACGTTTCTGGAGTGGTTATATTATTTTTCTTAAGCCATTCAAAAGTTAACCATTTATCATCCGCTATGTCAATACTATCGATGACAGCCAATGAAGCAACAGAACACATGTTTTTGATCTTTTCAATATTAGCTGAAAGCAGACGAATCGTTTTTACATCAACCGGTAGTACAACATCTGCATTTGTCTTTGCGATGGCAGCAGTAATTGCATTTAAGCGGTCTGAATCATTTTTTTCAGTGTAGGTAAAAATCTTTTTCGTAAAACGTGAAAAGGCAACTGCAGCAGAAGGATTGTTTGATAAAACGAAAACTTTTACGCCCATTTCTTTACTCAGACATTTCAGTACCTTAATCGCAAAAACACTTTCACCGTCCGGGATCAGGACGGAAAAGCGAATCATATTTTTTCCTTTTATCATTTCTTATTTAACCTTTGATCTAAAACGTAACTCTACGGGCAAGATTGTGTTCAAAAAGTAAAGCTTTTTTTGCCCTTAACGAATGATATTCGTCATGCACTTTAAAAAGGGAAGTAGACGAGGATTTTTCTTATTTTTTACTTGAGGCAATCAGCACAAATGTCCTCTTTCATTGATCACTTTATTGTGAACGATTCTTTCGAGTTCATTTATATTATTGCTGATTGACTTCTCAATTTTCATTTGACAAATACAATCATCCAACTGAATTAATAATTTCAGGTAAGGATTATTGTTTTCAGAATTACCCTTTTCCTCCCAAAAATAATATTCAACATCCAGCTTCTTTTTGTCGGGCATTTCCACCACAGTAGTGTAGTAATTTGATTCCATTTGTTTCTTTTAAAGTTAATCAAACAGCAATCCGAAGGAGCTTTTGTAATGAAAAAGTTATTCAACTAATGTGGATAAATCTGGTATTTTTCTTCCTAAATCCATCACAAAAAGGATCGAAATAATCGCTTTAACGTTTTCTAAATATGTGGAAACGTAGAACAGAAAAGAATAGGCATGGACTTTGTAAAGTGCTCTAAAGGCGATATATAAATTCGATAATTCAGAATCCGATATATCTTAAAACCATTTTTAATTTCCAAATTTTTGCGCGATTTAATTATTTTTTATCCGTTTCTAAATCAGGATCGTATTAATTATGAAAGAACCGAAAAAGCGAAAAGTTCTACCCAACAAACTGGCCAAAACCCCGACGGGGATACTCGGCTTAGATGAAATAACAGAAGGAGGCCTGCCTAAAGGAAGGCCTACTTTGATCTGTGGTGAAGCCGGAACCGGCAAAACTTTATTTTCTCTTGAATTTATTATAAATGGCGCCATTAAATATGACGAACCTGGTGTATTTGTGGCTTTTGAAGAAAAGACGGATGAACTGGCAATTAATGTTGCTTCACTTGGATTCGACCTAAAAAAACTCATGAGGGAAAAAAAGATCCGTGTGGATCACGTGCGTATTGACCGAAGCGAAATAGAAGAGACCGGTGCCTACGATCTTGAAGGGTTATTCATTCGGCTGGGCTATGCGATTGATAGTATTGGTGCCAAAAGAGTGGTTCTGGATACGATTGAAAATCTTTTTACCGGATTGGAAAATGAAGCAATCCTTCGATCGGAGATCAGGCGGCTTTTTAACTGGTTGAAAGAAAAAAAAGTTACCGCCATTATAACCGGCGAAAGAGGAGAAGGAAAGCTAACCCGGCAAGGTCTTGAGGAGTATGTTTCTGATTGCGTAATCGTACTTGACAACCGCGTGCAGGATCAGATTTCAACACGTCGTTTACGTGTGATGAAATACCGTGGGTCCGTGCATGGAACAAATGAATATCCTTTTCTGATCGATGATAAAGGCATTTCGGTTTTGCCGGTAACGTCACTCAAACTGGATCATCCTGTATCAAACCAAAAAGTTTCTTCCGGAATTCCCACTTTAGATGAAATGTTGAGTGGAAGCGGATTTTACAAAGGCAGCAGTATCTTGGTTTCGGGAACTGCCGGTACGGGAAAGACAAGCATCGCCGCAAATTTTGCAAAAGCTTGTTGCGAAAGAAAAGAAAGGTGTTTGTTTTTCGCTTTTGAAGAATCTGCTGGCCAGATCGTCCGCAATATGAAGTCCATTGATTTGGACCTTGAACCTTACGTCCAAAAAGGGCTTTTGAAATTTCATGCCTCCCGTCCCACAATTTACGGTCTGGAAATGCATCTGGTTGTCTTTTATAACCTGATAAAGGAATTCAAACCTACCACTGTAATTCTTGATCCGATAACCAACCTTATTTCTGTTGGTGACCAGGATGAAGTGAAATCTATTCTCATACGCCTATTGGATTTTTTGCAACAAGAACAAATAACAGTGATGTTAACAGCGCTTTCCCTTATCAATCATCCTTACGGTAACCAGGAGGAAAATATTTCCTCACTGGTTGATGTTTGGATCGCAGTACAGGATATTGAATTGAACGGAGAAAGAAACCGGGGAATTTATGTTTTGAAATCAAGGGGAACGAAATCCTCAAACCAGGTAAGAGAATTTGTAATTACTGATTACGGAATTAAAATAGTGGAACTGGTAATTGGTCCTGAAGGGGTTTTAATTGGTTCGGCACGTAATTCTTACGAACTTGAAAAGGCAAAAGAAGATGTAATAAAACAGCATTCAGTTGAAAGAAAGAATAGGGAAATAGAACGAAGGAAAACCATTCTGGATAATAAAATTAGAAGTCTTACTTCAAAGTTTGAAATGGATAAGGACGAGTTGAATAGAAAAGAATTGGAGGATGCCTTGACTAAAGAGGTGACCGAAAAAAACCGGGCTGAAATAATCCGGGGAAGAAAGAATAGGTAACAAATGAATTCAAATATTAATTGGATAAATTGCATGGAACAAACCTGGGAACTTAAACTTTACATTGCAGGCAAAACAATAAAGTCTGAGACTGCCTTGCGAAATTTAAAAAGATACTGCCGGGAGCACCTCGAAGGCCGGTATAAAATTGAAGTGATTGATTTACTTAAAAAGCCGCAACTGGCGGAAGGTGACCAGATTTTTGCTGTTCCCACCCTTGTAAGGAAGGTTCCGGTACCTATCAGGAAAATAATCGGAGATCTTTCAAATGAAGAGAAAGTGCTCGTAGGCTTAAACATTGTTCCTCTTAAAAATGTAACATGAAGTTGAAGGATACACAGATAGACGAAGAGATTGAAGAAAGCAATGAAAGCTCTGTGCTGTCATTAAAATTATTTGTTACAGGGGCTTCACCTAATTCAGCAAAAGCGATCGCCAACCTGAAAGAAATTATTGACAAATATTTTGATTTTAAGTATGATCTTGAAATAATAGATGTGTATCAGCAACCTCTGAGAGCAAGTAAGGATCAGATAGTAGCTTTGCCCATGCTTCTTAAATTCTTTCCCTTACCCGTAAAAAAATTAATCGGAGATCTGTCTGATACAAAAAAGGTTTTAAGAAACCTTGGGATAAACCCTTAATTGAATATGGAAGAAGTAAATACAAATGAAAAACTTAAACGGGAAGTTGCCGATCTCCGTCATCAACTCCAGGAGGCGAATGATACGATTGAAGCAATCCGCACGGGGCAAATAGATGCGTTGGTAGTGAAGGACACGAACGGCCATCAGCTTTATACGCTTAAAACAGCCGATCAGACTTACCGGGTTTTTATTGAAAAAATGAGAGAGGGTGCAGTTACGCTTAACACAAAAGGTGTGATACTTTATAGCAACTCACGTCTGGCGTTCATGTTAGATTTGCCACTTACGAAAATTATTGGTTCTTATTTTAGTGAATATATTGAAGAGGCAAGCAAGAATAAGTTCGACTCTTTATTTAAAAAAGGATGGAAGGCAGAATGCAAAGGAGAGATCAACCTTCAGAAGGAAGATGGAAAAGTGATCGCCGTTCTGCTTTCTTTGACGAGCCTTGAGCTGGATGAAGGAATTGCTTTGAGTGTGATCATTACTGATCTGACAGATCAAAAAAAGATTGAAAAAGAACTCCGCGATAACAACAAATTGCTTTCTAAAGCAAAGGCTTTTACAGAAAGGCTAAATAATGAACTGGAAATGCGCGTACATGAAAGAACGCGCGAATTACTTACCAGTCGCGAACATTTTAAATTTTTGGCAGATACTATTCCTGTAATTGTGTGGACGGCAGATGCAGAAGGCAATTACGATTATTTTAACCGCCAATGGTACGATTATACCGGTCTCACATTTGAACAATCGAAGGGTAAGGGCTGGCAAACTGTTATTCATCCTGAAGATTTGCCTGAAACAATCCTTGAATGGCAAACCTCGATTAGCAAAGGGATTCCTTTTAAAAGAGAAGATCGCAAGCGTTCCGCAAGTGGTGTTTACCGCTGGAATCTTGCACATGCACTTCCGTTCAAAGACAAGAATGGCAAGATACTTCAGTGGTTTGGTGTTTGCACCGATATTGAAGACCAGAAACGTGACATGGAGAAAAAAGATGAATTCATCAGCATGGCCAGTCATGAATTGAAGACCCCGGTGACCAGTCTTAAAGTCTTTACCGAAATTTTGCTGATGGATGCCGATCACAAAGCGAAGGAAACTGAGTTTGGGATGCTGAAGAAAATGGACAAGCAGATCAATAAACTCACCAGATTGATCGGCGATCTTCTTGATGTTTCCAAAGCCAATTCAGGTCAGTTGAATTATGACTTTGAAAAAATCGATTTTAATGAATTGGTGAAGGAGACTGTGAATATGCTACAGTTAACGACAAACCATAAACTGGAATTAAAACTTGCGGAAACCGAGCAGGTACTCGGCGATAAAAACCGTTTGGGCCAGGTGATAACCAACCTT
Source organism: Ginsengibacter sp. (assembly GCA_051960475.1). Classification (GTDB taxonomy): domain Bacteria; phylum Bacteroidota; class Bacteroidia; order Chitinophagales; family Chitinophagaceae; genus Ginsengibacter. The sequence goes on from JBQCEG010000036.1 coordinate 26,745, forward strand.
GTTTCAAACGCAATAAAATATTCGCCTAATGCAGCAAAGATTAAAATTTATACAGAAAGAGTGAATGATGAAATAAGATTGTGTGTACAGGATTTTGGAATTGGCATTCATATTTCTGAACAGCCAAAATTATTCAGCCGCTTTTTCCGCGTCAGTGAAAATACTTATCCTGGCCTTGGGTTGGGACTTTATATTTGCAAAGAGATCATCAAGCGGCATTCAGGCACAATGAATTTCCAAAGTGAAGAAGGAAAAGGTTCTACCTTTTGGTTTTCGTTGCCGGTCCAAAAAAAGCCTTCCATTAAAAAGCCGGCTCCTGCAATTTTGTAATTAAAAGTTAATACGCTGTTTATTGAATGACTGTTGATTTACGAATTTTCTTTTGCGCTTAATTTCGCGCACGATTGAACCAAACAAAACTGGTTTCAGTTGACACATATTGGAAGCAATCTTTAATGCCCTCATTGGGAGTTATGTAGAAAATAAAGTTGGAATAACACACAACTTTTTAAATCCTTCACTTTCTGCCCGTTTAAAGAACAACCTTTTATTATTATACTCGGAGGATAAATTGAAAGAAGCAGGAACCGGAAACGGTTCTGTGCCATTGCTGAATAAAACGATAAGAGGCGATATGATCTATTGGCTCGACAGGGAGAACAATGATCCACACGAAGCGGAATTCTTCGACCTTATGGACCGGTTTGTGGATTACCTCAATCGCGAATGTTATACAGGCATCACCGGTTATGAATTCCATTATACATTATACGAACCGGGCCGGTTTTACAAGAAGCATATTGACCAGTTTAAAAATAATTCGAGTCGCCAGTTTTCAATGATTACTTACCTGAATGATGCCTGGCAGGAAGATTATGGTGGTCATTTATGCATTTATAATGATGAGCAGGTACAAAAAATTCTTCCTGAAAACGGCAAAAGTGTTTTCTTCAAAAGTAATGAATTACCCCATGAAGTCTTGCCTTCCAATCAACCGCGTTTAAGCATTACCGGTTGGTTAAAAAGAAATTGATTGAAGATTATTTTTCATCAAAAAAGAAATTTGCATTTTTTGTAGGTTTACCGGAATCCATTTATTGATGCACCGTTATTTCATTTTAAACAAACCAGCCGGTATAGTTTCACAATTCATCAGCAGCGACAAAGTGCTGTTGCTTGGGACAATTGGTTTTGATTTTCCGGTAGGGACTCATGCTATTGGCAGATTGGACAAAGATTCGGAAGGTTTGTTGTTGCTTACAACCAACAAAAAAATTACGCGTTTACTTTTTTCGGGTTCCAAACCTCATTTGCGCACTTACCTTGTAATGGTGCAAAATGAAATGAGCGAAGCCACCTTGCAAAAGCTTAAAGAAGGTGTTCCTATCAAAATAGCAAAAGGTGAAAAATACATTGCAAAACCTGAATCCGTTTTTCGTGTAAGCAATCCTGTTAGTTTGTATCCTTGGGCAATGGATCAACGTGATAATTATCCGCATACATGGCTTCTGATGACACTTACAGAAGGAAAATTCAGGCAAATAAGAAAAATGGTTCTGGCTCTGAGGCACCGATGCCAAAGATTGATAAGACTAAGTATTGAAAACATTACGATCGATGGAATTGAACCTGGGCAAGTAAAAGAGCTGGACGCAAATTCTTTTTTTAAATTGCTCAAATTGAATGAAGACTAAGGCTCATGTAAAATAAAAAATGTACTTCATTCCTTATTTACTGTAAATCCTATTTATTTATTTCTCTATATTTTTATAAAGGAATTTCAAATTTTCACCAAATGAATTTTCAATGAAAAAAGTATTGCAGGTTTCCAACATAATCGCATTGGTAATTACGCTCGTAATAAATTATTTATCCAACACAGGGATCTTTAATGGTAATACGATGGCAACTGTTTCGGCTCGTTACCAAAATTATTTTACACCTGCCGGTTATGCTTTTGCCATTTGGGGTTTGATCTACTTGGGATTATTGGCTTATGTTATTTACCAGGCAGGAAGCCTTTTCAAAAAAGCGACTGATGACTGGCCGGTGGGGGAAATTGGCTGGTGGTTTGTGGTTTCGTGCGCCGCAAATTCGTTGTGGGTTTTTGCCTGGCTCTATAATTATATAGGCCTTTCAGTTGTCATAATGATCGTACTTCTTTTTTCTTTGATAAAAATAATTTGGAACACGAGAATGGAACTGGACGATTTACCCTTCAAAAAGATCGCCTTTGTTTGGTGGCCGTTTTGTTTGTATTCCGGTTGGTTAACTGTGGCACTGATTGCTGATATAGCTGCATGGCTCACAAAAATTCAATGGGACGGATTTGGAATTTCAGGAAGTGGTTGGGCCATTATCATGATCATCATAGCAGGCATAATTAATTTGATCGTGACCTGGATAAGAAATATGCGCGAATACGCGTTGGTTGCTGTTTGGGCTTTGATTGCCATAGCCGTTGCAAACAATGGCAACGCGATATCAGTAGTGTATGCTGCAATCATTGTAGCGGTTATTCTTTTTATCAGCAGCGGTGTCCATGCTTATTTGAACCGAAAAACCCTTCCCATAAACAATCTGTTTAACTCATGAGTTTAACGGAAATAAGTGTTTGCTGGTTCAGAAGAGATTTGCGGTTGAATGATAATGCAGCCTTTTATCATTCTTTAAAAAGCAAATACCCGGTGTTGCCGGTTTTTATTTTCGATACCAATATTTTGGACAAACTTAAAGATAGAAGTGACGCGCGCGTTTCCTTTATTTATCAAACCTTGAAGCAACTTAACCAATCGGTTCAAAAAGAAGGTTCATCATTTTTTATTGTTTATGATAAACCATTAAATGCTTTCAAAAAGATTTGCGAACAGTTTAATGTAAAGGAAGTTTTTACCAATCATGATTACGAACCTTATGCGATCGAAAGAGACAAGCAGATTTCTGATTTTTTAAATCAAAAAAATATTCCTTTTCGCACTTTTAAGGACCAGGTGATCTTTGAAAGATTCGAAGTAGTAAAAGATGACGGCCAAGCATATACGATTTTTACTCCCTATTCAAAAACGTGGAAGAAAAAGTTGCAACAGGAGGGAATACAACATTTTCCTTCTGAAAACTTTTTAAAAAACTTAATTCAAACTTCTGCGTTTCATTTTCCTTCCCTTGAAGAAATCGGGTTTAAAGAATCCGGCATAAAAGTTCCGGCACTAAACATTTCAGAATCGTTAATCAAACATTATGATGAAACAAGGAATAATCCTTCGGTTGAAGGAACCAGTTATGCCGGAGTTCATCTCCGTTTTGGAACGGTAAGTGTTCGAGAGCTTGTAAAACTTGCGCAACGATTAAATGAACAATGGTTAAACGAATTGATCTGGCGCGAGTTTTTTATGCAGATACTTTTTCATTTTCCGTATGTGGAAGAACACAATTTCAAAAGTAAATATGATGCGGTTCAGTGGAGAAATAATGAAATGGAATTTGAACTTTGGTGTAATGGAGAAACGGGTTACCCGATTGTTGATGCTGGTATGCGGCAATTAAACCAAACCGGCTGGATGCATAATCGCGTACGCATGATCGTTGCAAGCTTTTTGTGTAAACATTTATTGATCGACTGGCGCTGGGGAGAAACGTATTTCGCACAAAAATTACTGGATTACGAATTGGCGTCCAACAATGGCAACTGGCAATGGGCTGCAGGAACCGGTTGTGATGCGGCTCCTTATTTTCGCATTTTTAATCCAACAACTCAAATAAAGAAGTTTGATCCGAAACTGGTTTACATCAAAAAATGGATCGAAGATTTCAGACCGGGTTATCTTCGTGAAATTGTAAAACACGAATTGGCGAGGAAACGCGCACTGGATGCGTACAAGAAGGCCCAGGATGAAAAATAAATATTTTGATCAGCGGCAGGCAAACAAATAATTCGATTTTTTATTTTCTGATGAAATGAATAATATTAAAATACCTTTTAGGGGTTTATTTTACCTGTCTCGTTTTGCTTTCACAAAAATTAAATAATTTGTAGCCAGAAATGACTTCGATCAACCCTGGAAGGTTGATTTTTAACTTCTAAAATAGCTTGGTAATGAGAAGGTTTCCGAAAAGTTTCACTGTAGTATTATTTTGTGTGCTTTATGCAATGGCTGCAAAAGCACAGGTTCGTTCTTTCAAAAAAACGGCGTTCGGAGTGAGTTTTAAACTTGACAAAGGCTGGATGAATTTGTATCTCCTGAAAAATGACCTGGTAGAAGTGAAGTATTCAATGCTCAACGAAATGTCTGCAAAAAAGTCTTTAGTCGTTTTGCCTGTTTCTTCTTATGCAAAAGATTTTTCAGTAAAAGAAAATAATGGAGATGTAATTTTAATTACAGCGCGCCTGCAAATAAAAGTGAATAAGAAGACCAATGCCATAACTTATTCTGATTTGAAGGGTAATGTTATTCTTGCAGAAAGTCTGCAGAACAAGCAGATGCGTGATACCACAATTGCGGGAATTAATACTTATTCATGTGCCACATCTTTCGATTCTCCAAAAGATGAAGCTTTGTTTGGACTTGGTTGTCATCCGCTCGATTCGCTTTCGATCAATTACAAAGGACGCAACCAGGATATGGCCATTAAATATTTGACAGGTGCAATTCCTGTAATGCTTTCTTCAAAAGGTTATGGTTTGCTTTGGGACAATTATGCCGAATCAAAATTTTATGGAGCAGAAGCTGGAAATACCCAATACACTTACGTTTCGGAGAGCGGGAAGATGGTTGACTATTATTTCTTTTACGGTCCGTCATTCGATCATATCATTGATTTGTACAGGCAAATAACCGGTAAAGCGCCAATGTATCCAAAGTGGGCTTTTGGTTTGTTTCAGTCGCAGGACAGGTATAAAACCCAACAGGAAGTTTTGTCGGTAAAAGACAATTACCGCAACAATCACATTCCGGTTGATGTAATCGTTCAGGATTGGTTTTACTGGTCGCCGGCACCAATTGGCTCACACATTATGAACCCGGAAAGATATCCTGATCCGAAAGCAATGGTGGATGAATTACACAAGGCAAATTTGCACGCCATGATCTCCATCTGGCCTTGCTTCGGAAAAGGAACACAAGATTATGATCAACTCAAAAAAGCTGGTTATTTGAGCAGTATTACCTGGGACAATTTTTTTGTTCATTCAATAGACACTTATTATGATGCGCATAATCCGGGCGCACGGGAAATGTATTGGGATCAGGCAAGAGATAGTTTGATTAAAAGATATGGGTGGGATGCATGGTGGGTCGACCAGTGCGAACCTGATACAAAAGATCCGAACGATCGCAAAACAGCTAATTTATACACCGGGAGAGGAATCGATTATTTCAACACTTACTCGCTTGAGCATACGAAAGGAATTTACCAACACTGGCGCAGGGATATTCCCAAAAAAAGAATTTTTCTCCTGGCTCGGCAAGCTTTTGCCGGTCAGCAAAGGAATGCAGCCACTTTATGGTCTTCGGATATTACAACCACTTTTTCTGCATTTAAAAACCAGGTGCCGCAGGCAATTAATACCTGTGTTTCAGGAATTCCTTATTGGACTTCAGATATAGGTGGTTACATTTCTTATCCATCTCCCGATGGAATTCCGGATTGGTCACAACCTTCTTACCGCGAGCTCTTCACACGCTGGTTCCAGTTCGGCACCTTCAGCCCGATATTTCGTATTCATGGAAAAGGGGAGCGGGCGCTGTTTTCAAAAAACTGGGACGATAAAACAAGGGCGATTCTTCTGAAATATGATGACCTGCGTTATCGTTTGTTGCCTTACATCTATTCGCTTTCAAGTGAAGTGACATTTAAGAATTATACGTTGATGCGTTCACTTGTTTTTGATTTCAGGGATGACCCTGCAGTTTACACCATTCCCGATCAATATATGTTTGGCCCTGCTTTTTTGGTGAACCCGGTAACGCAACAATTATACAGCGGCGATCATGCCAATCAATTGGGCACTGCAAGAAAAGTGTATTTGCCTAAAGGCGCTGATTGGTATGACTTCTGGACTGGAAAAAAACTGGATGGCGGACAAACAATTGATGCCGCGGCGCCGATTGAGACGATGCCATTGTACGTTCGCGCAGGTTCGATAATCCCGATGGGACCGGTGATGGAATATGCTACTCAAATACGTCCTGACACTTTGGAACTGAGAATATATCGTGGTGAGAATGGGCATTTCAAATTATATGAAGATGAAAACAATACCTACAATTATGAAAAGGGAGCTTATGCAACTTTCACTTTTAACTGGAATGACAAAGCCCAGGAATTGACTATTTCAGCAAGAAAGGGTTCATTTCCGGGGATGATAAAAACCCGGGTTTTTAATGTAGTACTTGTTTCAACAAGCAATGGTATTGGTATGCCTGCATCAAAAACTTTTGATAAAGTGATAAAGTATAATGGAAGTGCTATGAAAGTGAAGTTGTGACCTTCATTTTGATAAATTCATTTTAAAATATCCCCCCATGCGCAACAAAATAAAAATCCTTGTTTTTTGTTCGGTTGCTGTTGTCGTGCTTCTTTCCGTCTTAGCATTTCATTCAAGGAATGTTTTTGAAACCGTGAAAGTGGAAGGCGGATTAATCAGCGGAACAACAGACTCTTCGGGATACCTGCACATATTTAAAGGCATTCCATTTGCTGCGCCACCTGTTGGAGACCTAAGGTGGAAAGCCCCGCAGCCGGTAGTTCCCTGGCAAGGTGTAAAAAAATGTGATGCCTTTGGTCCCAGCCCTATGCAGGGAAATCCTGTTCCTTTCGGTCCGTGGTCTGAAGAATATCTGATACCAAAAGAACCGATAAGTGAGGATTGTCTTTATTTGAATGTTTGGACCGGTGCAAAATCCCAGGATGAAAAAAGACCTGTGCTGGTTTGGATTTATGGAGGAGGATTTGTCAGTGGTGGAAGTGGTGTTCCGGTTTATGATGGAGAAGCGATGGCAAAAAAAGGAATTGTGTTTGTAAGTATCAATTATCGGGTGGGGATTTTTGGATTTTTTGCTTTGCCCGAATTGACTAAAGAATCTCCAAACAATTCTTCTGGCAATTATGGAATTCTTGATCAAATTGCTGCTTTGCATTGGGTTCAAAAAAATATTTCTGCCTTTGGCGGCGATCCCGCTAATGTAACAATTGCAGGACAATCCGCTGGTTCGATGAGCGTGAATTGTCTTGTGGCTTCCCCGCTTTGCAAAGGTTTGTTCAAACGGGTAATTGCCGAAAGCGGCGCAAGCTTTATTGAAGGTGCCCGACATTCTCCTACCCTCGCAGAAGCAGAAAATGAAGGAATTCAGTTGGAGAAGAAGATAAATATTAATTCCCTGGCGGAGTTAAGAAACATTTCAGCGCAACAATTGTCAACCCAGGGATGGAGGATGAATTCGCCAAAAGTTGATGGATACCTTTTGCCTCAATCTATTCCGACAATTTTTGAAGAAGACAGACAAAACCAGGTTGATCTGCTAACCGGATGGAATGAAGATGATGGAGTTATATTTGGAAAACCCTCCAATGTGGATGCCTTTAAAAAGGAGATTGAATTACAATATGGAAAAAACGCAAAAAGAATTCTCAAATATTATCCTGCACAAAATGACCAACAGGCTGCTAATTCCCAAAAAAGAATTATAAGAGATTTTCAATTCGGTATTCAAAATTATACGTGGGCTAGTGAGCATGCAAAGGAAAGTACACACCCCGTTTATCTTTATCGTTTTACAAGAAAATTACCTGCTACTGGTGACTATGTAAAATATGGTGCTTTTCATACCGGCGAGGTTGCTTACGCTTATGGCAATTTACGTTTTGTAAATCGATGCCCATGGCAACCTGTAGATTTTGAACTGGAAAAAACAATGTTGGGTTATTGGTCAAATTTTGTCAAGAAAGGCAACCCAAATGGTGACGGTCTTCCCGAATGGCCTGCTTTCAACAATAAGACTAACGAGGTTATGTTTTTGGGTGAAAATCCTGTTGCAAAATCTTTGCCTGATAAAAATAGTTTGGAAGCTTTAATAAATGTGTTGCGTAAATAATTGAGGAATTTATGAAAACAGAAAACTCGCGAAATGAAAAAGGTTGGTATATGCGAAGGTTCAAAATATTCCAATTATGAAGATTGGCTGAAGGAGCCAGAGTTTGAAATTATCCGGCTTGGGTATAAATACAACAATCTAAAAGAGGTTGAAAAGTGCGATGGAATAGTACTTATCGGCGGAAGTGACGTAAGTCCTGAATTATATTCGGGCTCATCTGTCTACAACTATGATTCCACAGAAACAAGTGACAGGCAAAGAGATGAATTTGAATGGAAGATAATGGAACATGTTGAAGAAACACAAAAACCATTGCTGGCAATTTGCAGGGGAATGCAATTTGTAAATGTATTTTATGGAGGAACATTAATCCCCGATCTTCCGCACTTATCACAAATGATCCATTCCAAATCACTAAACGGAAATGACGGGATCCATTCCGTTGCTTTAAATAAGAAGTCAAATCTTTATAGAATTGTGCAGGAAGAAAATGGAATCATCAGCAGTGGTCATCACCAGGCAATTGATCAGGTTGCAAAAGGTCTAAAAGTTGTTGCTAAATCGCCCGATGGAATTATCGAAGCGATGGAGAAAAAAGAAAATCCCGATGGAAAATGTTTTCTTCTGATTCAATGGCATCCTGAAAGAACTATGGATAAGAAAAGTGCTTTTTCCGAAAAGATAAAACAGTATTTTCTTCATTTTATAAGAACGAATTAATTCATTGGATGGTAAACAAACAAAAAATCTAATTTTTATTTTCAGCAAGGTTTGCATTAAGCTGCACCAATTCATTGCATGCTGTATAAAATGCTGCACAATCTTTTGAATAAAATTGTTGGTTACCGCCGGGGATAAGGTGAAAATAATTGACAATCACGTTCTTAATTGTTGGAGTTACATTTTTATATTTGGCGGCTTTGAGCGCCAAAAGCCAATCGCAATAAGTTTGATCTGCGAGACTATATTTACAATCTGCAGTAGGATTCCCCGTATCGAAATTAAGATCCTGTGGATGTGTAAAACCGCGTTTCAAGAGATCAACATTGGCTGTATAATGAAGCAAAACCGTGTCAAAACTGTTTTGAAATAATTTTTCTGCTTCCGGTGTGGGCACTTTAAATTTTAAGGGTTTTAAAGGTCCGATCTTGGGCAATACCCTGATCAGAAACGACAGCAATTTTGCTGAAAATCCAGGCCGTTCATATCCTTTTCCATATTGTTTGTCATATTGTTTCTGTCGCATCTTATAATAAAAATGCTTGCTTGCCGGATCGTTATTTTTCTTTTGGATCGTTTTCTTTTTTTGTGACCATGCAGCTTTGGTTATCGTTGGAAAAATGTTGGCTACAATCCATCTGAAAGTTTCAACACCCCTGTTCAAATGATTGTTGTAAACTTCATTCAATTTTATTCCATAGGTTTCAAAAAATGCTTTTGACAAAACAGTCGTGTCCACTTTAAACCCAATAAAATCGCGGTAAGCAGGGGAGGCATAGTTTCCTTTGGCCACTTCCAACACATCGAACCCGAATTCCATTCTCATGTGCGCCACTTCGTCCTGCTCATAAGTCATTACGCTTCCAAACTTCTTTTTCAGTTTTCGATAAACCATAGGAACGCAGACGTTCGTCGCCAATGGATGACCATAAACATCTGCTTCATAATGCGATAAGAATCCAAGTGCGAAAGCGTATTGATTAATGGTTTCCGCATCTTTTAAAAGCGCATTCACGAGGTCGCCACTTCTTACGTAGTGAACCAGGTTTGTAAATAATTTGCTTCCAAAAGGATAATAGCCCATGTCCGGCGCTACGGCTCCGCCATAAGCATAGGCGTGCGCCTCTTTTTGTTCTTCCTCAGTTGATAATGGAAATCTTTGTTTCAACAATGGAAGAATTACACTGTTCCATGATGCATCAACGATCGCTTCATGGGTAAGCACGCCGAATGAATTTCCCTTCAACGGAAATAAAAAAATGGCGAAAAACTGGAACAGGATTATGATTAGAAAGGATTTCATAGATCAAAAGATTACCGATCCCTGCTTTTCTGTTGGTAATCCTTAATCTATGGATACAAAAAAGAAGCCATTTATACTTTAGTCGTTAATTCTTATCTTTTTCAGGTTTTTCTTTTACAACTTTTAGATCTTCAAGGCTCACTGTTATTGGAATGGCGCCGATTTGAACAATTGCTTTCTTGCCACGAATGTCGATAACCGTTCCTACTTGCCTGCCCGATTTCATCATTACTTTATCGCCTTGTTTAACCGGTTCATTCGTTTCAATAAATTTATTATCGATCTTTTGTTGTTTCTTCTTCAGTATTTGGTTTTCAGGTTTTTTGAAAAGAACAGCCTGCATCATTTTCACTACTTTGTCTTTGTCTTCGGCTTTTTTCCATTCACCAATCAACGATCTCAACTTGCGGTCGGTTTCTTTTAAATAATTGAGCTTTTCCTGGCTTATTTTATTTTGCTCTTTTAATAATTCGATCTGTTGTTGGTGCTTTTCTTTGCCAATCACCTGCTCCATTTCCTTTTGCAATCTTTCGTTTTCTTTAAGCTGTTTTTCGAGCTTCTTTTTTTCTTCCTGGATTTGCTGCTGGTCCTGTTCCGTCCGGTTGAGTAATTTGTCCAAAGAGAAATGGGATTCATCAACCAGCTTTTTTGCTTTTTGAATTAAATGATTGGGTAAGCCAATTCTTTCTGCAATAGAAAAAGTGTAAGAACTTCCGGGTTTCCCGATGATCAATCTGTATAATGGTTTCAGGTTTTTTTCATCAAAAGCCATCGCGCCGTTTATGATCCCCGGCACTTTTTGGGCCATTACTTTTAAGTTGAGATAATGCGTAGTTACCAATCCCAATGAATGTTTCTTTGCCAGTTCTTCCATGATCACTTCAGCGAAAGCGCCACCTAAGTTCGGATCACTTCCGCTGCCCAGTTCATCAATAAAAAATAAAGTTTTGCCATTGGCATTTTCCATGAAATATTTCATGTTGATTAGATGGGATGAATAAGTGCTCAATTCAAATTCGAGACTTTGTGTATCACCAATGTGGATCATCAATTGTTTAAAAATGCCGAATTCACTGTCAGGGCTACACGAAACGAGTAAACCACTTTGCAACATCATTTGGAGAAGACCGGCTGTTTTTAAAGTCACGGTTTTTCCACCTGCATTTGGACCGCTTATTACCAGGATACGATTCTTTTCATCCAAAGAAAGATTCACGGGGATCGTGGGTTTCCCTGCCTTTTCGTTGTAAATAAATAATAGCGGATGAACAGCATTTACCAGTTTTAACATCGACTTATCATGCAGCGCGGGAAGATTTCCCTGGTAATCGATCGCTAGTTTCGCCTTAGCCCGGATGAAGTCATATTCTCCCAGAATATCATGATAACCAGAAAGTAAAGGATGATAAATCCGCATTTCTGAAGTGAGTTTTTTAAGGATCACATACACTTCTTTTCGCTCTTCATTTTCTAATGAAAAAATTTCATTGTTCAAATGCGTCGTTTCTTCCGGCTCAATAAAGGAAGTTCTCCGGCTATCGCTTTCCCCATGCAAAATCCCTTTCACCATTCTTTTTTGTTCCGCAAAAACAGCAAGCACTTTTCTTCCGTTCATAAAACTTTCTTCAATATCGGTCAGGTAACCCAACTTGTTCAATTTGCTCACTATCCTGGCAAAAACCTTTTTTAGTTCTGTCCTTTTTTTATAAAGTGCCATGCGGATATCGGCCAGTTTTTCCGAAGCGCTGTCTTTAACTGTTCCGTCTTCATCAATGATCTTATCGATCATTTGAGGAATGGCCTTTTCGTAATAAGTATTTTCAATGACAAGTGCGAGCGTCGGATAATTTTCCATTCTTTCCACCGTGAACCACCTGAAAATTTGCTGGATAGCCTGCGCCAGTTTTTTAATTTGAAGAAACTGTTCGCCGGAAAGTACTGAAGATTCTATGGACATTAGTTTTAATTCTCTCGACAAATTCAATACTGCATCATCAGGGAAATAGAGGTGATTTTCAAACAATAATTTGTATTCGTGGGTTTGCAAAAGTTCGGGTTCAATAAATCTTTTTTGGGTATGAATACGCAGATCGGCTGCTTTTTTACGGGAAAATTCAGAACGGCAATGATCGGCCAGGAGCGTTTTTATTTTATCAAATTCCAGTTGGTAAGATGCAGATGCCGGAAATAATTTCATGTATATCTGTAAAAAATTTTTGTTGAAAGTAAATGTAAGATAAGTTTTGGGTTGGCAATTAGTGATCTTCAAAATGTTGATTATCAGTAAGAAAAGTAAATAAAACCTTTTTTTGTTTTTTTACTCAAAAAAATTTTTTCAAAATGCTTTTACTTTTCAAAAATGTTCTCTATGTTTGTCCCCGATCCCCAATCATCTCTTGAATTTCCCGATTACAAACTGTTTTCAATTACTGGCTGTAATTTCCCAATCATTCCTTTTGATCAACTAACTGTCCAATTTCAATATCTCTGAAATAGCTCTAAGCTTACAAGATTACTGAATCCCCTAACTTCTGCAATCTTCTTGTAACAGTTCCCAAATCCTCACGAAGTTTTATTCGTTTACCAGACATATTTGTTCAATATTCTACGCAAGCGCCTTTGTAATCATTACCTATAAATTCTCAAAAATTTATTAACGGTAAAAATTTATCAACCTCAAATTGACCATGATGAAAAAGAAATTTACAATTAGCGCCGCTTTGCTCTTAATATCAGTAATGAGCTTTGCACAGTGTCCTGATTATTTCAAACGAAATAACGGCCAGGGTACTTGTGGATCACAGGCAGAAATACGCATGTATTTCTCTTCCTGCCCTGTTTCAGCACCGGCCATCGATTCTATACATTATAATGGAGTTAGAGTAGATGTAACAGTCGGTGCACCTGATGCTTCAAAATGTGGAAGTAAAGGTTACATCAGTTATTGTATTAATGGTGATCTGCCTCCGGCAAATGAACTGACAGTCTTTTTTGATTTCGGAGAGTTCTCAAACGTTGATTCATGCAACGTTCCTGATGGTGGACCATCGGGAGGTCCGACACCTGTTGTATTAAGCAGCTTTAATGCAGAACGAGGCGGCAAAAACGCAGTGAACGTGACCTGGAAAACTGAGCAGGAAATAAATTCAAGCAGGTACGAAATTCAAAGATCAATTAACAACATTGATTTTACAACAATAGGTGTGGTGAACACAAAGAATTCAAACACCAGCATCGCCCAGTATTATTCTTTTACTGATTATTCAAACACCTTTAGCGAATCAAGCTATTACCGGTTAAAGATGATTGACCTTGATAATTCGTTTGAATATTCGCCTGTAAAAGCGGTAAAGGGAAGTGGTTTCAAAAGTGAGATTTCTGTATTTCCTATTCCTGCCCACAGCAATCAGACAATCACGATCTCTAACTTAAACGAACCTTCAAATATCAGGATCTTTGACTATTCAGGCAGATTGATCCAACAGCTTTCTTCAACTGATAATTCAGTTCAGATTCACGACTTGCAAAAAGGTAATTATTTCGTAAACGTTACAGGAAAGCAATCAGGGACTTCAAGTGTAAAAAAACTATCGGTTATCTATTAAGACATTTTTAGTTCACTGTTTAAAAAGGTTGCCCGGAAGCGGGCAACCTTCCTTTTTTCAAAAAAAAATTGCACTATTATCTTCGTTTACTGTAATCTGAAATTACTGTTGTTCAGTTCCGGGGTTATCACTGTTTAAAACAAACTTCCATTCACCGTCATTTTCTTTTTTCCAGATATTGACATAGGTGCCGCTCAAAGTAGTGTCAGGTAGTTGAAGAGTGAAGGTTCCATAAGTATAACCAAGATCACCGGAGGAAGCAATTTCTGCATGAGCAGGCTTCCACGAAAGTTTATAAGAAGTGTCGCTCAAACTACTGATGTAATCGATGGCTTCTGCACCAACAATTGGAAAATGATCAGGACGTAATAGCGTTCCCTCGTCATCGATATATTGAAGGAAAGCTTTTTTCATTCCTACCTGCCTGCACATGTCAGAAAAATCCAGGTCGGCTTTGAGCATTTCTTTTGTTGAAGGTGATTCAATCACCGCTTTCTTTTCATTTGAATTGCAGGAATATAAAATGATTGCGAAAGCGAAACTCAAAAGGAATTTGGTAGGGGTTTGTCGGAGCATACACTTAATTTATATTAAATGAAAAAGGCGAAAGTATTTTGCAACACCCTCGCCTCTGCGCAGGAAATATCACCTGCAATTCTAAGGCTGTTACGCCCTTAAAAATTATATATGCAATTTATCCTTTTTTGCCAACAATTCCTCAATTGTTTCCTGGTACATTTCATCAGGAACGCAACAATCTACAGGACAAACAGCAGCGCACTGCGGCTCTTCGTGGAATCCCTGACATTCAGTACATTTATTTGGAACGATATAATAAATATTATTAGCAATGGGCGGATTTCTTTGTTCCGCATCCATTACTGTTCCGTCAAGTAGGGTAACATCGCCTTTTACAGTGGTTCCGTCAGAAAGCGCCCATTCTACGCCTCCTTCATAAATCGCATTGTTCGGGCATTCGGGTTCACAAGCCCCGCAATTAATACATTCATCAGTTATTTTAATAGCCATTTTAATGTGGTTTAAAGCAGTTTAACAAGGTCAAAATTATTTCCGAATTTTGGCCCGCTTTTAATTACTACAAATATAAACAGATAATTGAATCAACATGGACTTAGCGGAAAGAATTACTTTAATGACGAGATTGGGTAAATATTTATTGGAAGATAACGAAGAATTAAAATCAATAAAACAAAAGGCTTACGAGAAAAATCGATGGTTCACAGAGGAATTTATCGATTATTCTTTCAAAAATATTTCTGAGCACTACCTGGATGAAGGCAAATTAAAAAACTCGGTGAAGCATTACCACATTGATGATAACATCGAACCTCATCGAATCGGTGTCGTGATGGCAGGCAACATTCCACTGGTTGGATTTCATGATTTCCTGTCCGTGTTCATTACCGGCCACAGCCAGTTAATCAAACTTTCAGATAAAGACGATGTATTGCTTCCTCATCTTATCGATAAGCTGAAGGAATGGAACGCCAAAGTTTCTTCTTTAATCAATACAAGTGAATTGTTGAAAGATTGCGACGCATACATTGCCACAGGAAGCAATAATTCTGCAAGGTATTTCCATCATTATTTTGGAAAGTATCCTTCTGTAATCAGGAACAACAAAACTTCTGTTGCTGTTTTGAGTGGAGAAGAGACTGAAGAAGAATTATCAGGTTTGGCAGATGATGTTTATACTTATTTTGGTTTGGGTTGCAGAAATGTAACCAAGTTGTATTTGCCGCAAGGATATGATTTTGAGAAGCTTTTGAATGCTTTTAAGAAATACAATTACTTTTCTGATATCACCAAGTACCGCAACAATTACGATTATAACCTTGCGCTTTTTATAATGAATAATAAGTTTTACATGACCAACGAAAGCATTATCCTTTCCGAAAACGAAAATGTTTTTTCGCCGGTCAGCGTTCTTCACTATTCTTTTTACAATGATGAAAAAGCCTTAATGGATGACCTTCAAAATAACCAGGATATACAATCTATCGTAGGCAAAAAGTTTATTCCTTTTGGTCAATCCCAGGAGCCGGGCTTATTTGATTATGCAGACAAAATTGACACAATGGAATTTTTATTGAGCTTATAATGAACATGTTTAGTGTAAAAAACTTCACATTTCCTTTAAGTTAATTCTTGGTTTCTTGCGTTCGTGTTATGAAAATTTTTAGGTTTCGATGTATATATTTACGTCGTTGATAGCTAACAGCATTTGCGGTATAAATAACAAGCGTTTTTAATTTATTGTTAAAGGTAAATGCAGTGTAAAAAATTTGCTGATGCTTACTTTAATTTTATTCGCGGGCATATATTTTGAGGAAAAAGTGCTGTGATGCAAGACAATTTTAGACAAGAATACAACCTTATTATATTATACAATAAAAATTTCCATACATGAAAACAAGAAATATTCTCTTAACTGTACTGATCAGTGCACTTACAACATTCGGAGTTATTTTCGCGTACAACAAAATAGACCATAACGGTAATAACCCGAATTTCCAAACGACTGTTCCAACAAATTATAAGTATGCAGGGTTTTTCGACAATGGAAATAATCCTACGGGCGGCCCGGTAGATTTTACACAAGCTGCTGCTGCTGCAATTCCTACGGTGGTTCATATTAAGACAACTACTAACGCTAAGACGGTCAACAACAATTTGCCTGAACAAAATCCTTTTTCTGATTTGTTTGGTAATGATCTTTTGAACCAGCTTTTTGGCCAGGGTGGCAGATCACGCATTATGCCTGAAAAGGCTTCCGGTTCTGGTGTGATCATTAGTGATGACGGTTATATTGTTACCAACAATCATGTGGTAGCGGGAGCAGATAAAGTAACAGTAACGATGAGCAACCGTAAGACTTACACTGCAAAAGTAATTGCAACAGACCCTGCTTACGATTTGGCTGTTGTGAAAATAGACGCGCACAATCTTCCATTCATGTTGTATGGCAATTCTGCTGACACTAAAATTGGTCAATGGGTTTTGGCAATAGGTTATCCTCTTTACCTTGATGCAACCGTAACTGCCGGAATTATCAGTGCAAAATCAAGAGCACTTGGTTTGAACCACGACAGAACCGGCGGACATGAACTGGCAGTAGAATCTTTCCTTCAGACAGATGCTGCAGTAAACCCCGGAAACAGTGGTGGCGCTTTGATCAATACAAGCGGGCAACTGATCGGTATAAATTCAGCGATTGCTTCGCCAACCGGATATTACAGCGGATACTCTTATGCAATTCCTGTTGACATTGTAAAAAAAGTGGTGAATGATCTTATTAAATATGGTAGTGTTCAAAGAGGATTCCTGGGCGCCGCATTTGTTGACGCAGGTCTTTTGAACAGCGATCAAAAGAAGCAGGCTAATATTCCTGAGGATGTGGAAGGTGTTTACATTACTGATGTTGTGCCAAACGGTGCTGCGAAAGAAGCAGGAATTCAACCGGGGGATGTGATCAAAAAAATAAATGATGTCAACATCAATTCCGGTTCAGAACTCCAGGAACAATTGAGCAACTTTAAACCAGGTGATAAAGTAAATGTTACTTACGAACGTAACGGCGTTGAAAAGACCGTCACAGCCACTTTGAAAAATAATGCTGGAACTTATGCAATTGTAAAACCATCGACAATGGTTGATAAGTTAGGCGCTGAATTGGAAACTCTTGATCCTGCAAAAGCAAAGCAAATGGGTTTACCTGGTGGAGTAATAGTGAAAAAGATAAACGAAGGAATTTTGAATGACCAGACAAGAATGAGGGATGGATTTATCATTACAAAAGTTGATGGCAAAGATGTAAAATCTGTTGATGATCTGAAAAATCAAATCGGCAACAAAACTGATATTACGATCACAGGTTATTATCCAGGTTATAATGAACCTTTTGAATACCCGCTTTCGATGAATAATAATCCGGAATAGGATTTAGAAATTATAAAATCAACTGAAAAGGTAGAGGCGTTGCTGAATGTCTCTGCCTTTTTTTTATTAACTGACTCTTGAAAAAAAATCATTTTTCTTTTGAAAACCTGATATTCCTATTATATTAGCTTCTTATTTCTCACCCAAAAAACCAAACTAAATGAATTACTATCTAAGTGCTTTAAGAAATTACGTTACTTTTTCAGGAAGAGCCCGCCGCAGTGAATACTGGTTTTTTGTACTCTTCAATGTTATTTTTGCTTCCTTAGCGATTTTGCTTGATCATTTTCTCGGAACTGATTTCGTTATCAATTCGATCAATGGTCCAATCCACCTTTTTTACGGTTATTTTTATTTGATCTATTGCCTTGCTGTCTTGCTTCCGGGCCTTGCTGTACTCGTGAGAAGATTACACGATGTAGGCAAGAGTGGCTGGTTTGTTTTGATCTCGCTCATCCCAATTGTTGGATCTATTTGGTTGTTGGTGCTGCTTTTTACAGATAGTGTTGCAGGTCCCAACAAATATGGACTTAATCCAAAAGGAATAGGCAATCATGATGAAATAGACCAGGTAGGAAATTATCCTGCAATAAATTTTTTACCATTTTTGGCGAAGCCGTCATTCCGAAAGGGTGATGGCTTTTTTTGTGTGAATCCACTTATCCTTTTCTTATAACCACCTGTCTCTTTTTTTCCAGATAATCAAACCTGGAATTGTTAATTTTTCCTAAAAGCCGGATATAATTTTTGGACTTACGAAACTATTCGTACTTTAGCACTACGAGAGTATTCGTAGTAAAGCAACAAATAATGGACAATTCAAAACAGGTAAAACCAACAGAAAGTGAAATGGAGATACTGCAGATCCTTTGGGATAAGGGACCTTCAACGGTAAGGGAGGTGCATGATATTTTATTACAATCAAAAGATTCAGGATATACCACTACCTTAAAACTGATGCAGATCATGAATGAAAAGGGATTATTAACCAGGAATGATGATTCTAAAAGTCATGTTTATTCACCGGCAGTAAAAAAAGAATCGATACAAAAGCAGGTGGTGAGTAAAATGATCAATGGATTATTCAAAGGATCCTCAGCCAGGCTGGTGATGCATGCCCTGGGAAATCACCGCGCTTCAAAAGAAGAGATCACTGAAATTAAAAGATACCTGGATGAAATGGAAGCCAGGGAAAATGAAAAAAGAAAGAATAACCAATAAATCACATTTGCCGTCTATCTAAGAAACATTAACCAGGAAAAATTGTAAACAATGGACCAGTTCAGTTTTTTATATTCTCCTCAGGCCGCGGCACTCGGCTATACCATTTTATACAGTTTGGGACAGGCCTTCGTGATTTTTTTGTGCCTGCGGATTGTTTTAAAATTTATTCCAAATGCGTCTGCTAATGTAAAATATGCACTTTCCTACTTTGCTTATCTTGGTATCGGTATTTGGTTTTTTGTAACCCTGTTCAGGCAGTTTTCCATCGCACAACAGCAGTTGGTTGTGGAGAGGTATTTCAATACTCATTCTTTTATTAATGCTGCTGCAGACAATGCTTCCGCAGGTTCCGCCTTATTTTCATTATCCTTTTTGTATGATTATTTGCCTTTGATCGTCGCTTTTTATTTACTGGGGATTGTTGTTTATTCTATTCGTTTATCCTTTAATTTTTTCCAGACGAATCTTTTAAAATCCAAAGGACTTCAACAACTGGATTTTGAATGGAATGAACATATCATTTCGCTGGCAAAAAGAATGAATATCGGCCGTAAAATTCAAACCTATTTTTCATCAAAAGTGAATACGCCAATGATGATTGGTTTTATCAAGCCGGTTATTTTGTTACCACTTGCCGCGATGAATCATTTGACACCCGAACAATTTGAAGCGATCTTGTTGCACGAACTGGCGCATATCCGTCGCAATGATTACCTGCTGAATGTTATACAGACAGTTTTGGATACTCTTTTATTCTTTAATCCATTCACGTGGTGGATCACAAAATACATCCGGGAGGAAAGGGAGAAATCTTGTGATGAAATGGTGCTTCAATCATCTGATCCTTTTCATTATGCGCGCGCTTTACTTGCTCTCGAAGAACCTTTGAAAAGCCAACCTTTGGTAATGACCGCTGTCAACAACCGTTCTCATTTATTTCAACGAATCAAAAACATTATGGAAATGAAAAATAAACAAATTAATTATCGTCAAAAATTCATCACTTTAATAGTGATCGCCGTAGCTACAGTTTCCGTTGCATGGCTCAGTCCTGATGAAAATAAATTGAACAAAAAGGAATTTCAACAAGACCAGGCTGGTAAAAATTATGATGTTTCTGCACTGCAGGTATTTTCTTTTTATCCTTTCAATTTTCTGACAGATTCGACTCCCAAAGGATTGGTGCCTGTGCCTCCTGCTCCGCCGCTTCCACCAACTCCGCCAGTGGCGATGCAACACAATGGTGTTCCGCCTTTGCCACCTGCTCCTCCTGTTCCACCTGTATCTCCTGATGGAACACCAATGCCACCTGCACCACCCGTTCCACCGTTACCGCCGCATTTGGGCGATACCATTCCTTCAGCCTTCTTTAATAGTGAAGAATGGAAAAAAGCAGAGGAGGCCGTTAAAAAAAGTACTGAAGAAATGCGTAAGTATTTTCAAAGTGATGCATGGAAAAAACAACAGGATTTGATGAAAGAAAATGCTGTGGCTATGAAAAAATATTTCAACAGTCCTGAATGGAAAAAGCAACAGGAATTGATGAAAAAGAGTGGCGAAGAGATGAAAAAATATTTCGATAGCCCTGAGTGGAAAAAGCAGCAGGAGCTGATGAAAAAGAGTGGCGAAGAAATGAAAAAGTACTTCAACAGCCCTGAGTGGAAAAAGCAACAGGAGTTGATGAAAAAGCACGGGGAAGAAATGGAAAAATATTTCAATAGCCCTGAATGGAAGAAACAACAGGAGCTGATGAAAAAGAACGGTGAAGAAATGGAAAAATATTTCAACAGTCCTGAATGGAAAAAGCAACAAAAAGATTTACAACATTTGACCGACTCCTCTGTAACAGCCTACTTCAAAAGTGACGCCTGGAAACAGCAGCAAACAAACATCCAAAAGGCAGTGGTGCAAACCCAGAAGTTCTTCCAAAGTGATGAATGGAAAAAATTGCAGGATGATTTGCAGCATTTGAAATGGGACCAGCAAAAAGACCAAAAAGATCGCTGACTTGAAGAAAGATTGATTTCAAAACAGGTGAAAATAAAAAACCAGCAAATTTGTTCGTTTGCTGGTTCTGCTTTTTGAGTATTAAAGAGGCTTTTAGAATTATTTTTTCGGTTTAAATCCTTCCTTCAAAGTAACAGTCCTGTTAAAGACAAGCGTATCAGGCTTTGAGTCTTTATCAATGCAGAAATAGCCGTTTCTCACAAACTGGAAATGTGCACCTTTTTCAGCATGTATCAACTGAGGTTCGATATAGGCATTTTTGATGACTTTTAAAGAATCGGGATTGATAAAACTTTTAAAATCTGCTTCCTCAGCAGCAGGATTTTCAACGGTAAACAACCTGTCGTATAATCTTACTTCTGCAGTTGCGGCATCGCGTGCATTCAACCAATGAATCGTTCCTTTTACTTTTATATTGCTTGTATCGTTGTGGCTCCTGCTTTCAGGAATGTAAGTGCAATGAATTTCTGTTACATTTCCTTCATCATCTTTTTGAAAACTTTCGCAACGAACAATGTAAGCACTTTTCAAACGGACCATTTGCCCCGGCGCCAGCCTGAACCATTTTTTTACCGGTTCTTCCATAAAATCATCTTTCTCTATCCACAACTCTTTTGAAAAAGTAACCGTCCTTACATTATTTGGATCGTTGGGAAGATTTTCTGTTGCCAATTCTTCAATTTGATCTTCAGGATAATTATCAATAATAAGTTTAATTGGATTGAGAACCGCCATCACTCTTGGCGCTGTTTCGTTGAGTTCTTCGCGAACGCAAAATTCCAGCAAACTTATATCAATCAGGTTATCGCGTTTGGCCACGCCGATCTTGTCACAGAAAGTACGGATGCTCGAAGGGGTGTATCCTTTTCTCCTGAAACCGGATAGAGTGGGCATTCTTGGATCATCCCAACCTGATACAAATTTTTCATTTACCAGCTGCAACAATCTGCGTTTACTCATGACCGTATAAGTCATATTGAGGCGTGCAAATTCATATTGATGAGAAGGGAAAATTTCCAGCTTTTCAATAAACCAGTCATAAAGCGGTCGGTGCGGAACAAATTCGAGGGTGCAAATACTGTGTGTAATGTGTTCAATGCTGTCGCTTTGTCCGTGTGCAAAATCATACATCGGGTAAATGCACCATTTGTCGCCGGTACGGTGATGATGAGCATGTTTGATGCGGTACATAACAGGATCGCGCAAAAGCATATTGGTATGCGCCATGTCAATTTTTGCACGCAACACTTTTTCCCCGTCTTTGTATTTTCCATTTTTCATCTCCTCGAAAAGACGAAGATTTTCTCCAACGGAACGGTTGCGAAATTCATTTTCCCTTCCCGGTTCTGTCGGAGTTCCTTTTTCTTCTGCTATTTTTTCTGAGCCACTGTCATCAACATAAGCCAATCCTTTTTCAATCAGCCGGACGGCAAACAAATACAATTGGTCAAAATAATCGCTCGAATAATATTCATTGCTCCATGTAAAGCCCAGCCAGCGAATATCTTCCTTAATGCTTTCGACATATTCCACATCCTCCGTCACCGGGTTGGTATCATCAAATCGAAGGTTAGTGGTTCCTTTATATTTTTCGGCAAGCCCGAAATTGAGACAAATACTTTTTGCATGGCCAATGTGTAAATACCCATTAGGCTCCGGCGGAAAGCGGGTTAATATCTTATCATATTTTCCGCTTTTCAGATCTTCTTCAACGATCTCTTCTATAAAATTCAAACTCTTTTCTTCGGACATTTTTTTTGATTAAAACTTCTAAACCATCTAAACTACTATGAACTACGAACTACAAACTACGACCCATGAACTTCACTCCATGCTTTCGGCGATCAATTCCGCAAGGTCTATCACTTTCACTTCTTCCTCTTTCTGGTTGTATTTGACTCCGTCGGTAAGCATCATCATGCAGTAAGGACAATTGGAAGCAATCACCTTTGCGCCTGTATTAATCGCTTGTTTGGCGCGCGCTGTATTTACTCTTTCATTACCTTTTTCTTCTTCCTTAAAAACCTGGGAACCGCCTGCGCCGCAACAAAATCCACGGCTTCTTGATCTTTGCATTTCGTTCAGTTCTACATCCAGTGCTTCCAACACTTTTCGTGGCGCCTCATAAATATTGTTGCCTCGGCCGAGGTAGCAACTGTCGTGATAAGTAAATTTTTTTCCTTTAAAATCACCATTTTCTTTCATCTTCAACTTGCCTTCGTCGATCAGCTGTTGCAATAAAACTGTGTAGTGTATAACTTCATAATTACCACCTAAAGCGGGATATTCATTTTTGAAAATATTGAAACAATGCGGGCAGGTAGTTACAATCTTTTTTATGCCGTAACCATTCAACAATTCAATATTTTGATGAGCCATCATCTGGAACAAGAATTCATTTCCTGCACGCCTGGCCGGATCGCCATTGCAAATTTCTTCCTTACCAAGGATCGCAAAATTAATTTCGAGTTTGGTGAGGATCGTAGCAAATGCTTTGGTAATTTTTTGTGCCCGCTGATCAAAACTTCCGGCGCAGCCGACATAAAATAAAATATCAACATTCTTTCCTTCTGCCGCCGCCTCTGCCATCGTTGGAATATGCATGATAACTCAATTTTGGCAGCTAAAATACAACAAACAATTTTGATTGTCTTAGCCGAGGTTCTGCTGATTCAACTTATTTTTGCGCCTGCTTACAAACATGACAAGGTTGATCAAAAAAATCACAAACTGGGAGCAATGGCCTTTTCCAATTTTATACGCGCCTGTAGCCCCGGCGTGGCTTTGGTATATTATCCGCTCCCGCGCCGTTTGGTTTTTTACACCGAGCAATCCCAAGCTCACTTTTGGCGGCCTTGACGGCGAACCTAAAAAAGAAATGCATGATTTGTTGCCTCCTGAATTTTGTCCTGATTATTTTAACGTAGAGCCATCCGAAAATTTTTCTTCTGTTCTTGATAAATTAAAAAACTCCGGTATTTCTTTTCCTTTGATCGTAAAGCCGGAGATCGGTGGCAAAGGAATTTTGTTCCGTAAAATTGAAGATGAAGAGCAACTAAAAGAGTATCATACAAAAATTCCGGTTGAATATATTATCCAGCAATTCATAAACTACCCGATGGAGGTCAGCCTTTTTTATTACCGGTATCCAAATGAGAAAAAAGGAAACATCACCGGATTTTTGCAAAAGGTGCCGATGAGGGTTACCGGAGATGGGGTTCACAATCTTGGCGAATTATTGCTGAAGAACGTAAAGACCAAAAAGCGCTTGGCCGAACTGAAAAAAAAGCACGAGATCAATTTCAATAAAGTAATTCCCGACGGTGAAATTTATCATTTAAGTCACGCAGGCAACCACAACCGCGGCGCTGATTTTTTCGATTTGAGCAAAGAAATAAATGATGATTTAGTTCGTTTGCTGGATAATATCAGCCACCGGATCAACGATTTTTTTTATGGCCGATATGACATTATGTGCAATTCGATTGAAGAGTTGAAGCAGGGAAAAAACTTCGTGATCTTGGAATACAACGGTTGCGGCGCTGAGCCCAATCATTTTTATGACACAGGATATACTTTGATCGGCGCATGGAAGGAAATTTTGAAACATTGGAAAATTCTTTTCGAGATCAGCAGGTATAATCATCAACAAGGTGTATCTTATTGGCCACTGAAAAAGGGCATGCGCTTTAGGCGTCAAACGAAAAAATATTATAAATTAATTAATAAAGCGGATAAGGAAATATCCTGAAAATTGAACACCTTGCCGCCAAACTCCATGAAAATGATGAAAACTTTTCTTTTCTGTATCCTTTTTGTTTCGTTCGGCGCTTCGGCTCAAAAGTTGACTCCCGTTGATTCGGCCAGTAAAGTTCACTTCGTTATTAAGAATTTTGGCATCAACACAGGTGGCGATTTGACTGGTTTGAAAGGAACGATCACTTTTTCTCCGGCCGATCTTTCAGCCTGTTCATTTGATGTTTCAGTTGACGCTTCCACAGTAGATACCGACAACAGCATGCGTGACAAAAGTCTTACAGGAGAAGAATATTTTGATGCTTCCAGGTTTCCTCTTTTGACAATTACCTCTACCAAAATTGATAAAACCAACAAATCAACTGATGGCTTTTATTACTTTACAGGAAATCTCACTATTAAAGGTGTTACAAAAACACTTAAATTTCCTTTCCAGGCGAAAGAGGAGAACGACGGCTATCTTTTTACAGGAAACTTCAGGATCGACAGGACTGATTTTGGCGTGGGCGAACAAAATATTGTTTTAAGTAATTTGGTGGACGTAACGTTGTCTGTTTTTGCTAAAAAGAGTTGAGCATTATGCCATTGATTAAAGTTTTTTTCTGGGGGTTGATGGTGAGTTTTTTAGGAACACTTCCGCTCGGAACTTTGAATATCGCCGCAATGCAGATAAGTGTGCAGGAAAGCGTTGGCAACGCCATTTTATTTGCAATAGGCGCTCTAACTGTTGAAATGATCTATGTACGCGTTTCGTTAGTGGGTATTAATTGGGTGCGCAAACAAAAGAAATTATTCCGCTGGATGGAATGGCTAACCGTCGCAATCGTTTTGGCACTTGCGATCGGTAGTTTTGCTGCCGCTATGAAACCTCATCCGGCCAAAAATGTTGTTCTTAACAACAACCTCAACCGGTTTGTTTTAGGTGCCATGTTAAGTGCGATCAACCCGATGCAAATTCCTTTTTGGTTTGGCTGGAGCACGGTTCTTTTTACCAAAAACATTTTAAAGCCTAAAAATTCTTTTTACAACATTTACATTATTGGAATCGGTTTAGGAACGCTTTTGGGCAACTGTGTTTTTATTTTCGGTGGCAAGTGGATGGTAGGAAAAATGAATGGAAACCAAAATCTGATCAACTGGATCATTGGAGGTGTATTTACGCTAACTGCAGTTATATTTCTCATCAAAATTTTGATGCACAAAGACGGAATGAAAAAGATTGAGGGAGCAGTGGAATGAGTGAATAGTGAATGAAGAAAAAGTGAGGATTTTTTTCGCATCGGAGCTTATTCTATGTTCCAATATGATTGCTTATTTTAAACAGATGAACTTTAAATATATCAATTTCTTATTGGCCGTAGTTTTATTCATTCTTCTTTTTTCATGTGCTCACAAAATAGATTGCTACCAGGCAAGTTATTGCCAAAAAAAATACAAGATTTTTGTTTTCGTTCAAAACAGAGACAGCCAAAATATTTCTGTAATTCTGAAAAATAATAGTTCAAGAAGAATAGGACCGATTGATAGTTTGCAATTGGTCTTTTATCGATTTAATATGAATTTGAGGCAACCGATTCACGATAGTATTTTGGCTAGTACAGACAAATTTATCATGGAAGTTAATTATGATCAACCTATAATATTTTATTCAACATCATACTTGAAATCTGAATATATTAAAGGTGGAAGAGAGTTGGAGACTGAACTTCCCCTCAACTCTTTATTGAACTCAATACGAAAAT
This sequence comes from Ginsengibacter sp., assembly GCA_051960475.1. GTDB lineage: Bacteria > Bacteroidota > Bacteroidia > Chitinophagales > Chitinophagaceae > Ginsengibacter. The sequence goes on from JBQCEG010000036.1 coordinate 53,152, forward strand.
TTGGAAGTAAGGATAACGAACTTCAAATTAAAAGTGAATTTCAAATTTTTTGGATAGGATTTCGAAATGGCAAGATGGTTTATCATTTGCCCTCTTCCTTTTTTAAGATAAAAAATAAAAATGTTGTTCCTATAAACAGAGAAATAAAAGTTCGATTTGATAATTAGAGATAGGAAGCGTTCGGAGTAAATAGTAAATGAAGAAAAAGGGCAGATTTTTATTTTACAAAATCTTCCATATTCTCTTATCCATTAGATTTCATTTGAATGAATAAGTAATTGTTTGAAATTTTTTGGTAAAAAACAAAAAATAAATTTGTTGATTTCAATTTAGCACTTACATTTGCGATGCAATGACGATCTCAAAAGCAAATACCGGCTTCTTTTACTTTAGCTACTATTTTAGAAATAGGCCGGGAGCGCTTTGTTAAAACTGAAATGACAGAATAACAATAGGAAATCCCGGCACAAATCGCCGGGATTTTTGTTTTATGAATAAAAAAATAGCCATACAGGGTTTTGAAGGCAGCTTCCACCAGGCTGCAGCCCGCGAGTTTTTTGGAAAAGAGGTGGAAGTGATTTGTTGCTCCACTTTTCGCGAAGTGGTAAAGATCGCCGACGACCATCAACTGAGTGACGGTGGACTTATGGCCATCGAAAATTCCATTGCCGGAAGTATTTTACCCAATTACAACCTGCTGCAAAAAAGCAAATTGAAAATAGTCGGAGAAATTTACCTGCAAGTGAACCAACATCTTATGGTAAATCCCGGAATAACTTATGATGATATACGGGAAGTTCATTCTCATCCAATGGCATTACTCCAATGTTCTGATTTTTTGGAGAGGTACAATTGGAAATTAATTGAAACAGAAGATACGGCGCTAAGTGCACAACATGTTCACCAGCACAGGAGTAAACACATTGCCGCTATTGCCGGGGAATTAGCTGCCGAACTTTTCCAGTTGGAAATCATTGCTCCCAATATTCACACACAAAAAAATAATTACACCCGTTTTTGGGTTTTGGAAAATGAAGAATCTGCCAAAGAAATCGAAGATGCAAATAAGGCTTCTTTAATCTTTCAAACTGATCATTCAAAGGGAAGCTTAGCGCGGGTGCTGACAAAAATATCAGAAGCGGATGTAAACCTGAGCAAGTTGCAATCAATGCCGATCCCCGGAAGTGATTGGCGCTATTCTTTTCATGTGGATTGCGAGTTTACGCACCTGGAACAATTGGATGAAGTGCTGAAAAACATAAAGCCTTTGACTGCAGATATAAAGGTTTATGGAGTTTATAAAAACGGGAAGAATTCTTAAGAATGGTGAATTTTAAAAAGTGTTTTTAAAATGGCAAATGAAAATAAAAAGTTAGGAGAAGTTGCGAATCGTCTTTCCGGCGTGCAGGAATATTATTTTTCCACCAAACTGAGGCAGATAGACGAGATGAACAAAGCGGGAAAGAAAGTGATCAACCTTGGCATCGGAAGTCCTGATCTTCCTCCTCATCCTGATGTTATAAAAACACTTGCAGAAGAAGCTGCAAAGCCGAACCAGCACGGATACCAGAGTTATAAAGGAAGTCCTGTTTTAAGAAATGCCATTGCAAAATGGTACCGCAAGTGGTACAATGTTGAACTTGATCCGGAGTCTGAAATTTTGCCTTTGATCGGTAGTAAAGAGGGGATCATGCACATTTGCATGACTTACATCAATGCAGGTGATGTGGTTTTAATTCCAAATCCCGGTTATCCGACCTACAAAAGTGCGGCAACAATTGCCGGAGCTAACGTTAAGGCTTATACGCTAAAGGAAGAAAATAACTGGTGTCCGGATTTTGAAGAATTGGAAAAAATGGATTTGGCAAAAGTGAAACTGATGTTTGTCAATTATCCGCAGATGCCAACCGGACAGTTACCCACAAACGAAATGTTTGATCAATTGATCTCGTTTGCAAAAAGACATCAAATGTTAATCGTTCACGACAACCCTTACAGTTTTATTTTGAATGATCACCCCATGAGTTTGTTGAGTTTAGAAGGTGCAAAAGATGTGGTGATTGAGTTAAATTCTTTTAGTAAGAGCCATAACATGGCGGGATGGCGCGTGGGAATGCTTTGCGGCGCAAAAGAGAGAATCTCAGAAGTATTACGTTTCAAAAGCAATATGGACAGTGGTATGTTTTTGCCTTTGCAACTCGCTGCTGCAAAGGCTCTGGAACTTGATCAGGATTGGTACGATTCGGTGAATGAAGTGTACAAAAAAAGACGGGAAAAAGTTTATTTACTGCTGGATCTGCTTGAATGTTCGTACAATAAAAACCAGGCAGGACTTTTTGTTTGGGCATCAATTCCTTCAAAATATAAAGACGGATACCAACTTAGTGATGAAGTGCTTGAAAAAGCAAATGTATTTATCACGCCCGGCGGAATTTTTGGAAGTGCCGGTGATAATTATGTGCGTGTGAGTTTGTGTACACCTGCAGAAAAACTGGAAGAGTCCTTCAACAGAATTAAAAACAATATTAACTAAGCATGTTTGAAAATGTAACCATCGTTGGTGTTGGATTGATCAGCGGTTCATTTGCGCTTGCGCTGAAGGAGAAAGGTTTTGCAAAGAATATTATCGGTGTGAGCAGAACGCAACAAAGCATCGACAAAGCCAAAGAATTAGGCATCATTGATGAAAGTCTGCCGCTAATCGAAGCCGTGAAGAAAAGCGAATTCATTTACGTTGCTATTCCTGTGGATGTTACGATTCCTGTTGTAAAAGAAATCCTGGATAACATAAGCGAAAATCAAATTGTAGCAGATGCCGGATCTACCAAATATGCTTTGTGCAAAGCTTTGGAAGATCACCCAATGAGAAGGCGATTTGTTGCGACGCATCCCATGTGGGGAACGGAATACAGTGGTCCGCAAGCCGCAGTGAGGGATGCATTTGCAGGAAGATCGTGTGTGATTTGTGAAAAGGAAAAAAGTGATGAAGATGCGGTTGCTTCCGTGGAAAATATTTACAAAGAATTGGGCATGCATCTCACTTATATGGTTGCCGAAAATCATGACATTCATGCCGCGTATGTCAGTCATATTTCCCACATCACTTCTTTTGCTTTAGCTAATACAGTTTTGGAAAAAGAAAAAGAAGAAGATGCGATTTTTGAACTGGCAGGCGGCGGATTTGAAAGTACGGTTCGTCTTGCAAAAAGTAATCCTTCAATGTGGGCGCCGATCTTTATGCAGAACAAAGAAAATGTTTTGGATGTTTTAAACGAACACATTTCGCAATTGAGGAAATTTAAAAGTTGCCTTGAAAAAGAAAACTTTGATTACCTGCGTGAGCTGATGGAAAATGCAAACAAAATTTCAAGGATCATAAAATAGTAAACAAAGAAAAAACCATAATTTTTAAATTTAATTTATCATGGATACAGAAACAAAAACAATGAAAGAAATTATGCAGGAAAAATGGAACAAGCGTCCATTGATCATCAGCGGGCCATGCAGCGCTGAGACCGAAGAACAGGTGATCGAAACAGCGACAAGACTTGCCAAAACAAGCAAAGTGGATCTGCTTCGTGCAGGAATCTGGAAACCAAGAACCAAGCCCGGAATGTTTGAAGGAATCGGTGTAAAAGGTTTGCCATGGCTGGCGCAGGCAAAGAAAGTTTCAGGTCTTCCGATTGCTTTAGAAGTGGCAACTGCCAAACATGTTGAGATGGCTTTGCAATTTGACGTGGATCTTGTTTGGATCGGTGCGAGGACAACCGTAAATCCTTTCAGTGTGCAGGAAGTATGTGATGCTTTGCGCGGTGTTGATATTCCGGTTTTGATCAAAAACCCGATCAACCCTGACCTTGAATTGTGGAGCGGCGGAATTGAACGTTTGCAAAAAGTGGGCGTGAAACAAATTGGAATGATCCATCGGGGATTTTCAAATTATGGAAACACCGAATTCAGGAATGCACCGATGTGGCATCTGCCAATTGAAATGAAGAGAAGATTTCCGGACATGCTGATCATTTGTGATCCTTCGCACATTTGCGGCAACAGGACCGGGTTACACGACATTGCTCAAAAAAGTATCGACCTGGATTTTGATGGTTTGATGATTGAAACACACATTGATCCTGACAAAGCGTGGAGCGATGCAAAGCAACAAATTACACCCGAGAAGCTAGCTGAAATGCTTGACAGCTTGAAATGGCGTTATGAAAATACCGACGAAAAAGAATTCGTAACTGCCCTCGCAAAATTAAGAGAACAAATCAACCAGATCGATGATGAATTGCTCACTTTGCTGGGACAAAGGATGAAAATTTCCAACAAGATCGGTGAGTACAAAAGAGAAAATAATATTACGATATTACAAACAAACCGCTGGAATGAAATTCTTGCCAAAGCTTTTGTGAAAGGAGAGAAGCTGGATCTGAGCAAAGATTTTATCACCAAATATTTTGATGCCGTTCACATGGAAAGTATCAACCATCAGAATAAAATCATGAACGAAGAATAAGTGATGATAGACAAAAATTATGTGTTTTCCGACAAGGCGGTAAGCGTTTATTTCGATGCTGATTTTTCTGAACTGGAAAATCATGTAGATAAGGAAAATACAATCCTGATCACTGATGAAAATGTTTTTGCGAAACAAAAAGAAAAATTTTCCGATTGGAAAACGATTGTAATAAAAGCAGGAGAAGAGCATAAAAATCAGCGCACAGTTGATGAAATTATCAATCAACTCATTGAACTAAATGCAGACAGGCAAACATTTGTGGTTGGCGTTGGTGGCGGTGTTGTCACAGATATCACCGGTTATGCGGCTTCGATTTACATGCGTGGTGTTCAGTTTGGATTTGTGCCAACAAGCATTCTGGCAATGGTTGACGCGTGCATCGGTGGAAAAAATGGTGTAGATGTCGGCGTTTATAAAAACCTTGTTGGCGTCATTAATCACCCACAATTTTTGTTGTACGATTATTCTTTTCTGCAAACGCTTCCGCGTGAAGAATGGATCAATGGTTTTGCCGAGATCATAAAACATTCGTGCATAAAGAATGAAAAGATGTTTACGCTTTTACAGCAAAATTCATTTGAGTATTTTTACAATTCACAAATAGATGCGGGAAAATTAATTCAGCAAAATGTTGAGATCAAATACAATGTTGTGGTAAATGATGAGCGCGAAACAGGAGAGCGAAAGTTGCTAAATTTTGGCCATACGATCGGGCATGCAATTGAAAACACTTCCAAACTCCCGCACGGAAGTGCAATAAGCATCGGGATGGTTTTGGCGTGTATTATTTCCGAAAAAATTAATGGCCTTCCTCAGTCTGCTACCACCCGGGTTCGCCAATTGATAGAACAATATCATCTGCCCGTTTCCTTTGATTTTGACAAAGAAAAAACCTGGTATATTTTGTTGCACGATAAAAAGAAATCAGGTAAAGAAATGAACTTTATTGTGCTTGATGCAATCGGTAAAGCATCGGTTAAAAAGATTCCGATCCCGGAATTACAAAAAATGTTTTTTTCTCTCAATTCATAATTCACCATTCACCATTCACAATTTATTAAGTGGAAATTACAGTTACACCTTCTTCAGTTTCAGGAAAAATAAAAGTACCTCCGTCCAAAAGTTCAATGCAGCGCGCTTGTGCAGCGGCGCTCATCACACCGGGCACAACGGTTATTGACAATTTCGGAACCAGCAATGATGAAAAAGCGGCGCTTGATATCATTTCAAAACTGGGCGCTACGATCAATAAAGTAAGTAACAAACTTGCCATTACTTCACATGATTTTATTTTCCGCTCTCAGTTTCCTGAAAAGAATGTGATCGTAAATGTTGGTGAGAGCGGTTTGTCGATGCGGATGTTCGCGCCAATTGCGGGCCTGTTCAATTACGACATCACCTTCACGGGCGAAGGAAGTATTCTGAAAAGGCCTATGGACTTTTTTGATGAAATTCTTCCTGAAATAGATGTTGAAGTAAATTCAAACCATGGAAAATTACCTGTCACTCTGCATGGTCCGCTACATCCAAAAAATATCACTGTTGACGGATCGTTGAGCTCGCAATTTTTGACGGGTTTATTATTTGCTTATGCAAAAGCGTGTACGCATCCCGTTAGGATCACTGTTAAAGAACTTTCCAGCCGGCCTTATATTGATTTGACCATTTCGGTCTTAAAACATTTTGGTTTCAAAATCGAAAACAAAAATTATGAGGTATTCAATATTTTTCCCCGTGAACCATTAAATGCGCACAGCATAAAATATACCGTGGAAGGAGATTGGAGCAATGCCGCATTTTTGCTTGTTTCCGGCGCTGTCGCCGGACAAGTTGTGGTTTCCGGCGCTGATTTGAATTCGTGCCAGGGCGATAAAAATATTATGGAAGCCTTGTACGATGCCGGAGCAGAAGTTACGGTTGATAAAAAAGAAATTACGGTAAAGAAAAATAAATTATCGGCTTTTGAAGTCGATGCAACACATTGCCCGGATTTGTTTCCGCCGCTGGTGGCGCTTGCTTCTTATTGCAAAGGAACTACAGTGATTAAAGGTGTGAACAGGCTTTTGCACAAAGAAAGTAACAGGGCGATTGCCTTGAGAGATGAGTTTAGGAAAATGAATGTGGAGATTGAACTGAATGGCGATTTTATGAATATTAAGGGAAGTAAGGAAGTGAAAGGTGCAATTGTTTCTTCGCATAATGATCATAGAATTGCGATGGCAACGGCTGTAGCTGCTTTAGGTGCAACCGGAAATACAATCATTCATGAAGCAGAAGCAGTGAAAAAATCATATCCTGATTTTTATAAGGATTTGAAATCCATAAAAGAGACTGCAATTACTTCTAAAAAGAAGAATGTGATTTGAACCAGTAAAAGGATAGATTTTCGAAATTTTTATTTTGAAAAAACTGAACGATTCAGATAGCGGGTTGAATTTGAAAATACTTTCCGTTCTTTGCAATTCTAAAAAAACAGGCACTTAAATTCCGAACTCTAAATACAAATGTCTTACACAGTAGCGATAACAGGGCGTCCCAACGTGGGCAAGAGTACTTTCTTTAACCGCATGCTTGAAGAGCGAAAATCAATCGTCGATGATTTCAGTGGAGTTACGCGAGACAGGCAATATGGCGTAGCCGAATGGGCCGGAAAATCTTTTAATGTAATTGACACGGGCGGTTTTGTGGCGGACAGTGATGACATCTTTGAAAGAGAAATCCGCAAACAAGTTCATATTGCGATAGCAGAAGCAAATGCGATTGTTTTTATGGTTGATGTTACCACAGGCATTACCAATCTTGATGAAGAAATGGCTGAACTGCTGCGCAGATCACCAAAGCCGGTTTACCTGGTGGTGAACAAAGTGGACAACTATAATCGTGAACTGGAAGCAGCAGAATTTTACAGTCTCGGTTTTGAAAAAATATTTTTTCTTTCTTCAATCAGCGGTTCAGGAACGGGCGAATTGCTGGATGAAATTTGTTCGAGGATACCGGAAGAAAAAACAGAAGAGGAGACGACGGTTCCAAAATTTGCAATTATCGGCCAGCCAAATGTGGGAAAATCTTCTTTACTGAATGCACTGACAGGCCAGGAACGAACCATCGTTAGCGACATTGCCGGCACTACAAGAGACGCGGTTCATACGCGGTATAACCTTTTTAATAAAGATTTTATTTTGATCGACACTGCCGGCATAAGGAGAAAGAAAAAGGTGAGCGAAGATCTGGAATTTTATTCCGTCATTCGGGCGATAAGCGCTGTTGACGAAGCGGATGTTTGCATTTTGTTGCTCGATGCGGAGAAAGGAATTACAGCGCAGGATTTGAATATTTTTTCATTGGCGGCCAAAAAAGGAAAAGGAATTGTAGTTCTTGTGAATAAATGGGATTTGGTAAAAAAGGAAACAAACACCGCTCGTGATTACGAAAAAACCTTGAAGCAAAAATTGGCGCCGTTTAATGATGTGCCGATCATATTTATTTCTGCAACAGAAAAAGTGCGCATATTCCAGGCAATGGAAACGGCTTTAAAAGTTTATGAGAACCGGTTGCAAAAAATCCCTACTTCCAAATTGAATGAAGTGATGCAAAAGGCGATGGAATCTTATCATGCACCTGTGGTGAGAGGCCATGCTGTGAAAATAAAATTCGTTACCCAACTGCCAACTGCAGTTCCTTCGTTTGCTTTTTTCTGCAACTTTCCAAACGACATTAAAACGCCTTACAAGAATTATTTGGAAAATCAACTTCGCCAGAACTTCGATCTTTCAGGAGTTCCGATCAGGATATTTTTCAGGAAAAAATAATTCTCTCATTTTGTTTGTTTACTCAAAAGGAATCAATCAATGAGGAAGTTTTGGTCTCAGGAAACTAAAAACCCATGTTCCTGCGAGCGCGCTCAGCAATGTCAAAATTGCAATTGTTAATCCACTTCCAATTTGAACATAAATAGGGCCGGGGCAGGTTCCGGTAAGTGCCCAACCAATTCCAAACAAAATGGATCCGATAACCGTACCCGGATTGAATTTTTTCTTAATGATCTTTACCGGTTCGCCGTCGAGCGTTTTTACTTTGAATTTTTTGATGAGAAAAAAAGTGATCGCACCGGTAGGAATGGCGGTCATAAAAATTCCATACATCTGGAAACCCTGGAAGCGAAACATTTCCTGCATCCGGAACCAGGAAACGGCATCGGCCTTGATCAAAGTTGTTCCGAAAATTATTCCGATGAGCAGGTAAAGAAGATTTTTTGTTTTCATTTATCGAAGAAGTAAGGGTAAAATAAAATGTGTCGTAAGGATGCCGCTGGCAAAAAATAATACGACGGCAACCAAAGAAGGCCATTGCAAAGTGGCTAATCCAAAAATGCCATGTCCACTTGTGCAGCCGCCACTGTAGCGCGTTCCGAATCCTACCAAAAAACCACCGCCAATAATGATGAGTAAATGTTGCCAGGTGAACAAATGTGCCCAGCTGAAAATTTCTGTTGGTAAAAGATGGTGGACATCGTGTATTCCGTAGACTGCCAGGTCTTTTGTAGTGGCCGGTGACAATGGCATCGGTTTTTCCGGCTTTAATAAAACACCACCAACAAAACCGCCGATTAATAAACCTGCTGCGAAATATAGATTCCACAATTGTGCTTTCCAGTTGTATCTTAAAAAATCGATTCTTCCGGGAAAACATGCCGCGCAAATGTGTCGCAGGCTACTTGAAATGCCTAACATTTTGTTGCCGGCAAGCAAGAGTATGGGAACTGTCAACCCAATGATCGGTCCTGCCACATACCACGGCCATGGCTGACGAATGAATTGGAAAATATTCAAAATATATAGTTTTTGTCAACCACAAAATTATTAAATCACCTTCGTTAATGTACAATTTTTATTCAACGGAATATTTTCGTGTATGCATCAACAATTCTTCATTCCGTCATTTATTTGGTGCTAAGAACAACATGATTGTTGGGATATTGAATGTCGCCATATCTTTCTGCAGTAATGAAAAATGAGATTGGTCTCGATAATGCTGTTGCTTTTAATTCTCCTTTTAATTTTTTTGAAAAAAGGCCGGAAGCGCTTTTGATCCTGCCGATATTCGTCAGGTCATTTTCGCGTGTTCTCATCCAAACAACGTATACATCTCCCGGAGGAGTCAAATCTTTTGGCTTTGGAAGATTTACTGTTTTTACATCAACCCGGTAATTGTCATTAGTTTCTTTTTTAAATTTTACATAACCTGTAGCATCAGGGATGGAATAAGATTTTTGAAAAATTAACTTGTGGCTACATGAAGGAAGAATAATTGGGCCAACAATGACTAAAAAGATAAGTAACAGGCTGTTCTTTTTTATTGAGTATAATTCTTTCATTCGTGAATCGATTTTAATTAAATGTTTTATTGAAATAAATACCTGGTTTTTCCTATAGGCTACATATAACATGCCAACTGGCTTACACCAGAAATGATAACACAAATGGATAGAACGTTTCCGGTAAACAAATAAATTTCGATAATTTTATTTTGTTTTTGATCTATTTAATACCCAAGAATCTATTTAATACCCAAGAAATTGTTATGAAAAAATATTTTATTTATTTCCTGATCATTTCATTGACCACTTTCTTGTTTGCTGCGTGCAAAAAAAAGAAAGTAACCTTAACGACTGCCGACAAAATAATCGGGACGTGGCAAGTGCAATCAGATATTTATCACCAGAAGGTGGGAACCTACGATTATACGGACACTATTTCAACAAGTGGCACCATCGAATTCAGAAATGACAACAAGGTATATTCTGATATACAGGGTCAGAAAGATACTGCAGTTTATACGATTGATAGCGACACACAACTTACAATAGTGGGAGTAGATACGTACCAAATCAAAACACTTACGGACCACCAATTAGTGTTGTATGTCGCTGTGACGAACACTACAGGGCTGTACGAAGAGACGATTAGCTTACTTAAATAACCGGTTAAGGAAACTTAAGATCTATTTTGATTTCGCTGCTCTTGCAGTATTGCGCATTGTGTAAGAACTGAGGCTATTTGATTTTCTGTGGTTTATTATTGATGTGTATTGTATCTTAGCTGTATAAGATTGGTACCATTGATGCACCAATTCGTCTAATTCAATACCATTGTCCATCCTATTTGTCAATAGATGATTGTTCGATTTAGAAATCTATCGCTTACTGCCAAATTGCTTCTGATAGGAATTATTCCTGTTTTATTCCTGATCTATTTCTCAATGATGATCTACCGGGAGAAATCCCAGAAAGTAGAGTTGCTGGGTAACTATATAGAACACATCCAGCAATCGCAAAACGTAGCAGAGCTGGTAGCTGAACTCACAAGGGAAAGGCGCTACAGTTATTTTTACAAATTGAATGATACCGGATATAACCGCATTCTTTTTCATCGCAAAAGAACAGATTCTATAATAAAGTTGCTGGAAGAAAGCAGGGATCCTTCGTTCAATGCTTTTTCGAAATACACGTTTATTGATAACATTGATTCAATACGATCGCAAATTGATTCACTGCGCCTGAGTACAAATCAGATCATGCAATATTATACAGATGCAATTTTTAGATTGAATCTTTTATCTGCTGCCTTACCCGCAAATACATTTCTTAAACCGGCTTACGCAGATCTTGTCGCGCAAAAGAAATTGTCGGAAATGATCACTTATTTAGGCATCATCCGCACAAACGTTTTTAATGTGTTGTTGACGCGCGAGTATGTTGTTGAAACATTATTTGGAACGCTGGGTGTTTATAAAGTTTTCAATACTTACGAAACGGAATTTTTGTTGAAGGCACCGCCGGAAGCAGTAAAGATTTACAATAAAAGTAAAGACGGGACGCCTTATGCTGCCACGCTCAATTATCTGCATAATGTTTTCAGTACATTTAAGTTTGACAGCACGTTCACTGCAAGCCAGTTTTGGGAGGCCTCCACCCAGGCAATGATTAGCCTCAGGCGGCAACAAAGAGCACTGTGGCAGTCTGCAGATATAAAGATGCAGGAAATTTATAGAGAGGAAAAAGATGCTGAAAAGCAAACACTTTCTTTTATGTTCTTTGCCATTTTGTTGGTGATTGCGGTCATCGCTTATATTGTCAATCATATCCAAAAGTTGTTGTCGGAAATTAAATTCGCTGCTTCAAAAATTGCGGTTGGCGACACAGACCTTGATCTGAAAAATATGCCAAAAGGAATTATTGGAGATCTTGCCCAAAGTATAATTGATATCGACAAGAATAATATCGCTTTGGCAGAGGCGGCAAGCCATATAGGAAAGGGCAATTTTGAAGTCAAGGTTCAACCAAGAAGCAGTGAGGATCTGCTTGGGATTTCTATACAAAAAATGCGTGACAACCTACAGGAATTCACAGATCAAAAGGACAGGATACAACAGGAAACTGAAGATCTTATTTACCGCCGTGATGAATTTTTCAGTATTGCAAGTCACGAACTTAAGACGCCTGTCACTTCACTAAAGGCCTACACACAATTACTCCTGATGGATGCAGAAGGTTTCCATGACCAGCAGCATAAAACGATGTTGGAAAGAATGGACATCCAGATCAATAAACTTACCTCGCTTATCAACGATCTGCTCGATACTTCTAAAATAGAAAATGGCCAACTCGTTTTTAACCGCGAGCCTTTCACATTGAATGAACTGGTTTCGGAAATAGTTGCAGATATGCAGCCTGTTTCTTTAAAACATCAATTGGTATTTAAAAATAACCAGCCTGCTTCTGTTTATGCAGATAGGGAAAGGATCAGGCAGGTGATTACTAATTTTATCAGCAACGCCATCAAATATGCAGCTGAGAGTAAGAAGATCATTATTTCTCTTGAAAGGCGCGAGAATACTGTGATTTGTTCGGTTAGGGATTTTGGGAAAGGGATCAGCAAAGATGAGCAGGAGAAGATTTTTGAACGCTTTTATCGTGTGTCGGGACCAAATTTGAACACTTTTCCCGGACTTGGGCTCGGCCTCTACATTTGCAAAGAAGTAATAGAAAAACATGGAGGAAAAATTGGTGTGATGAGTGAACCCGGAAAAGGAAGCACCTTTTATTTTGAACTTCCGCTCAATAGTGGCTATTCGCAGCGAAGCGAAGAAGAGGATAACTAACGGTCAAGGGTAAACGAATTAAAAAGATCAATTTTTATTTTGACCGGCTGAGCCTTTGCTTAATATCCAGGTCAAATTTTCGTGCATAGTCTTTTGCAACATCATATCCTGCATCTGCATGCCTGATGATTCCCAATCCGGGATCATTCTGTAATACCCTGCTTAATTTTTCATCAGTTTCTTTTGTGCCATCAGCAACGATAACCATCCCGGCATGAATGCTGTACCCCATGCCAACGCCACCACCATGATGAAAGCTTACCCAACTTGCTCCTCCTGCAGTATTTACCAAAGCATTCAAAACCGGCCAATCGGCTATGGCATCGCTTCCATCCAACATTGCTTCTGTTTCCCGGTTCGGACTTGCAACTGATCCGGTGTCCAAATGATCGCGCCCGATAACTATTGGTGCTTTTACTTTCCCAGTTCTTACCAGTTCATTAAAAGCAAGTCCTGCTTTCTCTCTTTCTCCCTGACCTAACCAGCAAATTCTTGCCGGCAATCCCTGGAAAGAAATCCTTTCACCTGCCAGTTTTATCCAGCGAATCAACCCTTCATTCTCCGGAAATAATTCCATTATAACGGTGTCCGTTACACGAATATCTTCAGGATCACCGCTCAAAGCAGCCCAACGAAAAGGTCCTTTGCCTTCACAAAAAAGAGGACGAATATAAGTCGGAACAAATCCGGGGAAATTAAAAGCTTCTTTCAGTCCTGCTTCGTGTGCGCGTGCACGTAAGTTGTTCCCATAATCAAAAGTTATCGATCCTTTTGATTGTAATTCAAGCATCAATTCAACGTGCTTTTTCATGGCGGGGTAAGAAAGCTGAACATATTTTTCCGGGTCTGAAGAACGCAATTGATTGGCTTCTTGAAACGAAATAGTATAAGGAACGTAACCCACCAGCGGATCATGAGCGGAAGTTTGATCTGTCAATACATCAACCTTTATATTTCTTTGCAAAAGGCGCTGCAACAAATCAACTGCATTGCAATGAACACCAATGCTATAAGCTCTTCCTTCTTCCTTTTTTTGGAGCGCTTTGTCAATAGCTTCATCGATATTTTCAATAGCCTCATCAAGGTACCGGGTCTTTAATCTTTTTTCAATTCGGTTTGCATCAACTTCAGCAACAAGACAAACGCCTTCATTCATTGTAACTGAAAGTGGTTGTGCGCCTCCCATTCCTCCTAATCCGGCTGTTACACTTAATGTATTTTTAAGTGAACCATTCAAATGCTTTTTGGCAACAGCTCCGAAAGTTTCATACGTTCCCTGCACAATTCCCTGGCTGCCGATATAGATCCACGAGCCGGCTGTCATTTGTCCAAACATAATAAGGCCTTTTTTCTCCAGTTCATCAAAAACTTCCCATGTCGCCCATTTGGGTACTAATTGGGAATTTGAGATCAGGATGCGTGGAGCGTTTGGATGAGTTTTAAGCATTGCCACCGGCTTACCACTTTGTATTAAAAGCGATTCATCGTTTTCCAATTCTTTCAAAGCTTTAATGATCAGGTCAAGACTTTCAAAGTTCCTGGCTGCTTTACCCCGACCTCCATATACAATCAATTCATCAGGATTCTCTGCCACTTCGGGGTTGAGGTTGTTCAACAACATTCTAAGTGCTGCTTCCTGTATCCAGCCTTTACAACTTAAGGTGGTTCCGTTTGGGGTTTTGTATTTTATCGGGTCGTATTTTGAACTCATTTCTTAATATTAAAAGCGTTTGGCCAAAATGTAAGAGCAGCTTAAGTTACTGATAAATTTTAGTGGCTAAAAAAAATTTGAAAAAAATTGCAGTATTAAAATTTATTTTATAGGTTTGTCAGACCTTTATTACACACATTGGTTTCTCTTTTCTAATTCCAATTCCTATTACTACCAAAGCTTTCGTTTTGTTACCACCAATTTTTTAAGTATTTAAACGGTTCTTCGTTTATTATCCATCCTGTTAACAACCGCCAAAATAAATACCTGTTGTATTACCGGGAAATTCGTCTACCCATTCTTTTAAACCTTTAAAATTTTTAAAGATGGTAACAACTACACTCTTCAATCAAAATATTTGGGGGGTATCAAAAGACAGGTTTAATTACCTGAGCTTTTTACTCAATATGCTTCCGAAGGTTTGGAGCAAATTTGCCAGTAAAGCGACAATACGACTTCGTTCTTATATGACAGTCTTTTTGCTTTGTTTTGCTTTTTCTTCAAGTATCGCTCAATCTTTGCCACCAGCCACCAGTTGCACATCTAATGATCTTCAGGTGGTGGGTGCAACTTTGTCTAATGTTGATATTTGTAGCTCTTGTACAGTAGGTACGCCGTTGACAGGTACACTGACTTTATCAATTAATAATACAACTGGTTCTAACAGAACAGCCTTCGCTTTCTGGGGCACTTTAGAAATTACGGACGGTGTAACAGGCCAGGTAACTTCAACGCCCATACATGGTTGTAATAGTACGGCAATTCCGCCAAATAGCAGTGCACTTCCTCCCCATGCCATAACAAGCCTTACTTTTGATAACATTAATTATAAATGTGGGGATATCTTAAACATAACTAATTTGTATTTGGCTTGGACGGATGCATCCCCCAATAGCGTTTGCCCTTTGGATCCGTCGACAATAAATCCTAAATGTGGAACATTACCATCGATCCAAATTAATGCAGGAGTAAATGCAACATCTGAAATTACCAACGTTTCCTGTTTCGGCGGAAATAATGGTGCGATAGATATAACCGCTTTTGGAGGTACAGGCTCATTTTCCTATTCCTGGAGCGCAAGCAATGGAGGCAGTGTTCCTGCTGGACAAATAAATAACGAAGATCTCACCGGTTTGGTGGCAGGAACCTATCAGGTAACAATAACTGACGCAAATAATTGTCAGGCTGTGAAAGTTTATACAGTTACCCAACCTTCTGGAGCGCTCTCTTTAGGAACATGCTCAAAAACAGATGCTACCTGTGCTGGCAATGATGGCTCAGTTACTGCCGGTGTGGTCTCCAATGCTGTTGGAACGGTACAATACGTTTGGAAAAATAGTTCGAATACGGTGGTCGGAAATACTGCAAGCGTTTCAAGTCTTTCTGCTGGTACATATTATTTAACCGTATCAGACGACTGTTCTTCACAAACCTGTAATGTTACTGTTAATGCGCCATCGACCCCGGATGCACCGACCTTAAGCATAGTACAACCCACCTGCAGTGATGCTACAGCAACGATCACTGTAACCTCATCAACTACAGGACTGCTGTTCAGCTTTGACGGAGGAGCGTATGCAGCCTATCCATCTGGAGGCTATACGACCACAACAACAGGCGATCATACGGTAAGTGTACAGAATGAGGCAGGTTGTGTATCAGGAAATGCGACAGAGACAGTCAATGAAGCACCACCTTGTGGAGGACCAATATTTACTTATACGCAGGGATTCTATCATTCAACAGGTAAAGGTTGCACAACGGATAATGGTTCAATGAGCGCTCTTCAAGTGATGCAATTGTCGTTGGCAAACATGGGAGGCACCTTGTATTTAGGCAAAGCAGGCGCATCGTTCACTGTTACTTATGCACAGGCATCTGTATTGCAATCAATAATGCCGGGAGGCGGAAAAGCAACCAGGTTGGTAAAAGATTATAATCTTAATTCCCCGGGCACTTATCCTCCTTTAAAGAAAGGTAGGATCAATAACGTTCTTCTTTCGCAGGCAATCACCCTGGCGCTTAATATTAATATTCCGGGAAATGGCTTGGGATCATTTGTTATCGAGGATGGCTACTTAACCACAATGACGCCATTAGGTTCAGCATGTTCAGGTCAGATTGCTTCTTGCGCAAATGGAGGTTCAATGAGCAGTATGCAAATAACAACCAATGCTGCGTTAATGGATCTGCTGAGAGGAAAAACAGTTGCAGATTTGCTGAATCTCGCTAGCGCAGCATTAGGGGGAGATTTGCCTGCACACGTAAGTTATAGTGATATCAGCAAAGCTGTGGATGTCATTAATAACTTGTTTGATGAAGGACGATTTAGCCTCGGCTATTATCCAACACCGCAAACCTGCCCAGGCACTTATGATCTGAAGGCGCTTTCATTAATCAATCCTACAACCGACCAAACTGGTACTGAATCAGTTACGGTTACAACCAATCCAAACCCGGTTGATAATAAGGTAACATTCACAATTGTAACACCGGTTTCAGGACGTGCAACACTCGATTTGTATGATGTGACAGGAGTTAAATTGGCTAACGTTTATCAAGGCCAAATGCAGAAAGGAAAACAGGTCATCAATTATAACATGCAATCCAAATTGCGAGGAATGTTAATCTATTCTTTCAAGATTGGAGATCATCATGTGACTGGAAAGATTGTACGTGTGAAGTAAACAATTCAACTAAGTCTTAAAGGTTGCCTCTCAATTGGGGCAACCTTTTTTGTAGTGAATAAACAATTATCTGAAAATTTATTTTGGAATAGAAGAAAAATTACACTTCATTTTTCCGGATAAATAATATTGCTTCCTTTAAATCAGTCTGCAAAACACGGTCATTTTCATTGAAGGAAACTTTTTTTCTGAAGGCACTAGTTATTTCTTCAATTTTTCCAGAAGAACGCAGTGGCCGCCGGTATTCCAATGCTTGCAGAGCCACCAACAATTCTATCGCTAAAACTTTTTCTACATTTTCCAAAACTCTTAAGCATTTTGTGGCAGCATTAGCACCCATACTGACATGATCTTCCTGGTTGTTGGATGAAGAAATTGAATCAACAGAAGCCGGTGTACACAATTGTTTGTTTTCACTCACGATGGCTGCAGCCGTGTACTGTGGGATCATCAAACCTGAATTAAGCCCGGTATTTTTCACAAGAAATAACGGAAGCTCTCTTTCTCCACTTAGCAACTGGTAAGTTCTCCTTTCAGAAATATTTGCAATTTCACTCATGGCAATCGTTAAAAAATCTAATGCGAACGCCAATGGTTCACCATGAAAATTGCCACCACTCACGATTTTATCTTCATCGGGAAAAATAATGGGATTGTCAGTGACAGAATTTATCTCGACAAGAAAAGTCTTAAGCACAAAATCAAAAGTGTCTTTTGCTGCTCCATGCACCTGTGGAATGCATCGAAACGAATAAGGATCCTGCACTTGTAATTTCTTGGTGGAAACAATTTCACTTCCCTGCAGGATTTTCCTTAATTCACCCGCAACAAATTCCTGGCCTGCATGTGTTCTTACTTGATGAAGTTTTTGATAAAGACAATCAGGATTGCAATTAAAAGCATCAAAAGAAATCGCGGATATAATATTTGCCCATTCGAATAATTTTTCAGCCTTTATCAAATTATAAATTCCATAAGCACTCATAAATTGGGTGCCGTTGATCAGCGCCAGTCCTTCCTTGCTTTGCAATTGAAGCGGTGCCCAGTTCAAATCTTGCAAAGCTGATTCAGAAGAAATTTTTTCACCTTTCCAAATCACTTCGCCCAAACCAATAAGCGGAAGGCTCATGTGCGAAAGTGGCGCCAAATCTCCCGAAGCGCCTAATGAGCCTTGTGTGTAAATGACGGGCAGCACGTCATTATTATGCATATCCATCAATCTTTTTACCAGTTCAATTCCTACACCCGAATAGCCATAACTTAAAGATTTGATCTTCAGCATCAGCATCAACTTTACAATAGGAGCCGGGACTTCCTCTCCCAATCCGCAAGCATGAGAAAGTAATAAATTCGTCTGGAGCTGTTGCAATTGTTCTTTCTCGATCTTAACATTTTGTAAAAAACCAAAGCCGGTATTTATCCCGTAAAAAAGTTCGTCTGAATTTTTTAATTTTTCATCAAGGTAATGCCGGCATTTCATTATGTCCTCATGGGCAGCAAAAGTGATGGAAACCAATTGGTCATATCTTAAATAATTTTTTACCTGTTCGAAAGTGAGAAAACTTTTATCAAGCGGAAGATAGTTATAGGTCATAAAGAAATTTAATGTTTTCAAAAATAGCGAAAAGTAACGGAGCTTTTCCCCGGATTGAAGGGTTTCAAGGCAATATCAAAGTTATTTGTTAAGACTGCCTTTTTTCGCTCAAATGTTTTTATGCAAGCCATTATATTTGCAGTCCTGAGGAACTAATAACTTCGCATTCGCCGTCATGTACAAATATTTCATCCTAATTTTTACAGCTTTTTCATTGCAAAAGTTGTGTCATGCCCAGGATACCTTGCCGAAAATAACTGTTGTTCAATTAGGAAAGAATGTTTTGGTCACATGGAATAACCCTTTTGGAAATGTTACGCATATTAATGTGCAACGATCTCCTGACAGTTTGAAAAATTTTACTACGATCGGTAGTCTTCTGAACGTCGGCCCGGGAGTAAATGGCTTTACAGATACCAAAGAATTTATTCCTTCTGATCAATTTTACAGGCTGTTTATTTCATTCCAGGGCGGCAATTATCTTTTTACCCAATCGCACCGGCCGGGAAAAGATACATTGAATGAAATGCCACCGGTTGAAAATCCGAAAGTTGAACGACAAATTGCATCAGATCCTCACAAGTATAACCCTAATCTCTTTGTTCCCTCGCCGCATGTTTATACCGGCAAGGATAACAATGTGATCATTTCTTTGCCTGATGCAGCAAGAAAAAAATATTCTATCCGCTTCTATCGCGCCGATGGTTCTTTCTTATTTGAAGTCTCAAAGGTTCCCGAGCCATTGCTAACATTAGACAAAGCGAATTTTCGAAGCTCCGGGCTGTTTATTTTTGAATTGTACGACAATCGCGTGATCATTGAGCGCCATAAATTTTTTATTCCAAGGGACGGACAACCAATGCCGGAAATGGATAAACAAGGAAATGTGATCCGTTACAACTAACAGCAAACGAAGTAATAAAAGCAATTTTTTTTCCACTCAGTGAACAAAGAAAAAATGATTATTCCTGTTTTTAAAAGCAGTGAATAATTTTTATATATTGCATCTACAAAAGCGGAAGTAGCTCACCTGGTAGAGCGGCAGCTTCCCAAGCTGCAGGTAGCGGGTTCGAGTCCCGTCTTCCGCTCAAAAAAAATTACTGTTTTTCTTTGTTTACTGCTTGAGTAAATTCATCCATCGTCATTGCATCTTCCACTTTAAAATTGCCAATTCTTGTTCTGCGCAATTCGCTCAGGTAACCTCCGCAACCTAATGCTGCACCAAAATCATTCGCTAAACTGCGTATATACGTTCCCGTTGTACACACAACTTTGAAAGAAAAAACCGGCATTTTTATATCCGAGATTTCAAATTCACTGATCGTTATTTTCCGTGGTTCAAGAACAACATCTTTGCCTTTTCGAGCCAGCAAATAAACGGGTTTTCCTTTTTGTTTTATGGCAGAATGAATAGGTGGTGTTTGAAGGATCTCTCCTTTGAATTTTTTTGTTGTCTCACAAATTAATTCTTCAGTTATATTTTCTATCGACTTAAAATTTTCCGGTTCGCTTTCAAGATCGTAAGTTGGCGTTGTTGCTCCGAGTGTGATGGTGCCGATGTATTCTTTTTCCTGCGCCATAAACTCATTTATTTTCTTGGTAAACTTTCCAGTGCAAACGATCAAAAGCCCTGTAGCCAAAGGATCCAACGTTCCCGCGTGACCTACTTTTTTTATTTTGATAAGATTTCTGATCTTTCTTACTACATCAAACGATGTCCAGTCCAACGGTTTATCAATTAATAAAACTCTTCCTTCTTCGAAAGTATTTTGAATCATTTTTAAAAATTAAGCTAAGGCTGCAAAGTACATTTCTTTGAGAAAAAACAGGTCTAAATTGCCTGACGCGCTTTCAGTTCGAGGTATTTATTAATGGTATTGACTGTAAGATTTTTTGGAGAAGATAGGATCGATAGAATTCCGTACTTCGAAAGTTCTTTGCCGATTATCCTTTTTTCAAAAGCGAATTTTTCAGCGATTGTTTTGATATAAACCTGTTCGAGATCTTTTGCATCTGAATCTCGCAGTTGATCCAATTCAGAGTTTTCAAAAAATATTACAAGCAGCAAATGATTGCGGGCAATTGATCTTAAATAATCGATTTGCCTGTTTAATCCCGACAAAGATTCGAAATTGGTAAACAATATCAAAAGGCTGCGGTGTTTGATCTTGCTTCTTATCTGTAAATAAAGCATCTCAAAATCACTTTCAAGAAAATCGGTCTTTTGCTTATACAATAATTGCATGATGTTTTCTGCCTGCGACGCTTTTCTATCCGCCGGAAGAATATTTCCAGGTTCATTTGAAAAAGTAATTACGCCGACTTTATCCTGTTTTTTAAGGCAGATGTTACTTAAAGCAAGGCAACTGTTGATGGCATAATCGAGAAGTGTCATTCCATTGAAAGACATTTTCATCAGGCGGCCTTTGTCAATAATGCAATAAACCTGCTGCGATCTTTCTTCCATAAAACTGTTCACCATCAAACCGCCTTTGCGTGCCGAAGCTTTCCAGTTTAAAGTGCGTATATCGTCGCCGGTGACATATTCTTTTATTTGCTCAAACTCAAGACTCTGGCCTATCTTACGTACTTGTTGTGTCCCGGCTTCCGCGTTTACTGTGGTGCCTGAAAACAATCCATATTTGCCCAATTGAAGAAAAGCCGGAAAAACCGGTACAGTTTCGGAAGCCTCTGTGGTGAATCTTCTTGTTACAAATTTTAAAGGTGTTGATACAAACAAATGAATATTTCCAAAATGGTATTCACCTCTTTCAACTGGTTTTAATGTCCATGAAATTTTCTTTTGCTGGCGTGCAGTTAAATTCACCTTTCGCTTCCAATTTCGCATTTGTAATTGTTCCGGCAACTCGTCAATTATATAAACACTCACTGGAAAATTAAAATCGTTTTTAACCAACAAATCAATTTTATTTTCATCTCCGTTGCTGAAACGGTGCCCCATAATTCTTTGTGCCGTTGGAAATTTCTTCGTGAAAAATAAAAGTGCATAATCAACAAGGCAAAAGAGAACAAATATTACAAATATGCCTATGGTCACCGTTTGCAAAGCAGGGATATAAAATGAAATAATAAACAGTGCCACGAGTCCAGCAATCCCTATAAAAAAACGTGCTGGCAGGAAAAGATCTAAAAAATATTTTTTAAAGAAATTCAATGTTTAATATTGAAAATTGTTTTTAAAGATTAACGTGGAATTTCTATTCGTGAAATAATTTCGTTAATCAATTCATCTGGTGTGAAGCCTTCCATTTCTTTTTCAGGAGTTAGAATGATCCGGTGCCGCATTACCGGCACTGCCATTTCAATAATATCTTCCGGGGTTACGAAGTCGCGACCCATTATCGCTGCATTCGCTTTTGCAGAACGCAGAATGGCAAGGGAAGCACGAGGCGAAGCGCCTAGATAAAGCGAAGAATTATTTCTTGTTTGATTGACAATTTTTGCAATGAACTCTACCAGTTTTGGATCGATGATCACCTGGTTGGTTATGTTCCTGTATTCTGTTATTTGCGCCGGTGTTACCAATTGCCGCACCTTTTCAAGCAGGCTGTTTTGTGAAACAGATTGCTGGTTCATCAGGATGTTTACTTCTTCTGCCATTGTCGGATAATCGATCACGATCTTGAATAAAAAACGGTCCAACTGCGCTTCCGGCAAGCGATAAGTTCCTTCCTGCTCAATCGGGTTTTGTGTGGCAATTACCAAAAAAGGGAATTCCATAAAATGCGTCATTCCATCAATCGTTACCTGCCGTTCTTCCATCACCTCGAACAAAGCGGATTGCGTTTTTGCCGGTGCTCGATTGATCTCATCAATCAAAATAATATTACTAAAGATTGGCCCGCGTTTGAATTCAAACTTTGCTTCCTGTGGATTAAAAACAGAAGTACCCAGCACGTCACTTGGCATAAGGTCGGGTGTAAATTGTATTCTTGAAAAATTGGTATTGATAATTCTGGAAAGCAATTTTGCAGTTAGTGTTTTGGCTACTCCCGGCACACCTTCAATCAAAACATGGCCGTCGCATAACAAGGCGATCAGTAAGAGGTCAACCATTTTGTGCTGCCCAACGATCACTTTGCTAATTTCATTTCGTATCCCGATAACCGCGTTGTTCAGTGTATTGATGTCAATGCGTTGTTCAAACAAATTTTCTTCCATCCGATTTTGGTTTTTTAAAATTTTCAATCTTTAAATTTAATGAAAGCAGTTCATCATCTGTCACTTCTTCTTCCTTCTGAATATGGCTGATGAGATCAAACAGTTCCTGCGTTTCCTCTTTGCTCACACCACTTTTGCCTGAAATAGAATTAATAAATACCGGTGTTACAGAGGTCGTTTTGATAAAATATTTTCTCCGCAGGTATTCAAAAAAATAAGTGATCTGCTTATCTGCAATATTCTTGTTGTTTTTGTGCTGAAGATAAAGCGTGCCAACCGTTTCAGTGAATGCAACGGTAGAATTTAGATTCGGTTTGATCACTTCTATTTCTCTTTGCTTTCTTTTTATATTAACCAGAACAAAGATCAGCAATCCGGCGAGCGCAAGATAAAACGCCCACAACAGCGGCGGGTTTTGATTGATCACCTGCATTGAGGAAAAATCGTCTTTGCTGTTCAAATTGTTCTTGTTCCTCGTTGACGAATATTCTTTATAATATTCGTCCCAGTAAACATATTGCGGACTGAACCGGAGATAGGCCGTTACATTTTCAAAATATTGATAATTGTTTTTGGTGAGCAAAAAATAATTACTGAAAATGCGGGGTGCAAGATGCAGGTATAACCTTCCCTTGCCTGAAAAGATGACAACATAATTGGGAAGGTTCAATTCATTAACCCCTAAAACCTTTGTTATCGAAGGATCGTAACTATTGAAATAATTGAGAAAAGGAAAATAATAGTAACTGTATTTTTCAGGTGTGAAATCCTTTCCAAAAAACATGCTCACATAAGTATCATGCATTTTTCCATTCACTTCACTCACTATTTCACCTTTCCGGTTGATCGTGCAATAGATCGCGTCGAGCAATTTTTCATCCACGTAATCAGCAGAAATAAAAAGATCGTTCCCGGCTTTTATGTATTCGACCATTGCGTTTACTTCATCCACAGAAAGAATGAGATTTTTGGTGATAAGGAAATAAAGCGAATAACCATTAGTTGATTCATTTCTCAGATCCTGCCAGGTTTTTGTAAACGGTCTTTGTGCCACGTTAATCCAGTAATCGGGGAATTCTGATTGAAAGCCTTTGTAAGCAATAAAAGAACCAAACGGAAGTTTGTCTGTTCGTCGGTAGCTTTCATTAAGTGGCGGAACATGATCTTTGTTTTGCGTGCAACCGGAAGCAAACAAAACAACCATAATCGCAAAACCATATCGTAGAAGAAATTTCAAATTGGCGCTATATTTTTCTATTGAAATTTTGAAACTGTTCTTTCAATCGTAAATACTTCGTTTTATCAATGATGAATTTTCCATACCACACGTAATCATAATCGCGTGTCAGTTCGCGGAATTCATCTGAATAATTATGATGTTGCATTTCCTTTACATATTCCACGTTCGTTTTTTCCGGACTGAAATGGATAAAACCGCGCTCTGACAGGTTTTTCAGCGTTTTTAAATAGTGGTATCGTGCAGCCTCATTAAATTCATTTTTATTTTCTGCTTCTGCTACTAATGAGTCGTATGCGCTGGCTTCATTCAATTCGTGAACTGAATCTTCCTCCAAAATATTCCTGATCTTTTTTGGTTTTTTAAAGATCTCGTTTTTGAAAAAAACTTTATAAGAAATAAAAACAATAAAAACGATGGCAAGCAACCAGAAGAAAATTCTTAGTGGTGCACTGTTAAGTATCTTGTTTATTGAAGAAGGTTGTTGATGATGTTGTATTCTCCTTCTGATGCGGCCGCTTTTTTCATCAAGACTTACCGTGTCGGTTTTGAGATTTTTTTGCTTTCGTAAAAAACTGTCCAGGTAGCGCATGTACGAAAATTCCCTTTTCTTTTTCCATTTGTCTACAGAAAAAGTACCGCTAAGATATTGCATCGAATAGGCAGTGTCACTCTTTTTTATTTCCTGTTTTGAAAGATGCTGCACCTGCTCGTCGGGGCTAGTTAAGGAATCCGGGGTTTGTGCTTTTCCGTTAGTAGTAAGTAAAACGAGGCAGCAGAGTAAACAAAGAAAAAAGCGGAATTTATTTTTCATAGGGCTGGCCATTCTTTAATATTTTCCCGTCTTTTACGGCAAAGCCTTCGTTGTGCAGGCGGATCGGGTACAAAACAAAATACCAAAGTATTAAAATAAAAGAACCAACAAGAATAATAATACTAAACGGCACAGGCAAACCTATATCAGTTGAATTTTTTTCAAAAGTATTGCTCATAAGATGCGTTACATAACTTTCAAAAAAGGCAGCGATTATAAAAAAAGGAATAAGGCTGATGCAAATCTTGATTGCGTCTTTTGCTCTTCGTAAAAAAGATTCTTTTCTTGTATACGTGCCAGGGAAAAGCCATCCTGTTCCCAAAATAATGCCGGCACATCCGGCAATAACAATTGAAGATATCTCAATTGTACCATGTATCCAAATTACCAGCACCGATTGCCAACCCAGGCCCTGCGAAAAAAATATGGACTGAAAACACCCCAGCATCAAACCATTGCTCCACATGAATAATATCGTTCCGATTCCGAATAAAACGCCGAAGATGACCGTTTTAAATGCCACGCCAATGTTGTTAAATGCAATGAGCACAAACATCGAAAAAGGATTTTCATCTTTATAAACATTGAAAGGATCTCCCCGCTGAATTGAAGCAATCGTTTGATCATAATATCCTGCCTGCACATGATGATTAAAATATTCCCTGGCAAAATCAGGATCATTGGCGGAAGAAACGATACCAATAAAAACGAATGAGACAAAAAGCAAAAAAGTAAACAAAAGCACTTTGTGATAACGACGAAATAATAACGGCAATTCATATTTCCAGAAGCGAACAACCCTTGAAAAATTGTGCCTTTTGTTCTGGTAAATATTTTGATAAATAGAAGCGGCAATCCCGTTGATCCAGCGCGTTACCTTGCTTTTAGGATAAAATGTTTTGGCATAGGAAAGATCGTCCAGCAGCGTGATAAAGCGTTCGGCCATTTCATCAGGATCCTTTGTTTCCTCATGCTGATACTCGTTCCATTTGTCCACGTTTTTTTTTATAAACCTCGCTTCACGCATAAGATAAAATTAAAAGTGCCGTTTTGATTGCAGTTACTTTTTTATAACGACGGTTTGAAATTCTTATTTGAAACAGAAACAAATTAATGATTAATAAAAATAAAACCTTCAATTTTTATTTTAAAATAATAAATTGCTGTTCATGCCGCTGATACAGATTGAAACGCCTTTTAATATTGATCTTGAATTTGAGATTGCCGAAGTGTACAAAAGGCTGTTGGCTTATATTTCTGATTTTGTGCTCCTGCTGTTTTATTTCGTGTGTATGAAATATTTTTATTACGGCGGATTTAACCTGGTCGGAATTTCTACGCTCAGGAGCCATGTCGGGCTCGACATATTAACCATTTCAATGCCGATGCTGCTTTACTCGCTTGTGTGCGAAGTGATGATGCACGGGCAAACTGTTGGCAAAAGGCTTTTTAATATTCGCGTCATTAGTTTGGATGGAGGAGAGCCTTCTTTAAGTCAATATATAACACGCTGGATATTCAAAGTATTTGAATGGCCATTCTTTTTTGGATATACGATTTTCAGTTTGCAAAGCATTCTTGGTTATGTGATCATGACAGGATTTTGGGGATTGGTAGTGCTCATTTTTATTGCCATCAGCAAAAAGAACCAGCGCATTGGCGACATTGCAGCCAATACGGTTGTTATTAATACGGTCTCTCCATTTTCAGTGAACGATACTGTTTTCATGGAAATAAAAGATGAGAATTATGTCGTTACATTTCCCGAAGTTTTAAAACTCAGTGACCGTGACATCAACACGATAAAGAATGTAGTAAACCTTTATCACAAGGAGCACAACGATGAAATCTGTGATCGCCTTGCAGAAAAAGTGCAGGATGTGTTACATATCAGAACGGGAATGTATTCAATTAATTTTCTGGAAACCCTGCTTGCCGATTATAATTACCTCGCTACAAAATAAAAAGAGGCTGCCTTTCGGCAACCTCTTGTATGTTAGCTTTTCAGGAATTAATCGCCTTCTTTTATCAGCATCACAGTCACCTTATCAGTGCCTTGCAGGAACTGCGCAAGGTAAGTTCCCGGGCGATATTTGTTTCCAAATTGAATAGTGCTGTTGGCCGCAATTTCAGTTCTCCGTTCAATTACTCTTCCGGTTATATCAGTCACTACCAGGCTTACATTTTCCTTGCTGAGGCTTTGAAGTCCTGCTGTGAAGTAGTAGGAAGTTGGGTTTGGAAGAACTTTTACTGAAAGTGCACCGGTTTCTGTTTGATCAGCAGCCTGTTGAATGTTGACTTCGACAGGGGAGCCGGTTATGGAGGAAGCCATAACTCTTGTTGAATTCTTGCCATTGGCATAGTGGATTACTATTGATCCTCCTCCAAGAGCAGTTGTTGGAACTCCGTTTTCGTCACTTCCCATATTATTATCGTAAACCACTTTATTTCCTTGGCTTCTATCCCATATTTTGATCCTGAACAGATCAGTTCCTCCGCCACCATTAATCTGTCCGTCAACTGCTGAGACCATAAATCCATAATCACCTGAACCATTTACAGTTCCAACACCACGGTAAGTAGCCTTAGCTCCTGAAATTACCAATGTACCTGCATCCAATGAACTACTCTTGAAATTGAAATCGCCCTGCTGGAACTGGAATTCTGTATTTCCATCTACCTGGTTATTACCTTTTTTGTACTTGGCATTGAAACCAAAGTTGGCCTTGCCGGTTGCTGCCGGTTTGTTTACCAAAGCTCCTGCTGGTGACATGATCCAACCACCGCCAGTAATGAAGCTACCATTAGGATCGTAAATTGTCATATAGGCTGTTGATGTAGCACAACCGGTTCCTGCTTCAGCAACTATTTTATAGAGACCAATTGGCCAGGTTGAAACATCGGAAATATCAATTGGCAGAGTTGCAACTCCATTCACTGTATTTACTGATCCTGATGCCACAGTAGCATTACTGCTATTTGTGACCGTAAAACCGACTGCATCATTTTCAACAGGATCCCCACTTGAATTGGTTACAGTAGCCTTTAATTCAGCACTTGCAGTTCCAATTTGAATCACTACACTACTTGCACTCGCATCGATAGAGACGCCTTTGATAGTAAGATTTGCACCAACATAGGTTATATCATAATTTGGATTGTTTAGATCGGTTAATGTTCCCTGTTGAATAGCAAACAAATTACTTGGAGGAACGGAATTCTCACCTTCCGTTCTTGTTAATGAACCTGTTAGGGTGACGACAAGACCATTTCCTAAAACTGTTCCCAGTTCTGGCGAAGAAACAAAAGTCAATGGTGGGTCTGACTGACCACAATACTTTGATTTAGGATCAGCGTTAACTATTATCGACAGTGGGTTGATGGTGAGATCAGCACCTTCATAAGTCAAATCATAATTATTACTTAGAGTCACTGATCCCTGGTTAATCGCATAGCTTCCCACATCTTCCCCTGCGTCCCTTGTAAGAGAACCTGAGAAGTTGTCTCCTGAAACCAGGGAACCTGAAGTAATCTGATAAGTCAGAGCAGGATCGGCATCGCCGTAAGTTTTTGATTTTGCATCAGCGGTGATCTCTACAGGCCTCTTGTTGATAGTGAGATCAGCAGAAACATAAGTCAAATCATAATTATCACTAAGAGCCACTGATCCCTGGTTAATCGCATAGCTTCCCACATCTTCCCCTGCGTCCCTTGTAAGAGAACCTGAGAAGTTGTCTCCTGAAACCAGGGAACCTGAAGTAATCTGATAAGTCAGAGCAGGATCAGTCTCGCCATACACTTTAGTCTTTGCATCGGCAGTAACGGTGATTGAGCGTGCGCTCACGGTCAAGGTTGCATTACCATCGGTTGTTGCAGAACCACAAGTACCGGTTACAACACATCTATATCTTCTCCCATCTAAAGAAACACTGGGTTTTGTAAGATTTAGGGTAGCAGTTGTAGCATTAGAATATATGCCACCATTGGAAATATCGCTCCAAGAGCCATTATATTCCTGCCATTGATAACTCAATCCATCGCCAGCAGCAGCAACTGAAAAACTTGCATTGGCACCGTAGGTAATAGGTTGGTTAGCAGGCTGAGGTATAGATATTGATGGGGATGCACAAGTGTAGGAATAAGTTTTATTATACTTATCAGTAAATGTAGTCGATGTGCCTTTATTATCCCAATATCCATTAACAGTAATTGAAACAGTTCCAGTCCCATAAGGTGCTTCTGCAGTTAGTGTCGTAGGATTAACTGTTGAAAAGGTAACGGACGTAGATTGTACAGTTCCAAAAAATACAGAAGTAATCGATGTTGCATTTTGATTTAACACAATAGTAACAGTTTGTCCAATAGGGCCCGTTAATGGGGTTGCACTAGTAATTTTTGGCGCACTTGCGTCCGTAAACGTCCACTCCGCCGTCAACCCACTGCTTTCCCCCACAGCTGTCAACTTCAATGTTGCCCCCAACTCATCTTCATCACTCGGCACTAACCATGTGGATGAAACATTCCCACTTGCATCTGCAACGACCGTCCAGGGCTGGTGGGCCGGGCTTGTGGCATCATCGCCCCCGGTGGGATCATGTAACACTTGTAAGGTTACAGTTTCACCTGGCTGAAAGCCGGTGCCGGAAATGATAACAGTAGAGCCGGGTGCATAATCCGGTTGATCTGTACTGATAGTTGCACTTTGCGAAAACACATTCATACTTGAAAATGTAATGGCGAGCAAAGTGAAGAGGAAAGAGCGTAATTGAAGTCGCATAAACGTTGTGTTTAAGTGAAGGACAATTGTTATAAAGTATTACCGATATTGGAGATCAGTAGTTTGGTCTGGTAAACTTTCGTTTACTGGTTCATAGATAGTGGAAAAACCGAAAAAGTATTGGAATTGTTTTGTTAGCTTGGGAGCAATTCAGAATTCAAAAGTAGTCATGTTTTTGTAAAAACCCAACAAATTGTGAAAAATATTTTGGATGCTTCGAAATATTTTTTAACCCAGTAAACAAACAAAGAATAGATATTTTTATTTGGCCCATATGGAAAAAATCCAATTATCTCGAATCTCCTTTTGGGAACATCACTTTTTCCGGCGCTTTATTCAGTTCATCCAAAATTTTATGAATGATGTTGGTACGGAACCGCGAAGCCTTCCTCGGAGGCACCAAATAAGTGACGGTAACCTGCACCCATGTGTTGTTATCAACACTGTAGGTAACATACGGATACTCCTTAATCTGAATTTCGTCAACAGGAGAATTCTTTACCATCTCTTTTAATTGTTTAATTCTGTCTATCATTTGCGGGCCCAGTTCTTCTGTAGTAATTCTCCTGATCGTACCGGTTACAAATTCGAGATCACTTGTATAAGCTACGTAAAAAGGGATCTGGTTCCAGATGTATTCAAAATCTTCCCACGAATAATTGTACACCGCCGCCTGTAGAATAAGACTGTTGGGAAAACGGATCAGCCTGCCACTTGGCAAATCATTGCTGAGATAATCGCCGGCAAATTCCCACAGCGTGGTGTCGAAGTAACTGATCTCAATTACGTCACCTTTAAAATCATTGATCTGGATCCGGTCGCCAATGCTATATGGATTTCGGATTATAATGTAAATCCAGCCAATAAAAGAACTGATAGGCGTTTGCAAAGCAAAACCTAAAATGAGCGAGATCAAGCCCAATGAAACAGCGGCTGCATACCAGTTGGTGAAAAGAAAAGAGATTACAATGATCGCCACTAAAATAATAGCGATCAAACGGGTGAGATGAATGAGATTGTATTTCGTGTATTTGCCTTTCGATTTTTTATGAATGAGCACTTCTATCAATTTGCCAATGGCCAAAACCACCACCGCAAAAAAAACAGCCAGCGAAAACTTCTGAAGAATAAGATGAAATTTTCCAAGAATATCAAAAAGATGAAGCCTTAACAAAATATAAGCGGCAAGCGCAATAAGAGCAATAGTGACGTAGGTTCCCAACCAGATAAAGGATGACTTCTTTTTTATTTTGTCCGTTTTATTTTCAATTTCAGCTTTTTGGTTTTTGTTGATCTTCATAAAAACTTTTTCGTTGATTAGTATCAAAAATTTTTACAATAATAAAGCCAGCTTCTTCTTCTCCTGCTTAAAAAACAAG
This sequence comes from Ginsengibacter sp., assembly GCA_051960475.1. GTDB lineage: Bacteria > Bacteroidota > Bacteroidia > Chitinophagales > Chitinophagaceae > Ginsengibacter. Next base: position 84,212 of record JBQCEG010000036.1, read on the forward strand.
CTTTTGTGGCGTATTTAATTTTCACGTCTTACCTTTATCGCCCGAAAAAAAGTAAAACCGGTTTTAAGTTCATTTATTAAAAACTTTTTTACACACAAATGGCAACACCAGCAAGACAATTCCTGGATTTTGAGCAACCGATAAAAGAGCTTTACGAGCAGATTGAAGAAAATGAAAAACTGGCTTCCAAATCAGGAAAGGATGATTATAACCACATCATTCAAAAACTGGAGCAACAGGTACTTGAAAAGAGAAGAGACATCACCGAACATCTGACTCCCTGGCAAAAAGTGCAGTTGAGCCGGCATCCCGACAGGCCTTATACTTTGGAATATATTCTAAAAATGTTCACCAACTTCCTCGAGTTGCACGGCGACAGAAATGTGCGGGATGACAAAGCGATGATCGGCGGTTTTGCCCAAATGGATGGCGAAACAATTATGGTGATCGGGCAGCAAAAAGGTACCAATACTAAAATGCGACAGATGCGCAACTTTGGAATGGCCAATCCTGAAGGTTATCGAAAGGCTTTGCGGTTGATGAAGCTGGCTGAAAAATTTGATAAACCAATTCTCACCTTGATCGATACGCCTGGCGCTTATCCCGGCCTGGAAGCTGAAGAGCGTGGCCAGGGCGAAGCAATTGCGAGGAACATTTATGAAATGATAAGATTGAAAGTTCCTGTGGTTTGCGTTATCATCGGCGAAGGTGCAAGCGGCGGCGCTTTGGGCATAGGAGTGGGCGATAGGGTGCTGATGCTCGAAAATTCATGGTATACCGTTATCTCGCCAGAAAACTGCAGTTCCATTCTTTGGCGCAGCTGGGCGCAAAAAGAAATTGCTGCCGAACAACTCAAACTTACTTCTGACGATATGTTGAAGTTTGGCCTTGTTGACGGAGTTATTCCCGAACCCATGGGTGGTGCTCACTGGAATTATGATGAAGCCGCAGCCAATGTAAAAGCTTACATCAAACCGATCTTTGAAGAGTTAAAAAAGATCAACCCGGAAAAAAGAATTAAGCAACGCATCGACAAATTCAATAAGATGGGTTTTTGGGAAGAATAATTTTTAATTATTGAATTATTGATTATTGGATTATTGATTTTTCCTTCCTGCAAATTGCAACGTTTAATTTCATTATTTTTACCTTATCAATTGTAATACTGATATCTCATAACTAAAATAATGTCTTTAATAAATACGCTTTCCGGAACCGGGGTTGCTTTGGTCACTCCTTTCAAAAAAAATAATGAAGTTGATTTTGATGCACTTGAAAAGGTGATCGATTTCGTAATCAATAATGACGTTGAATATATTGTAACGCTTGGTACCACCGGCGAAACGCCCACGCTTACCAAAAAAGAGCAGATTGATATTGCAAATTTCACAGCAAAAAAAATAGACAATCGAGTTCCGTTGGTTTTGGGAATTGGAGGAAATAATACTTCCGAAATTATTAACCATTTTTCTGATTTTAATTTCGATAATGTTACCGCGATTTTAAGTTCCAGCCCCAATTACAACAAACCATCACAGGAAGGAATTTTTCAACATTACAAAGCCATTGCTGAACACTCGCCTTTGCCTGTGATCTTGTACAACGTGCCGGGAAGAACGGGAAGTAACATTACCGCAGAAACAACTATTCGCCTTGCCCGCGATTGTGAAAACATCAAGGGTATAAAAGAAGCAAGTGGCAACATGGCTCAGTGCATGTACATTTTGAAAAACATGCCGGATGATTTCTTGTTCGTCAGTGGCGATGATCATATTTCTCTACCATTGATCGCCTGCGGATCCAAAGGAGTAATAAGTGTTGCAGCGAATTGTTTCCCCAAAGATTTCAGTGACATGATGCGCGCTGCATTAAAAAATGATTTTGCATCAGCGCAAAAATTACATTATAAATTACTGCCCGGTTACGATCTTTTATTTATTGAAAACAACCCTGCCGGCGTAAAAGCTTTTATGTCAGAATTGAATTTGATTGAAAATGTTTTGCGCTTGCCGCTCGTTCCTTTGTCTCCTGCCAATCATCAAAAAGTAAAAGATTTTTTGGCTTCCATTTCTTAAGTTGCGTTTGATGATAAAATTAAAATTTGGTTTTTTTCTTGGTTTACTGTTTTTGGTTTCCCATAATTTATTGGCGCAATATAAAGTTGCGTTCTTTGTAAAACAGCCGTCACTACTGCATTCCATGGATCATATTTATCTTACGGGCAATTTTAATTTGTGGAATCCTGCTGACAGCTCTTATCTTTTAAAATCTTCTCCAACCGGCGTTTATACAATAACGGTTTCTCTTCCTGCAGGAGATTACGAATATAAATTTACGCGTGGCAGCTGGCAAAAAGGTGAGACTGATTCCTCGGGAAAAGGAATTGGAAATCGTTCACTGACTTTACACTCTGATACAACGATTCATGTAAACATTGCAGGTTGGAATGATGATTTTAAACAAAATAATGTGGCTGTTGAAAGAAAGCACACTGCTTCGCGAAATGTAAAAATTATCGATACCGCATTTTATATTCCTCAGTTAAAACGATCAAGAAGAATTTGGATCTACCTGCCGCCCGGTTATAAAAATTCTGCAAAAAGATATGGTGTCTTGTACATGCACGACGGACAAAATCTGTTTGATAATGCCACTTCTTATTCCGGTGAATGGGGCGTTGATGAATACCTCGATTCAATTGCCAAAAAAAATGAAAAAGAAGTGATCGTTGTTGGAATTGATAATGGTCTTTCAAAAAGAATGAGCGAATACAATCCATGGGAGTTTGAAAATTTTGGCAAAGGCGAAGGAGATCAGTATGTAGATTTTTTGGTTAAGAACCTGAAACCTTTTATTGACGAACACTACCGCACTTTGAAAAATAAAGCCAACACTTTCATCGCCGGAAGTTCCATGGGCGGATTGATTTCACTGTATGCTGTTTTAAAATATCCAGACGTATTTGGCGGCGCCGGAATTTTTTCTCCTGCTTTCTGGACCGCTTCAGGAATTGACAGCACCGTTTTGGCCGATGCAAAAAAGGTAAATTCAAAATTGTTTTTTTATGCCGGCGGCAAAGAAGGCGATTCGATGATCCCGGATATGAAGCGCATTCAAAAGGAAATTAAAGAGAGAAGTAAATCGCCCGTAAAAGAAATTATTGATGAAAAACAACATCACAATGAAGCCGCGTGGCGAAAATGGTTTGCGGATTTTTATGAATGGACAGTGGAGTAGAGAGGAGAATAGTGAATAGTCATGAATAGTCAATGGTGAATGGTCAATGGTCAATGGTGGAATTATTGAATATTGGCTATTGATTATTTTTTTGAGACGAAATAAAAATTGCTTTCCCTTCTTTGTTCACTTTCTTTCCGTGAAAATCTGTGTAATCCGTGGCCAAAACATCACGCCAAATAACAAACTCCTTCCTCCGCAATTTCCGTATTTTCAAAAATTTCGCATGCTTCTTCTTTGAAAGGATCGAGTACGTCATACATAGACGAAAAATGCCCTAACAACAATTTTTTAGCACCGGCTTTTTTAGCGATCATCGCTGCTTGTTTGGAAGTGGAATGGAATCGGTCAACGGCTTTCTTTTCCAGGTCATGCAGGTAAGTGCTTTCGTGATAAACCAGGTCAACACCTTTTATCTTCTCAGCAATCGGATCATAAAAAGCAGTGTCGGCACAATAAGCGTAGGACTTTGGTGGTTCAACTTCTGTCGTGAGCGTTTCGTTTTTTATTACCTCCTTTTTCTCATTTACATAATCTTCACCACGGTTCAAATTTTCATAAAATGATTTCGGTATTCTGTACTTTTTTACTTCGCTATCAATGATTTTTCGCGCATTTTTCTTTTCCCTGAAAAGAAATCCCCAGCATTCAATCCGGTGGTTTACCTTAAAACATTCAACAGAAAGTTTTTTGTCCTCAAACAAGACTTCCTCTTTTTCCAGCTTATGAAAATAAAGTTGAAAAGGAAATCCTGCTCCTTGCACATCCATTTGAATGTCGATAATTGATTTTAATTTTTCAGGAGCATAAATGTGCAAATCGTTCAACCGGTTATTCAAAGCCAAACTGTTCAATAATCCTATCAAACCAAAATAATGATCGCCATGAAGATGGGAAATAAAGATATGATTGATGCGGCTTTTTTTGATCTTGTACAATCCCATTTGCATTTGCGTTCCTTCGCCACAATCGATCAGCATGACATGCTCTGCACTTTGCAGCACCTGCGCTGTTGGATGCCGGTTGTGAGAAGGCACGGCCGAATTGTTTCCTAAGATCGTTACAGCAATCAACTGGGTTTAATTTTCTCTGGGGTAATTATTACACGAATTATTTATGTTTCCTTTTTTCAACAATGAGGAATGCCTTTAAAGGTATTCTCTTTCGATCTCTTCCATCTGCACAATATCCCATGCTTCACTTTCGGTTGGCGTTGCATTCAAAATGTCGAGCAAATCATTTTGTTCAAAAACCTGTGACACTTTGGGCTGCAGGTTACAAAATACCACCGAATGATTTTCCTCGTAAAATCGCTGCTGGACAAGCGTCAATGTCTTTGCCGCCTCAGCATCTATTTCTTCAACCTCTTTCAAATTAATGACCAAATTAGCAACCGGCTCATCCAGGTACTTTAGCAGTAGATCAGAAATTCCTTCTGTCATATTAGCAGCCAATTTCGCCTCTTCGACCGTAATGACGTGCATTTTTTCTTTGGTATCAATTTTGACTTTCATAGAATAAGTTTAAAGAAGACCGCAATAGATTGTTCAAAGATATTAAATTAAAAAACGAAAGAGGGCGGTCAGGTTTTTTGAAGAGTGGTTTGAAACGCGGTATTCTTCCGGCTTTATGAACAACCGAAAAATGGTACTCCTTCAAATCAATTTTTAGAACTTCGATCCTTTCCCCACAGTACTTTTTAACAACTTACGGTTCTCTTAAACGTTATTTAATTGAATTTATTTATTATTATTGTACAGGCTTATTATTCCTGAAAACGCACTAAATTAAATTGTTAATAAATGGACAACAATTTTTCGACACAAGTAAAAGAAATTATTTCTTACAGTCGCGAAGAAGCTTTGCGGCTGGGAAATGACTTTATAGGAACGGAACATTTGGTTCTCGGTCTTATAAGGGATGGCGAAAATACCGCGATGAAAATCCTGAAATCGCTCAACGTAGATCTTTATGAACTGCGCAAGGAAATTGAACTCGCCGTAAAAGACAAGACAGGTAAAAATATTGCAAACATAAACTCTCTGCCTCTCACCAAACAAGCTGAAAAAGTAATCAGGATCACGGTTCTGGAAGCTAAAACCAACAAAAGCCCGTTGGTGGAAAGCGAGCATTTGATGCTTTCTATTTTGAAAAATAAAGAAAACATTGCCACCCAGATCCTTAACCAGTTTGATGTGGATTATGACATGTTCAAGAGCGAACTCGGTTATGTGAAAACAGATCCGAAAGCTGATTTCCAGGATGAAGAAAGTGAAGAGTTTGAAGAAGAAAGAAAATCTTATTCACAGCAGCAACGAACTCCAAAAGGTTCTGCTGCGCAGACAAAAACCAAAACTCCGGTTCTCGATAATTTTGGACGCGACATTACCCGCCTTGCGGAAATGGGAAGTTTGGATCCGATCGTAGGCCGCGAAGTAGAAATTGAACGTGTTTCTCAAATTCTTAGTCGCCGTAAAAAGAACAATCCTATTTTGATTGGCGAACCGGGCGTTGGTAAAACAGCGATCGTTGAAGGTTTGGCATTGCGCATTATTCAAAGAAAAGTCAGCAGGGTTTTGTTCGACAAAAGAGTGGTTTCTCTTGATCTTGCTGCATTGGTTGCAGGAACAAAATATCGTGGCCAGTTTGAAGAAAGGATGAAAGCGATCATGAATGAATTGGAAAAGAACCGCGACGTGATCCTGTTCATCGATGAAATCCATACCATCGTTGGTGCCGGTGGCGCAAGTGGTTCGCTCGATGCCTCTAACATTTTTAAACCGGCTTTGGCAAGAGGAGAACTTCAATGCATTGGTGCCTCCACTTTAGACGAGTACAGGATGTACATTGAAAAAGACGGCGCTTTGGATCGTCGTTTCCAAAAAGTGATGGTGGATCAGCCAAGTGTGGCAGAAACAATTGAGATCCTTAACAACATCAAAAGCAAATACGAAGATTACCACAATGTGATCTATGATGCTGAAGCGATTGATGCATGTGTAAAGCTCAGCGATCGTTACATGACCGACCGTTTGCTTCCGGATAAAGCGATTGATGTTCTGGATGAAGTAGGAGCACGGGTTCACCTGAAAAATATTAATGTTCCGCAGGAAGTAATTGATCTTGAGAAAAAGATCGACGAAATAAAACATGAAAAAAATAAAGTAGTAAAGAGCCAGCGTTTTGAAGAAGCTGCTTCCCTTCGCGATACTGAAAAGCATTTGCAGGAAGAGCTTGAAAAAGCAAAGGCAGATTGGGAAGAAGAAAGCAGGAACAAAAGATACCCGATCAATGAAGAAGCCATCGCAGAAGTGGTGAGCATGATGACCGGAATTCCTGTGAAGAGAATGGTTCAGGAAGAGACCGACAAATTGCGTAAAATGGGTGAAGACCTTAAAGGTGCTGTTGTTGGCCAGGATGAAGCGATCAGCAAAGTGGTAAAAGCCATTCAAAGAAACCGTGTGGGTTTGAAAGATCCGAAGAAACCGATTGGCACATTTATTTTCCTTGGGCCGACAGGTGTTGGTAAAACTGAATTGGCTAGAGCCTTGGCAAGATATATGTTCGACAGCGAAGATGCACTCATTCGCATTGACATGAGTGAATACATGGAAAAGTTCACCGTGAGCCGTTTGATTGGTGCGCCTCCCGGATACGTTGGTTACGAAGAAGGTGGTCAATTAACAGAGCGTGTTCGCCGCAAGCCTTACAGTGTGATTCTTCTTGATGAAATCGAAAAAGCTCACCCTGATATCTACAACATCTTGTTGCAAGTGTTGGACGATGGCCAGTTGACCGATGGCCTTGGCCGCAAGGTTGACTTTAAGAATACGATGATCATCATGACCTCGAACATCGGTGTTCGTCAACTGAAAGATTTTGGCGAAGGCGTTGGTTTTGCCACGCAATCGAGAGTGCAGAACCAGGACGAAGCCAACAAGGCGGTGATTGAAAAAGCCTTAAAGCGTACCTTCTCTCCTGAGTTCTTAAACAGGATTGACGATGTGATCATCTTCAACTCGTTGACGAAAGAACACATCTTCGAGATCA
>JBQCEG010000037.1:0-10500 GCA_051960475.1 Ginsengibacter sp.
CTACAAATGCTTTTGAAGCCCTAAAAACCGTTGAAATAATAGATAAAATTTATCAATCCGCAAAACTCGACCAATAATGGAACTTGCTATTTACGAAAGCAGCATAAAAAATGTTGATTTTGGGGAAAATGTGAAAGTTGTAAAACCCTGCAATTTATACGGTTGTAAAATCGGAAATAATTGTTTTGTGGGGCCTTTTGTAGAGATACAGAAGTCAGTTACTATTGGCGACCGAACTAAAATTCAATCGCATACATTTATTTGTGAATGGGTTACAATCGGTAACGATTGTTTCATAGGTCATGGTGTAATGTTTATTAATGATTTGTTTACCGGCGGCGGCCCTGCTCAAGGAGATAAATCTAAATGGAAGAATACTAAAATAGGCAATAATGTATCAATTGGGAGTAATGCAACGATTTTACCAGTCAAAATTTGTGATAACGTTGTAATTGGAGCTGCGGCTGTAGTAACTAAGAACATTGATGAAGCTGGAACTTATATTGGTAATCCTGCAAGAAAAATTAATAGTTAAATATGTATATACCTTTTGTCGATTTAAAAACGCAATATCATTCAATTAAGGATGAAATAGATAAAGCTATAACTTCTGTAATTTCAGAAACGGCTTTTATTGGAGGCAAGTATGTAGAAGATTTTGAAAACAACTTTAAGGAGGTATATGGAGTAAGAAATTGTGTTTCTGTTGCAAACGGAACTGATTCTCTCTACATTATTATGAAAATGCTTGGAATTAAACAGGGCGATGAAGTAATAACGGTGGCAAACAGTTGGATATCTTCTTCAGAAACTATTTCTCTGACAGGCGCATCGCCGGTTTTTGTAGATATTGATCCTAATTATTATAGTTTGAATGAGAATCTATTGAGAAACGCTATAACAAAAAAAACAAAAGCGATTATTGCGGTTCATTTACACGGGCAAGTATGTGAAATGAGCAAGATAAATGAATTGTGTAAGGAACTAAATCTTTTTTTAATAGAGGATTGCGCTCAGTCTCATTTTTCCGAGTATCATGGTCAACGTGCAGGAACCTTTGGTATTGCAGGTTCATTTAGTTTTTATCCAGGAAAAAATCTTGGAGCTTATGGTGATGCAGGATGTATCATTACGAACGATGATGAGTTTGCGGAAAAATGCAGAATGTTTGCGAGGCATGGTGCACTTAAAAAACATCGTCATGAGATTGAAGGTATTAACAGCAGAATGGATGGAATACAAGCTGCGGTATTGAATGTAAAACTTCCTTATATTCTTAATTGGACTAAGCAAAGGATTAAAAATGCTTCTTTGTATGATAAGTACTTAAAGGACATTCCAGAAATTATTTTACCTCCTGTACGGCCAAATTCAAAACATACCTTCCATTTATATGTGATAAGGGCTCAAAACAGAGATCGTCTTTTAGATTATTTAAAAAGTGAAGGAATAGAAACCGCGATACATTATCCTACCGCACTTCCTAACCTTCCTGCTTACAAGTATCTTGATAAACAAGATGGTGATTTTCCAATTTCTACTTCCTACCAATCCACAATTTTATCATTACCTATGTATCCTGAATTAACAGAAGAGATGATAATTTTTATAGCAAAAACTATTAAGTCATTTTATAAGGATTAATTATGGTAATTTGGTATTTGTGTAAGTACGCAGCTCCTGAAAAATATTTTTTCGGTACAAGGCATTTTTATCTTGGTAAAGAGTGGTCAAATGAAGGGCATCAGGTGACAATATTTACATCAAATTCTAATCATTTAACTGATCGCCTACCACGATTTAAAAGTAAATCTTTCAGAGAAAATATCGAAGGAGTTAATACAATTTGGTTAAAAGGTTTAAAATCTGAAAAATCATCCGGTTTTTGGAGGATTCTAAGTTGGCTTCATTTCGAATGGCAATTACTCACTGTCTCGAAAAAAAGGATGGATAAGCCAGACATTATAATAGCTTCTTCGCTTTCCCTTCTCACAGTAATTAATGGTTACCTATTTTCTAAAAGATATAAGGCTAAATTTATTTTTGAGGTCAGGGATATTTGGCCGCTATCCGCAATAGAATTAGGAAAATATTCGAAGCATAACCCTTTCATAATTTTTCTTTCTAAAATAGAGAAACTTGGATATAGAAAGGCGAATGCTATTGTCGGGACTATTCCAAACTTAGGTTTGCACGTGCAAGAAATTGTTGGTTCTCGACAAAAATGCTTTTGTATCCCACAAGGTATAAGCCTTGATTTTTATAATAGAAGCAAACTCCTCAGTGACGAGTATAAAGAAAAATTTATTCCGAAGAATAAATTTATTGTGGCATACACAGGAACACTTAATGCTAATAACCCGCTCGAAACATTAATTGATGCCGCAAATATTCTTAAAGACTATAATCAAATTCATTTTTTAATTGTGGGGAAAGGGGATAGGAAGAGGAAACTTTTGGATTTAAGCCAAGATTTATCAAATGTTTCTTTTCCTCCAGTTGTTGATAAAAGCCAAGTCAATGATTTATTAAGTATGGTTAATGTTTGCTATGATAGTTTTAGTTCTCAACTTGCAAAATTTGGTCTTTCTAGAAATAAATGGATAGATTATATGTATGCTGGCAAACCCATAATTTGTTCTTATTCGGGATTTCAAAGTATGGTGAATGAAGCAAATTGCGGATCTTTTGTCGAATATGGCGATGCAAAGGTTTTAGCAGAAGAAATTCTAAAATATTCAAAAATGAGTATAAGTGAGTTAGAGAACATTGGTAGGAGGGGGAAACATTTTATAACTGAAAATAGAACTTTCAATAAATTAGCTTCACAGTATATTCAGATTATGGAGCAATCCTGATATTCTTCCTAGAATAAAATATAAATCGATATAGATTCTCAACTTTTTCAATTATAAAAATAAAAATTTTTGGCTTAAAAGAGCACCCGAGTACAGTAGATATTGCCCCACAATAAAAAAATTGTCTCTTTAATTTGTTCTTGTGAAATAACTTACTAAAGTAATTAATTATTTTTTTTTATGTACAAATCGGCTATTAAACCTTTTATAGATTTTATAATTGCAATTGCCGGTTTTATAATATTATTACCAGTTTTTTTGTTGGTAGTAGTTTTATTATTAATCGCCAATAATGGGAAACCTTTTTTTTTTCAATTGCGACCGGGTTTACATGGTAAGATTTTTAGAGTAATAAAGTTTAAGACAATGAATGACAGGAAAGATAAAAATGAGAATCTTTTGCCAGACGAAAAGCGCTTGACAATAATTGGTAAATTTATCCGCAAAACTTCCTTAGATGAAATTCCTCAACTACTCAATGTAATAAAAGGCGATATGAGCTTAATAGGACCGCGTCCTTTGCTGGTAGAATACTTGCCTTTATATGATGACTTGCAAAAAAGGCGTCATGAGGTAAAGCCGGGTATTACAGGATGGGCACAGGTCAATGGGAGGAACGCGATTAGTTGGCAGCAGAAATTCGAATATGATGTTTGGTATGTGGACCACATTAGCTTTATGCTCGATTTAAAGATCATCTTTTTAACCATAAAAAAAGTCTTTAAATCTGAAGGAATTAATTCGGCAACTGCAGCAACCATGGAAAAATTTGAAGGAAATGCTACAGGAAAATAATCCATATGGAATTTATGGAGCCAGTGGCCATGGGAAGGTAATTATAGAAATTCTTGAATCATCAGGAAATCAAATAAAGTGGGTTTATGATGATGATGAAAATAAGAAGGAAATCATCGGTTATGATATTGAACATGCAAAGGAAGTTTTGAAGCAGCCGGATTCACAATGGATCATAGCAGTGGGTGATAATGCTACGAGGAGAAAGATTGCCTTTGCAAACAGTATTATTTTTGGTAAGGCGGTTCACATTAATTCAAATATTTCCAAGAGAGTCCATGTAGGAGATGGAACAGTGATAATGGCAGGAGTAGCAGTGAATTCTTCAACACGTATTGGTGAACATGTTATCATTAACACCAATTCATCGATTGATCATGATTGTGAAATTGGAGATTTTGTACATGTTTCACCAAATGCGACTTTATGTGGAGGTGTCTCTGTTGGGGAAGTAACTCATATTGGCGCAGGGGCTGTAATTATTCCCGGAATCAGGATTGGTAAATGGGCAAAGATTGGAGCCGGTGCAGTTATTATAAGAGATGTTCCTGATTTCTCAACGGTAGTTGGGAACCCGGGAAGAAAAATAAAGAAAGGAGAGAATGAATAATAAAATATGGCTTTCCTCCCCCCATATGGGATGGACAGAAAGAGAATTTGTAACTGAGGCTTTTGAAACCAATTGGGTAGCGCCTCTGGGACCAAACGTCAATGGGCTGGAAAAGGACCTGGAAAGCTTTTTAGGAGAAGGAAGTCATGTGGCAGCGCTCAGTTCGGGTACCGCCGCAATTCATCTTGCGTTAATACTTTTGGGCGTTCAACCGGGGGATGAAGTGATTTGCCAAAGTATCACTTTTTCAGCTTCTGCCAACCCGATAAGATACCTACACGCAAATCCGGTTTTTGTGGACAGTGAGCCGGAAACATGGAATATGGATCCGACTATGTTGGAGGACGCTATTAATAAGCGGAAGGCTGAAGGCAAATTGCCGAAGGCTATTATCCCTGTTCACCTTTATGGGATGCCGGCAAAGATCAGGGAAATTATGTCCATTGCAGCAAAATATGAAATACCAATGATAGAGGATGCTGCGGAAGCTTTAGGTTCAACAGTTGATGGGCAAAAATGCGGAACGTTCGGGCAATTCGGCATCCTTTCCTTTAATGGTAATAAGATCATTACCACATCAGGTGGAGGTGCATTGGTTGCAAAGGATAAAGTCATGACGGATAAGGCAACGTACCTGGCTACGCAGGCAAGAGATCCCGCACCACATTACCAGCATTCAGAGATCGGTTACAATTACAGGATGAGTAATATTTGTGCCGGTATTGGCAGGGGACAAATGCAGGTGTTGCCGGAAAGGATTAGTCAACGCAGGGCTAATTTTGAATTTTATAAAGAAGCGTTTAAAGATAATGAGGGCATTTCTTTCTTACCGGAACCGGAAGGTTATTTCAGTAACCGGTGGTTGACCACGATCCTTGTAAACCCTGAGAAAACGGGAGGTGTAACAAGGGAAGATATTCGTATTGCTCTTGAAAAAGAAAATATTGAATCAAGGCCCTTGTGGAAGCCGATGCATTTGCAGCCGGTGTTTAAGGAGTTTCCATATTATGGAGGGAAAGTGGCGGAAGAGTTATTTAATAAGGGGTTGTGTTTGCCTAGTGGGAGTAATTTGAGTGAGGAAGATTTGGGAAGGGTGGTGGAGTGTGTGAAGAAAGTTCTTAGTTCTTAGTTCATAGTTCCTGGTTCAGAGTTGGGGGAGTTTAATTGTTGTCTAGTAAATTATTAAATTATTGGATTATTGAATTGTTTGGGGGGAGGGCACTTTTGTGAATTGTTTTACTGTTCTATTCTTGATTAGTAATTATTAAATTATTAGTAGATGGGCTAAAGGCAGAAGGCCTAAGGCGGTTAAGACCGCTGGTTTAAATTTTTTTCTCTTGTTGAAATGTAAGGGTACAATTTCGGAATTGGATTCCAAAATTGTACCCTTATTTTTTGTTGTCGGGTTGAGGTTTGGAGTGGCAAGAAGATTTTGAGATACTTGTTCAAGGCACAATAGGCAAAAGGCAATAGAGACAACCGACGACCGGCGACTGACCACCGAGGCAACTAATAAAGACAGGGTCCTTTAATTAGTAATAGGCAAGGGGTCCGTTCTGTATTGAAGCAGAAGGCAAGAGGAAATTGGCGAAAGGCAAGGGGCAAGAGGGAGGGCCGACGACTGACAACCGACGACCGGGGAGTAATGTAATGTGCAAATGAGTAATAAGTAAGGTTCAGATCCGATAGGCAAGAGTTAAATCTAAATAAAGAAGTTACAGTATTCTTTGTAAATCTAAAGTCTGCCTTTTGAAATTATAAAGGTTGCCTTTATTTTTGCAAAATGAATCTTCCCAAGACTCTTACAACCCTTATTGCTTCAACGATTAAAAAAGTAAAAAGTACGGACAGGGTTTCTTCAAGAGACTTTAATGGAATTAAAATAGTACAGCAATTGGCAGACAAGGTTTTTATTGCGTCGTCCCTCCTTGCCCCTTGCGATTTCACTATTGAACACATTCACCCTTCACATACCTATTGCCATAAAATATGAAAGGGAACTGCCCATAAATTGTTTCCAAAAGCTACAACCTCCTTTCCTGTGTAGAGCACTTCACCGCGGTCAATGGTCAATGAGTAGAAGGCAAAAGGCGAAAGTAAAAATGCGAAAAGCAATTGGCAATTGGCGAAGGCAAATTTTCTAAACGATTTAGTGATTAGGTAAAATTCCCATAATAAAATAATCGGCTCATTAGCACATCGGCTATCGGCAAATTAAAGAACCCTGCGGAAAAAAATACACGAGGGTTTTTTACTATATCAAGAGGAGAAACAAACAGTTACAAATAGGAATTGTGCATAACGTGTGCACAACATGAAAAACAATTGATTAGCAATGACTTTAATTGGTTGTTAAATTATATATTTGCGCTACTTTTTGTTAAAATGAGGTGTTGGTTTTTATCCAAAGGCCAAATGAATTGTGGTACACTTATTGTCTTCTAATATCCTTTGAAAGCAATTTTAAGGCTTATTTGTTCGTTCACGAACTCCGATGATAAACATATTGACCCCAATCAATCCTTATGTTAGAAAGATTTTTCAGGAATAAGTACGCTCCAAGGTGGATCATTCTTTGCTGCGATCTTATCATTGTAACTGCTGCTTTTTTATTCGCCTATTTTCTTCGACATCTCTTTCTCGATATAGAGGGAATGGACGCGATCATCCCGGCCATCTTATTGAATGTGCTCATTTTTGGTGTTTGTATCTTGTTCTTTCCGATTTATAAAGGGATCATACGGTACTCTGAGATCAACGATATTTTCCGGGTGATCAAATTTGCTTTCCTGCAGTTGGTTTTGTGGCTCGCTGTTTTCGGCCTGGATATTCATTCCAGGATCACTCATACCCTTCATGTTCCTTTTCTCGTTGTGAACTTCTTCAGCGTTGTGTTCGCACTTTCTTTATTCCGGCTTATGGTGAAGGAGGTGTATTCAAGGGCTTCCTCATCCAAGATAAGGGTGGGTTCAAAGGCGTTGATCTATGGTGCGGGAGAAATGGGAAGGGTGACCAAGCAAATACTCGAGCAGGACAATAAGAACAAAACGATCGTGGTGGGTTTTTTGGAAGACAGTCCATTTAAGATCGGAAAAAACCTGGCGGGGCTGCCGATATATAAAGCTTCAGGAGCACGTTTAGCTTCGTTGTTGAAACAAAAGCAAATAACGGACCTGTACATTGCGATTGATAAACTATCAGTAGATAAGAAGATCGCTATCTCAGATATATGTGCCCCTCTTGATATAAAAATTAACGTGATCCCGCATGCAAGGGAGTGGCGCGGTGGCTTCTTTGAGAAGAAGCAGGTTAAGGAGCTGAACATCGAAGACCTGCTGGAGCGGGATGAGATTAGCCTGCCCCATGAAATGCTGCAGGAAACCTACAGTGGTTCCACCATCATGGTTACCGGTGCTGCCGGATCAATCGGAAGCGAGATATGCAGACAACTGGCTAAATATACTTTTAAGAAACTGGTGTTGCTGGATCAATCCGAGTCGGGACTTTTTGATCTTGAGTTTGAGTTGAGGAAAACAAGCCTTAAGCAACAGCTTAGGGTGGAAGTTGCTTCTATCAGGGACGGTGCCAAGATGAGGAAGGTATTTAACATGCACAAGCCTGATTATGTTTTCCATGCCGCTGCCTATAAGCACGTTCCGCTGATGGAAACCTTTACGAGTGAGGCAGTGCTCACCAATATTTTTGGAACCAAGCTGGTGGCCGACCTGGCAATGGATTTTAAGGTAAAGAAGTTTGTGATGGTTTCTACTGATAAGGCGGTGAATCCATCCAATATCATGGGTACGACCAAAAGGATTTCCGAGATATACATACAATCATTGAGTGATCTTCCTGATTCCCGGACAGAGTTCATTACTACAAGGTTTGGCAACGTACTGGGAAGTGCAGGAAGTGTGGTGAGGACATTTGACAAGCAGATCAAAGCGGGCGGACCGATAACGATCACCCATCCTGAGATCACCCGTTATTTCATGACCATACCGGAAGCATCGAAGCTGGTGCTTGAGGCAGGAAAGATTGGTGCATCAGGTGACATCCTGTTGTTTGACATGGGCACGCCTGTTAAGATAATTGACCTGGCCAAGAGGATGATACAACTGGCTGGGTTAAAACCCGGTGATATCGCCATAGTGCAGACTGGTTTGAGGCCGGGTGAGAAGATGTATGAAGAATTGTTTAAAGATTCTGAGGAGTTTGCAGAAACTTACCATCCAAGGATCCTGCGTGCGAAGAGATCTCCTAATATCAATCTTGAATTCAATTCATTGTTGACAGAATTGTATGATGCGGCCGTTTCCCACGAAAATGAGATCATTCCATTCCTGCTGAGGAAGATGGTACCGGAGTTTACTTCCGGAAGTGCGCTTATTAAGGTTAAGGAGTTGGAGGGGTTGAAGAATTGAGGGTGGGATGCTGGATGCTGGATGGTGGATGCTGGATACTTGATACTGGATACTTGATGCTGATGCTGGATGCTGGATACTGGATGCTGGATACTGGATACTTGATGCTGGATGGTGGATAAGGGGACGTTGTGATTATTGATTATTGGTTAATGATTATTGGGGGGATTTGGGGCGATTCAATTATTGAATTATTTTATTATTGAATTATTGGGTTAACAGATCAGGAAATTGTTATATTGTTCTATTGTTTTATTGTTGTGTTTGGGCGATTGTAATGGGCTTATTGGCGATTGGCCATTGCGGGTTGAACAAGCGGGGGATACTAAAGTTTTGTAAGGTACGTTATTATTAAAAAAATACGTAATCCAATTGAATGAGAATATGGTGAAACAGTAAATGAGCTTTTAAATTGGTTTTTTATTTTGCTGTTGTTTTTCTCATCGTCTTATTGAAAAATATATAATCCAAAAACATAACCTTCAAATCCAAAGGCTACAACGAATATAAATTTACCTTAAAACTTTTACTGACAGATAAATCGATAAGCGGTGGTATTATTTTTGACCGGTTAACGATTTATCCCTTAAGTTACATCCTTATGAAGAGGTTAATTTTATTTGTTTGTGTTTTCTTCCTAACTGTTACCAGCTTTGCACAAAACAGCCTGAATGTGAACCTGTTCCTGGGTACCTCCAACTATTCCGGCGACTTGCAGGATAGCCGGTTTACTTTCAGCCAGGCGCACCTTGCGGGCGGAATTGGCCTTTCTTACGAGATAACCAATCATTTTGCGGTGAGGGCAGGCTTTAAGATCGGGAAGATAGCCGCGGATGATAAGATGGGCAGGAATAAAGTGCGTAACCTCAATTTTTCTTCACAAATAACAGAAGGAACGCTTGACCTGCAATATATGATCCTTCCTTTGGGCACACATGTGCTTAGTCCCTATGTTTTTGCCGGCGTGGGTATTTATCATTTTGATCCCTATACTTTTGACTCATCAGGAAGGAAATATTACCTGAAGCCCCTCAGTACGGAAGGCGAAGGTTTTATTTCCGGGAGGAACAATTATAGTCTGACCCAATTTGCCATTCCCTTCGCTGCGGGTGTAAAGATGCCTTTGAGTGATAACATTAATGTCGGACTTGAAGTGGGTTATCGTAAACTTTTCACCGACTACCTGGATGATGTGAGTCAAACCTATGTTGATCCTACACTTTTATTAGCCAACCGCGGCGCCAAAGCTGTCGAACTTTCTTACCGTGGTGGTGAACTGAAAAGCGGCTCTCTCGTTTACCCGACAGGGAAACAAAGAGGTAATCCTGGTTACAAAGACTGGTATTATTTCACAGGGCTTACGTTGTCCTTCAGATTAGGTAACAGCCTCTTTGGAAATGGTGGCGGAGGTGGAGGAAAGAATGAGTGGGATTGTCCGAAGAATGTGCTTTAAGGGAGGGTTATTGTTATATTGTTGGATTGTTATATTGTTTTATTATTCAATTATTTGATTATTTAATTATTTCAATGGTTGTGGTAGTTTCGATCGTTATTACACTCAAAAGCGAGTTTTTTAAATTTCCGATTTTATTCAGTTGTTTGTTTTTTTTGTTTGAAACTAATGATCAAAAATCATTTTGAAAATGCTAAATGAAGACCAAATAAGAATTATTAATTCAGCTTTGGCCCGATTTGCTCCACAACAGATTGGATTGTTTGGTTCGCGGGTTAGGGGCGATTACAACAAGGAAAGCGATCTTGATGTACTAATTTCTTTCAGAAATGGGAAAAGTCCCTATTCTTTATTGGAATT
>JBQCEG010000038.1:0-3955 GCA_051960475.1 Ginsengibacter sp.
GTCAATCCTCCCCTTTCGAGAATTTCATTCATTAAGGATGAAATTTCAGTCCTGCAATCTTCCGACATAAAAGCAATAATTGGAAGCTTTGTCTCCCCTTTCTCCGCTTGCAATCCCTGTTCAATGAAACTACATAATAACAAAATATTTTGCCTGCTCAATTGAAGATTTATTTTGCACTTTTCATTCATACCCGGACTACATAAAACTGTTTCAAAAATTCTCTCTTTCTCATTATGTCCTTTCATTGATTCACTGTTCATACCCATAATCTTTAAATTGAAAAAAAATTTTTATTACGTTTTATTACTTCAAAAGTAAATTTCTGCGGAAGATTTAAGCTGTTTAGAATTTGAACATCTATGCTGCTTTGTTTCCTCAACTATTATTTTTGACATCCAAATAAATCTCTTTTTGAAACCTCAAAATTGTAGGAGATTAATAAAATTAGGCAGCCTTGAACGCTGACCGGCGAGATGTTCAAACGTTACACGTTTGCATCTCTCAACCCTTTACTCGGAACTCGTGTCGGTATGACTAAACGGAGGTTTTGCATTGTGAAAATGATCAGTGATGACAGAGAAAAATAAAATACGAAAGGAATGGTTGAACATTCGGATCAATGAAAACGAGCTATCTATAATCAGGAACTTTTACAAGAAAAGCACTTTCCATTCTTTAAGCGCTTATGCTCGAAACACTCTTTTAAAAAAACCGGTAATCATTAAGTATCGGAATGAAAGTGCAGACAAATTATTATCAGAAATGATTGCATTAAAAAATGAATTAAATGCAATTGGAAATAATTACAACCAGGCCGTTCATAAATTACATATTCTGGATCATATTCCTGAAATCAAATCATGGTTAACAACTCATGAAAATTTACACCAATCCTTTCTAATTATGACCAAAGAAATAAGAAACAGAATGAATGAAATATATAATCAATGGTTGCAAAAATCACCACTCCCCAATCATTAATGCGCGTACTTAATTATAATGAAAAAAAAGTGCAAAAGGGATTTGCAAAATGTATCCATGCAGGAAACTTTTTAAAGGAGATGCATGAGTTAAGTTTTTATGAAAAACTTTTCTTCTTTAAACACAGAATTGAATTAAACCAGCGGGCTAAAACAAATATGCTCCACATATCATTGAACTTCCATCCATCTGAAAAATTATCAACTGAAAAATTGAACACAATAGCCTCGGCATATATTGAAAAAATCGGGTTTTCAAATCAACCTTTTTTAGTTTATGAGCACCTTGATGCTGGCCATCCTCATATACACATTATTACAACATCGATTCTTGAAGACGGAAGGAGAATTGACACATTTAATATCGGTAAAACTTTGTCAGAAAATGCAAGAAAAGAAATTGAAAATGAATTTTCACTTCTGAAAGCAAAAGGAAGAAACCAAAGAAAAGATTCAACAATAAAAGAGCTGAACATCCAATCCCTTAATTATGGGAAAACAGAATTAAAAAGAAGCATCACAAATGTACTTCTGCAAGTATTGAGTGATTATAAATTTTCTTCGCTCAATGAACTAAATGCTGTCCTGAAACTTTTCAATGTAATCGCTGACAGGGGAAATAAAGATGGGCGAATTTATAAAAACAAAGGACTTGTGTACCGGATTATAGATTCTCACTCAAACAAAGTTGGTGTACCTGTGAAGGCAAGTTCTATCTACTTCCGTCCTACCCTTGCTTCACTTGAGAAAATGTTCCTGATCAATGGTGATCTAAAAAAACCTTACAAACCAAAATTGAAGGCCGCGATTGACTTTGCCTTTACAAAAGAAATCAGCTCAATTTCAGCTTTTGCAAAAGAACTTCAGAGACAGCAAATACATGTGGCTTTACATTGCAATGCCGAGGGGTTTCTATACGGGATTACCTACATTGACCATCGGACTAAATCTGTTTTTAAAGGAAGTGATCTTGGGAAAAGTTATACCGCTTCAGGAATTAAACAAAGACTCACTGCAGAAGAAGCTTCAATTAAATCCGCCCAACAAACCCTTTCCTCCAAGCCCCATTTAAATGAATTTAAAAATGATTTTTCTTATAGAATAATGAACTCAAAAAACGAAAACGATTTGATTCAAATATTATTAAATAAAGAAAATATTGAAAGCAGGTTTCCTGTTGAATTTTTAAAGAAGAAAAAGAAACGTCGCAAAAATCATTAAAATAAAAAGGTGAAGTGAAATGAGTAATACAGGTGAAGATGAAAAAGCGTTAAAGGAGATCATTGATTTTACGAGACTCGGAAGTATTTCTATATTGCTACTACACTTCTATTATTATTGCTATTCTGCATTTAAACAATGGCAATTAACCTTCAGTATCACTAACAGGTTACTTAATAATTTAAGCCACACGGGCCTCTTTCATAATATCTACTTTTCAAAAACTTTAGCTCTGGGTTTATTGTTTGTTTCCCTTTTTGGCACAAAAGGAAAAAAAAGTGAAACCATACGGGTCCCAAAAATTATCTCTTATATTATTTTCGGCCTAATTTTTTATTACGGGGACAACTTTTTATTGAACATACACTTACCTATCAAAGTATCCTCAATCATTTATATCTCATCCACCTCTTTAGGATTCCTGTTAATCCTTACTGGTGGCACCCTTCTCTCACGTTACATTCGCGTACGGTTTAACAAGGATATATTTAACGAACTCAACGAAACATTTCCCCAGGAAGAAAGGTTTATAACAAACGAATATTCAATTAACCTTCCGGCCCAATATAACTTGAAAGGGAAAATAAGAAAGAGCTGGATTAATATTATTAATCCCTTCAGGGGGATATTGGTGGCAGGCTCGCCCGGAAGTGGTAAATCATGGTTTATTATACAACATGTAATAAGGCAACACTTACAGAAAGGATTTACAATGTTGGTTTATGATTTTAAATTCGACGACCTGTCTAAAATCGTGTATAACACTCTGCAAAAAAATAAAAACGCTTTCAAAAAGACACCAGCATTTTATGTAATAAACTTTGATGACCTGTCTCGCTCGAACCGTTGCAATCCTCTGGATCCTTCCACCATGTTTGACATCACCGATGCAACCGAATCATCACACTCCATACTTTTGGGATTAAACAAAGAATGGATAACCAAACAAGGAAACTTTTTTGTTGAATCCCCAATAAATTTTTTAACCGCTATTCTCTGGTTTTTGAAAAAATATCAGGATGGAAGATTTTGTACATTACCACATGCTATCGAACTTATGCAAGTGAGTTACGATCACCTTTTTCCTGTTCTTAAAAATGAAAAAGAAATTGAAGTACTTATTAACCCTTTTATCTCCGCATACCAGAATAAGGCAATGGAACAACTGGAGGGCCAGATTGCTTCTGCTAAAATAGGGATGGCAAGGCTTTCCTCACCACAATTATATTGGGTGCTTTCAAAAAACGATTTTACCCTCGATATAAATAATACCGATTACCCGAAAATAGTTTGTCTTGCTAACAATCCTCAGAAACAACAGGTCTTTGGGGCTGTCCTTTCTTTGTATGTAAATCGTTTGATTAAATTGGTAAACCAAAAAAACCGACAGAAATGTAGTCTCATTTTTGACGAATTCCCCACCATCTTCATTAACGGAATTGATAGTCTGATCGCAACTGCAAGATCCAATAAAGTAGCCACCTGTTTAGGTTTACAGGATTTTAGCCAGCTAAAAAAAGATTATGGTTCCGATCAATCTTCTGTAATTATGAATATTACAGGAAATATCCTTTCAGGCCAGGTGACTGGGGAAACCGCTAAATTCCTTTCTGAAAGGTTCGGCAAAATTGTACAAGTAAAAGAATCAGTATCAATTAACAGAAATGACACTTCAGTAAGTAAATCAGGGCAACTGGATTTTGCCATTCCTGCTTCAAAAATTTCCTCATTATCCTCTGGAGAATTTGTAG
>JBQCEG010000039.1:0-22628 GCA_051960475.1 Ginsengibacter sp.
GGCGATTGGTTATTTTATATTCAAAGTGATGAAGTAGTGCATGAAAAATACTTACCCTCGATAAAAGAAAATTGCGAAAAATATTTAAAGGATAAAGAGGTTGAAGGGTTTCTTTTTAAATACAAACATTTTTGGGGCGATTATGATCATTATATTCAATCACATGCATGGTATCCGCGCGAGATCAGGATCATCCGGAATGATCCTGGAATTCACTCCTGGCGCGATGCACAATCCTTTCGAAGAATTCCCAATTTTGATGGAAAAAATTATTATCAAAAAGAACATACTTCTAAATTGAATGTCATTGAGTTGGATGCTTATATTTTTCATTATGGATTTGTGAGACCTCCCTATTTGATGCAGAAAAAGAGAAAAAATCATAACACCAATTATCTTGGCCAAAGTTCAACTGAACAATTATTCAGGAATGAAGCAGAGGTTTATGATTATGGAGATCTTAGTAAATTAAAAATTTACAAAGAAGCTTATCCTGCTGCAATGCAAGACTTCATCAAAAAATTCAATTGGAAAGATCAATTGAGGTATAAAAGAGGAAATGAAAAACTGAAAAAACAAAAGCACGAAAAATTCAAATATCGCTTCCTTACTTTTTTGGAGTCCACCTTTCTAAATGGAAGACTTCTGTTTGGTTTTAAAAACTATAAACTGCTGAAGAAATGAAAAATATTGTTGAGGTAAAATTGATGAAAGTAAAAAAGGAAATAAAAAATCCTGTTTTCAGCATTTTAATTCCTTCATGGAACAATCTTGAGTATTTGAAATTGTGTATTGAAAGTATTCGAAAAAATTCTTCGTTTACTCACCAGATCATTGTTCACGTAAATGAAGGAACGGATGGAACATTCGATTGGGTTAAACAACAAAATGAACTTTCTTTCACGCACAGTTCTGAAAATATTGGCGTTTGTTATGCACTGAATTATTGCAGTGTTTTGGTTGATGCCGATTACATTCTTTATCTGAATGACGACATGTACGTTTGCCCGCAGTGGGATAAATTTCTTTATGATGAAATTGAAAAAACAGGCCACAAGAATTTCTTCTTTTCTGCCACAGCAATTGAACCAAGAGCACAAAGTAAATGTTCGATTGAAAAAAATTACGGTCAGTCACCCACTGATTTTGATGAACAAAAGTTGCTTGCTGAATTTGACAGACTTCCGATAGAAGATTGGAGTGGAGCGACATGGCCGCCAAATGTGGTGCATAAAGACATTTGGGAATTAGCCGGAAAATACAGCGTTGAATTTTCTCCGGGAATGTATTCTGATCCGGATTTCTCAATGAAACTTTGGCAAATTGGTGTTCGTGTTTTTAAGGGAATTGCCAAAAGCAGGGTTTATCATTTCGGTTCGGTATCCGTAAAAAAAGTTAAGAAAAACGAAGGCTACTACCGGTTCATCGCAAAATGGGGAATTGCGCAAAGTACTTTTTCAAAATATTATTTAAAAAGAGGGGAAAAATATTCAGGATCATTGACGGAACCGAATCTTCCTTCATCTATTAAATTAAAATCGTCCTTTAAGCAATTTGTAAACTTGTTTAAAAACAAGGATTAAGGATAAAAGTAAATGCAAAAAATTCTCGTAATACAAACAGCCTTTACAGGCGACGTAGTTCTTGCAACGGCTGTTGTTGAAAAGTTGCACCGTTATTTTCCCGAGGCTCAAATAGATTTTTTGTTACGAAAAGGAAATGAAGGTTTATTAAAGAATCATCCTTTTTTAAACAAGGTCTTGATATGGAACAAGAAAGAAAATAAATTTAAAAACCTTTTTATTCTTCTGAAACAAATCCGGAAAACGAAATACAATAAAATTATCAATTTGCAGCGTTTTGGGTCTACAGGTTTACTCACCGGTTTTTCTAAAGCAAGCGAAAGAATCGGTTTTGATAAGAACCCGTTTAGTTTTCTTTTTACAAAAAAAGTTTCTCATCAATTTGAAAAAGGAGTTCATGAGGTGGAGAGAAATAACCGGTTAATAGAAGCTTTTACAGATAAAAATTTTACCAAACCGAAATTATATCCTTCAACAAATGACAAGGAAGCGATTTTAAATTTTCAACAACAGCCTTATGTTTGTATGATGCCGGCAAGTGTTTGGTTTACCAAGCAATACCCTGAAGAAAAATGGATTGAGTTGATCGATCAATTTCCTGATAGATACCAAATCTTTTTGTTGGGAGGAAAAGAAGATGTTGCTCTTTGTGAAAAAATCTATGAGAGGACAAAAAATAAAAAAGTAATAACTCTTTCAGGAAAATTAAATTTTCTTCAATCAGCCGCATTAATGAAAGGTGCAAAAATGAATTATAGTAATGATTCCGGTCCCTTGCATTTTGCCAGCGCTGTTGATGGGGCCATTACAGCAATTTTTTGTTCAACTGTTCCGGAATTTGGATTTTACCCACTTTCCCAAAAATCCATCATCGTCGAAACGGATGAAGAATTATCATGCAGGCCATGCACTTTACATGGTCGGCGGGCTTGTCCGCTCGGCCACTACAAATGTGCTTTTTCAATTGAAACAAAAAAATTACTATCATCAATAAGTGAATAAATATGAACAGTTTTGAAAACGACATAAAGTTTTGCCTTGAAACATTAAACAATGGCGGACTTATCCTCTATCCCACTGATACAATTTGGGGAATTGGTTGCGATGCAACCAACAGTGAAGCGATAAAAAAAGTTTATGAATTGAAAAAGAGGGAAGAAAAAAAGTCGCTCATCACGCTTGTGTCCGACGAAAATATGATCAGGAATTACGTATCAAATGTGTCCGAAAAATTGTTGAAATATATTTCTGAAGTGCAAAAACCAACGACGGTGATTTTTAAAAACGCAATCAATTTACCGGCGCGATTAGTGAATGAAGATGGAAGCATTGCGATGAGAATTCCGAAAGATGAATTTTGCCTGCAATTAATAACGAAATTAGGAAAACCACTTGTATCAACATCTGCAAACATTTCAGGCGAAAAATTTCCACAAAATTTCAGCGAAGTTTCCGAAGCAATAAAAAACGGTGTTGATTATATTGTTCAACACCGTCAGCATGATAACTCAGAAAATTCACCTTCTTCCATCATCAGGTTAGATGAAAAAGGCAATATAGAAATCATTCGATAGTTACAAAGCCAATCCTACGCCTAATTGTATCGCATTCACTTTCCAGGTATCGTTTGATCCCAGGTTGTTTAAATCTGTTGTTCCACCGACAAACCGGCCATAAACTCTGAATTTCAGTAGCTTCAATTGTAATCCTGCAGCGAGTGCAAAATCACCGGATTTAAAAGCATCCTTTCCATTTTGAACAAGGTTTTTATTCTTGTCCATTAGGATTCCAAATTGAGGACCAAACTGCAATGCAAGAATATTTGCCAAATTGTAATTAATCATGATTGGAATGCTGAGGTAATGAAGTTTGATACTGCTCACATTGTTGAATCCTGTTATCTGGCTGAAACTTGTTGCTGTATCTGTATTAACCTGGTTAAAAAGAATTTCTGGTTGAAGGGCAAGTTTTTTACCACCAATCGTTACAAAAGCACCGGCATGGTAACCCAACTTATATGCATCTTTAAAAGAACGTCCTGTAATTTTCCCCATATTAGCACCGGCCTTAATTCCAAAAGTAAGACCTTGCGAAAACAACGGGAAAGAAAAGAAAACCAGGATGGCTGCGATTATTATTTTCGTTTTCATGGAGAGGAAGATTTAATTAAAAAATTTTTGATTCAAATCCTGATTCAAATATCGAAAAGTCGTGCCAAATATTATTTAAAATTGAAGTTGCGTCCTATTTCAAATGCAATAAGTTCACGAACAAACGCTTTTACGATTGTTTCCTTTACCCTTATTTAGACTACCTTTGCGCGAAAATTTCACAAATTAATGAATGAATTTGAAGGCTTAGGCCTAAATGAGCAATTGGTAAAAGCGGTGCAAGATCTCGGATTTACTTCCCCCACTCCTATTCAACAAAAAGCAATTCCCGTTCTGCTTTCAGGCACTACAGACTTTGTGGGCCTGGCGCAAACAGGAACCGGCAAAACAGCGGCATTTGGATTACCCTTGTTGCAGTTGATTGATTCCCACTCAAGATATCCGCAGGCATTAATTGTTTGCCCAACACGAGAGTTGTGCCTGCAAATTTGTAATGACCTGCAACAATTCAAAAAGTTTTCACAAAAAATAGAAGTCGAGCCGGTTTACGGTGGCGCTTCCATCGTGATGCAGATCCGTGCATTGAAAAAAGGCGTTCACATCGTGGTAGCTACACCGGGAAGGTTGATAGACATGATTGAAAGAAAAGCGATCGATCTTGAAAAAGTAAAATATGTTGTTCTTGATGAAGCGGATGAAATGCTGAATATGGGCTTTAGGGAAGACATTGATTTTGTACTTAAAAATACCAACAACCGTGAAAGCACCTGGCTTTTTAGTGCTACAATGCCACCTGAAGTGAGGGCTATTTCTAACAATTTTATGCACAACCCAAAGGAAGTGACGGTTGGTAAAAAAAATATGGCGAATGTGAATATCGATCACCAATATTTTATCACCCAGGCACATTCAAGATTTGAAACCCTGAAGAGATTGGTTGATTTTAATCCCGGGATGTATGGAATCATTTTTACGAGAACAAAAGCTGACGCACAAAATATTGCTGAAAAATTATCCAAAGAAAATTACAATGTTGAAGCACTTCATGGTGATTTGACGCAACAACAGCGCGACCGCGTGATGCAGCGATTCAGGAACCGCGAATTGGAAATTCTTATTGCAACCGATGTGGCCGCAAGAGGTATTGATGTGGATGGAATCACTCATGTTATTAATTATGAACTTCCTGATGATATGGAAGTATATACGCACAGGAGCGGCCGTACAGCCCGCGCGGGAAAGAGCGGAATTTGTATTTCCATTTGCCACATTCGCGAAGCCTATAAAATCAAGCAGCTGGAAAAAATGGTGAATGCACGCTTCCACCGCCTGGACATTCCAAGCGGAAAAGATGTTTGCAGAAAACAATTTTTTTATTTCATCGACCGGCTAAAAAACACGGATATTTCCAGCGGAGAATATGAGACTTATATGGCTGATCTTGAAGAAAAATTTGCGGATATAAGTAAGGAAGAAGTGTTAAAAAGAGTGGCTGCGCTTGAGTTTGACCATTTCCTTAAGTATTATGAAAATGCCGAAGACCTGAACGTAAGAAAAGATTTCAGGGAAAGGAGAAATGAATTTGCAAACGACCGCTCCGGCAACAGAGAAAGAAATAACTACAGAAGAGATAGCGGTTATACAAAATTGTTCATCAACCTTGGAACAAAAGACGGTTTTTACAAGGCCAGTTTTCTCCAATATCTTCTTGACGAAAGCAATTTGAAAAAAGAAGTGCTTGGCAGAATTGATCTTCGTGAAATGAATGCGTGGGTTGAAGTTGATCAGTCAGTGGCTGGCAAAATGATGAAAAGCCTTGATGGCAAATATTATAATGGTCGCCAGGTTAGAATGAACGAAGCTAATGGCGGAGGAAACAGGAGAACTGGCCAGGAAGGAAGAAAGCGTATTCGCATGAAATAAAAAATTGTTTTTTTTATTGGTTCACTGGCAAGTAAAAATTTGAAGAATTTGTTCGTTTACTATTGCTAACCGGAAATAAAACTTTGAACTTTTTGTTTGTTTGCTACGGTTATATTTTCCCGTATTTTTTATAATAGGCAATCAACATGCCCACAACGGCATTATAAGAATGCAATCCTTTTGGCTGGTTATTGAGTTTTAAAAAATTGCCATAAATCCAGTTGATCATTGGTTCCAAAACGCTTTGGTGATCGAGATCAAATTGCTTCAATTCTTCAAGATCATTTTTCACCGGCAAACTCAACCGGTCAAACGCCTCTCTTGATTCTGTTGAATCAAAATAGTAAACTTCCCTGTTGGCATAAAGAAAAAGATCCAGGTATGTAGAATAATGAAACAGTGTGTCAGAAGAATTGGATGCTGCGAGATAGCCGACAAAATTGGCTTCGTTCTCTTTTGCATAACCCAACTGATGCCCGATTTCATGTGTGGCAATATAAGGCAGGAGCATTTTCGGAACAGTTGTATTTATTTGTGCTTCACCCGTGAAAGGATTGTAATAACCTGTGAAGCCAAGATAATCGCCGGCTAAACCGTAAAAAGAAGTTTTTACAGATGTGTGGTTATATTTTAAAAAAGGAAATTTCCTTTCAGCTTCATTATAACTTTTTTTCGCTCTTTGAATAAGTATAGATGTAGAAGGATATTTTTCACCTGTTTTAAGCACAGAAGCTTTGGAATCGTTCACTTTCTTCAACAACAGATCGCGAATCAAAATAAGATCTGTCGTATCATATTTCTGAGGAGTAAGTTGCAGTTGGTAAGCAATTCCTTTTCGATCATAATTAATTCCCCAGAAGAGATAGAAAATAATATAAACAAAAGCCAGCAATAATACCAGTTTCAGCGTTTTTTGAAAAGCCATTTTCCTTGACAGTTTTCTTTGAATGAACAGGCGAAAGTTCTTTATTATTATCCACATCAACCAACAAACTGTAAGGAAATAAAAAACATCGCCAAGGCTAAATGGAATCCATCCAAAAAGAATTCTTTGAACGCGCGAAAAATAAAGGTAGAGCCGGGTGGAATAAAATTGTTCAACCCAGTTAGGGTTTGATGTAAAAATTTTTATAGTTACAATCAATATTATAGCAACAATCCATTTTTTCTTATTTTCTTTTAGATACGTCCCCCCACTCATAAAAATTTATTAAGCACTTCTATAAACTCCTGGAAATCTTTATTAAATATATTTTGCATTATTATCTCGTTCTCGATTTAAAATACTTTTTGTCCAATCGAGGAGGATTATTTACAGGAAAATTATAAGCAACGCTATTTAAATAATTGGCGGCACTCAGTCTTTCTTCCAGACTTTGAGACTTCCAATAATTATAATTGTTTCTTTCCTCTTTTGTATGATACATTTGGAAAGCTGTTTTGTCCAGGCGATAGTTTTCCATAAAAAAATATAATAAAATAAAGTTAGGATTTTCAATGGGCTTTTGATTTTAGCTTTGCTTATCTTCTGTTTCGATTAACAAAATATTTTAAAAAACGATTGTGTTTTTCCTTAAAAACTAATTAAATTCATTACTTTTGCAGCCCTTTAATATTGAGTTATGGGAAACAGGCGTGAATTTGATATTGCATTTGTAGGATTAAAACCTGGGCTCCACGAGTTCAATTACGAAGTGGATGATAAGTTCTTTGCCAATTATAAGGAAACAGATTTCAGCAATTGTCACGCAACGATAAAGCTGACACTCGAGAAAAACACATCTTTTATGATGTTGAATTTTGAGATCGGTGGAAGTGTAAATGTAATTTGTGACCGTTGCGGAAACACTTTACCAATGGATCTTTGGGATGAATTCAAACTTGTAGTAAAGCAGGTTGACAATCCTGAAGAAATGAACCAGACAGAAGAAGATGCAGATGTGTTTTACATTTCCCGGACAGAAAGCCATCTTCACCTGGCAGATTGGATCTATGAATTTGTTTTGTTGAGTATTCCCAACCAGCGGATGTGCAAAGAAGAAGAGATGGGAGGCCTGCAATGCAACAAAGAAGTTTTGGCGATGCTGAAAAAAATGCAATCGGCAGCAGTTGAAAACAATCATCCTTTACAAAAGGGATTAGAAAAATTTAAGAAGAATATTAATTAATCAATTTAATCTACGGTTATGCCAAATCCAAAGCGCAGGCACAGTCAACAAAGAAGTGCGAAAAGAAGAACACATTATAAAGCGGTTGCGCCCACACTAAGCGTTGATCCTACAACTAGAGAAACTCACGTACGCCATCGTGCACATACCAGCGAAGGCAAATTATATTACAAAGGAAAAGTAGTTGCTGAAAAGGCGCCAACTAAGGTAGGCTAACCTGCTTTCTAAAGATTATTGTATAATCCAAAAACAAAGTTTATTTATCTTCAACTTTGTTTTTGGATTTTTTTTTGAAACTTTGAGCGATTAAGATTATTTACCTGATTTGTAAGACAATAGTGATATGAATATAGCCCTGGATATGATGGGAGGAGATTATGCTCCGCAAGAAGCCATTAAAGGAGTAAAAAAATTTTTAACAGAAAACAGTGGAACCGATGTTCATCTTACGCTGATCGGCGATCAAAAAAAGCTTGGCCCTTTGCTTTCTGAAAACCAGGTAAACACAGAAAACATAACGCTGGTCCATGCAGCTGAAGTGATCGGAATGCACGAACATCCTACAAAAGCGCTTAAAGAAAAACAGCAGTCCTCTATTTCAATCGGCTTCCATCTTTTGTCAACAGGTGCAACTGATGCCTTCATCAGTGCAGGAAATACCGGCGCGATGATGGTTGGCGCTTTATACAGCATTAAAGCTATTGCAGGCGTCGCAAGGCCGGCAATTGGCGCTTATATTCCACGCGAAGATGGCAAAACTTCTTTGCTTGTTGATGTCGGTCTTAATTCGGATTGTAAGCCCGAAAATTTATCGCAATTCGCTTTGCTTGGATCCTTGTTTGCACGCTACATTTTAAGTTTTGAGAATCCGCGGGTCGCGCTCATTAATGTGGGTGAAGAGGAAACAAAAGGAAACATTTTATGCCAGGGCTCCTACCCTTTAATGAAGGACAACAAGCAAATCAATTTTATTGGTAATGTTGAAGGAAGGGATTTGATGATGGATAAAGCAGAAGTATATGTTTGCGATGGATATACAGGAAATATTCTCCTGAAATTTGCTGAATCTATTTATGACATAGTTCAAAAAAGAAAGATTGATGATGAATATTTTAACCGGTTTAATTTTGAAATCTATGGCGGTGTGCCTGTTTTGGGTGTCAACAAACCGGTGATTATCGGCCATGGAATTTCAACCGCAGGAGCCTTCAACAATATGATCCTGATGGCAAAAAAAATGATCGAACAGGATTTTATTGAAAAAATAAAATCAAATTTTGTTTAATATTTTCTGTTAGAAAAAGGGATTTTCAAACTCCTTAATCTCCTTCTCATTTTTCTTATTTCAATTATTGTAAAACGCTTAAATTACAATTCGTTTTACTGTTCATCATGTGCACAAAATCAACTTCTTTCTGATTATTCAAGGCTAATTACAGAATGAAATTTCTCCTAAAATATTTGTTTACTGTGGTTCTTTTGACTGGCCTGTCGTGTACAGTTTCAAAAACTTTTGCACAAAGAGATACAGCGAAAGGAGGACAAACGTTTCTGGGCAAAGTGATCAGTAATTTTAAGAAAGATTCTACTGAAATAGATTATGCTGCCCAATTAAAAACGAATGAGGCGGCATTTGTTCCCTTCGAAGGGCTTATCATCAGGAACATTGTTATCGAAAGAATTCCTTTTGGGTTTTCGATCGGCGATACTTCCCGGAGATTGATTAACAGTTTAACGAAACTGGCTAACGATCTTCATCACATTACAAAAACAAGAGTTGTTAAAAAGAATTTGTTCTTTAAAGAAGGGGATTCACTCAGACCTTATTTAATGGCAGATAATGAAAGGTTTCTCCGTCAATTGCTTTACCTGCAGGATGCACAATTTTTTGTAACCCGCACGGCCCCGGGTAGTGATTCGGTAGATGTATTTGTAGAAGTGAAAGACGTTTTCTCCCTTGGTGGAGCTATCAATTCACTGGGTTTAAAACAGTCGAGCATCGAATTCAGGGAGGACAATTTTGCCGGAAGCGGAAACGCGGCAATTGCTTATACACTTTATGATGACAAGCGCAAAAATGATTTTGCTTTCGGAGGTGAATACAACAGCAGGAATGTTGGCGGTACTTTTATGGATGCCAAAATTGGTTACCAAAGTTTTTATCCTGCGATCACCGGAGTTAAGGAAGACAATAATTATTATATCGACTTACACAAACCTCTTGTAAACCGCTACATGTCTTGGACGTATGAGCTTTCTGCTGCTTATCATGCAACAACTAATTTATACAACAAGGATTCCGTTTATTTATCGGATGTGCATTACCGTTATTACAATATTGAAGCATGGGCGGGGTATAACGTAGGCGCCGAAGATTATTCTGAAGAAGAAGAAGCGACCAAATTAAGAAAGCTGATTGGCGTTCGCTACCTTGACCAAAAATTTCTTGATGTTCCAGGGAAATATGAATCAGTGTACGACTGGAAATATCCAACTATCAATGCTGCTTTGGCATCAGTAACTTTTTACCGTCAAAACTTTTATAAAACGAAATATATCTACGGTTTTGGAAGAAATGAGGATATCCCCGAAGGTTTATTATTGACGCTTACCGCCGGCTACACAGAAAGACAAAATGCAAAACGGCCATTCATTGGCTTTGATTTTGAAAAATACCATTTCAACAAGCAGGAAAATTATATCAGCTACAAAATTGCTGCAGAAGGATATTTACGCGCCTCTGCAATTGAAGATCTAAACTTTATGGGAAGCTTATTTTATTTTGATCATTTAAAATCCGTTGGTAAAAAGTGGAAGCAGCGTTTCTTTTTAAACTTTGACCTGGCTCAACAAGTCAACACGGTTTTTAACCAGCCTTTATTTGCTAACAGCCAGTTTGGTTTACCTGAATATGGAAATGAGATAATCAACAACGAAAGGGTTGGCGGTGCATTACGGTCAACCGGTAAAGTAGAATCGGAATTTTTCAGTCCATGGTCTTTAGTTGCATTTCGCTTTGCGCCTTTTGTATTTACCGACGTTAGTATATTCTCTCCTTACAGTTACCAAACAAAAGTATTAAGTTCTATTGGTGGTGGCATCAGGACAAGAAACGAAAGCCTGATCTTTGGAACCATTGAATTGAGAACATATTATTTTCCCCAAAAGAATTTTTACAACGAGCGTTTCAGATTTTCTTTATCTACAAATCTTATTTTTAAATACAACAACCAATTTGTGAAAAAACCGGATTTTATCCAAATCAATTGACGCTGTACAAAAAAAGAATGTAAAAGGGAATCATTAACTTTATTACAAATTTTCGGAATGAATTATTTCAGAAAATATTTTGAATTAACTGCCTGGATTTTAGCGTTGACTTTGCTTGCATTCATGGATCCGACAACAGATCCGCATTATTCACTTTGTCCTTTAAAATTTATCGGGTTTAAATTTTGTCCGGGTTGCGGTTTAGGCCATTCAATCAGTTATTTATTCAGGGGAAACTTTAAGGCTTCATTTGAGTGCCATCCGCTTGGGTTGTTTGCCCTTATAATAATTGGAACCAGGATTTATAAACTCTCTTCACTTCACATATTTTCACATTTAAAAAAGATCAATTATGGAAATGGGCAATACTTATAACACAGTAAATCCAATTATCTTAAAATACTTATACGATGCTACCCCGGAAGAACTGCTTACGATCAACTCCAGAACAAATGGATTTAGCAATGAACAGTTGGAGCAGTTTTGCATTATTTACCGTTCAAAAAGAAAAGATCCGCAATTGATTTTGATTCTTTGCCTGTTGGGGCTCGTTGGCGTTGCTGGTATTCAGCGTTTTTTGATCGGGAATATTGGTATGGGCATTTTGTATTTTTTTACCGCCGGTCTTTGCTTTGTCGGAACCATTGTTGACGCAGTGAATCACAAACAACTAGCGATGGAATACAATGCAAAGATGATCACTGAAACCTTATCGATGTTGAATATGTTCAGAAGGGAATAGAAAGTAAAATACCGTAAAAAAAACAGCCGGGAAACCCGGCTGCATTGACGACTTAGGGATTTGGTCTTTCGTTTAATGATTTTGTGCAAGCAATGGTGGATCGGCCTGCGGCACAACATTTCGAATAGGTTTTGTTGACTTTAAATAAGCAAAAATTGCGCGCATTTCGCCATCCGTCATATTTTGAAAACCTTGCCACGGCATCGGAGGCAGAAGGTCGCGCGCTTTTTCCAACCCCATAAATTTTCCTTTGCGCATGCAGGTTTCAAATTGTTCGAAGCTCCAATTGCCAATACCTGTTGTACTGTCTGAAGTAATATTTGCAGCATAAGAAACACCCCAAGGACCAACCCATGCGGTAAGATCGTTGGAAGCGAAAGCACCCATTTTTTCCATTGCCTTGCGATCAACTGCAACTATTGGCATATTTGCCGGATGACCGGAAAGTGCAAGGCTTTCGTCAGGTACCGGACCAGAAGGTGTCATCTTTTTAGGCGTGTGGCAGTCACTACAACCAATGATTGTAACAAGATGCCCTCCCCATTCTTCCGCGGAGTTAAAACCTCCATAATTTGGGGTTGCAGAAGCAGCTATTGTGTCCTTATCAGAAGAAGTTGATTCTGAAGTGCTTCCGGTGTTGCATTTTGATAAGAGAAAGATGGCGGGGATTAACGCCAAAAAAATTATTACAGAAAGTTTTTTCATAACAAACAACATTTATTTGGTAACAATAAGAATTGGTTAGAAAGACAAGCAGTTTTTTATTAAGGGACGTTGGGATTTGCCGTTAAAAGTAAAATGAATTGGTGGATAATGCAAGTTTTGAAAAGCACATTTTATCAACACTAAATGCACAATTTCTCCTGCAAGAAAAATTACTTCCCGCAAGAAAAATTCAGAAAAAATAATATTGTGTTTTGTTGGTTTACTATGCTTCGATATCAATATCCATCGACGAAATATGATACTTAATTCCCTCCAAAACTCCTTTTGAAAGCGCTTGTTTACTGAAGTAGATCAATTTATTTTTTTTCAGAGGTTCCAGTTCAGGACTGTAGTTCGAAACGACTATTCCTTTTGCTTTTCCCTTCAGCATATCGATATCGTTGCCGCTGTTACCTGCCGTAATAAAATTTTCAAGTGGTAATTTCCATTTATAACTTAGATAGCGGATCGCGCTTCCTTTGCTCGCCCTGAAAGGTAAAAAATCGAGGTAAACATTTTCTGTCAATAAAACTTTTGCCCTCAATTTATGATCGTCAAGAAGTTTGTAAATATTAGCTAAATCGTCTTCATTAAAATTTTCATTTACATAATAACTCAATTTGAACCTTCGTTGGGCAGCTGGTTCCTGGAGCCAGATACCAGGATATTTTGCCAACGCTTTTTCCAGTTCATCTCTTTTCCACTGGTAATCTATATGGCTTTCAAAGCCATTGTCTACAATAAATTTGTCGGTATAATATACTTCAGAGCCAGCCGAACAAATTAAAATATCTGGATCAGGAAGATCATATTTCTTAAATGCTTCGGCAGTAATTTCCCTGTTTCTGCCGCTCGCAACACCAAAGACTACATTTCCATTATGCTGTTCAATCCATTGTTTTAATTCAGGCAATCCATCGGTTTTTTCCTCATCAACGAGGGTTCCGTCAAGATCAGAAATTATGAACAGATCTGCCTTTACCAACTTTTTTCCATACGCAGTTTTTTGCGAATAATTTGATTCTGTTGATTTTTTCGGTTGCTTTAATTCATCAATGATCTCTATATATTTATTCGAATGCGCTGTCCAGGAATAAAGTTGATTGGTTGCAATAATTCCATTGGCGGAATATTTTTCCCATAATTTTTGGTCGGCAATGATCTTTTTAAGAGCGTTAGCAATTTCTGCCGGATCTTCAACATCTACCAACAAGCCGTTATTGCAATGTTCCAAAATTTCTTTTGGGCCGCCGGTGGGAGAAGCAACTACCGGAAGCCCGCAGGCAGCAGCTTCAACGATCGTTAGTCCAAAATTCTCACCCGGTGTTGCATTTACAAAAACACCTTTTGTCCGTGCGGCTACACGATAAATTTCCGGCACTTCAAGTTTCGGATCATTTTTTTTCGGAATAGCCATCTTGCCGTACAGATCATACTTATCAAGAAGTAACAATAAATTGGTAAGGATGTCCTGCTCATCAGACGGCATTTTTGTAATGTCTTTTCTGACTCCGGCAAAAATGGCAAGATTGGCCATGGCCTGTAGTTCAGGATCCTGCCCAAAAGATTGAATAATTCTTTCAAAGTTCTTTCGCTTGTCTGCCCGGCCGATCGAAAGGATCAATGGTTTTTGTGGATTGAACAGAAAGCGCTCGATATCTGAATTCACACGATAAAGGGCTTGCTCCTGCTCTATCGTCATTTGAAAACCCGGCATATCAAAACGATAAAAAGGATAAAACAGATCAGTGTTTACGCCCGGGGGGATTACCACAAATTTTCCATTTTTCTCAGTATTATAAAATCCATATTGGGTGTCAATTTCGTGCTGGGTACTTACGATAATGACATCTGCATTTTTAATGGTCGCTTCTTCTGCTGCAATCCTCCGGTCCATATTAAACTTCTCGTTGATCTTTTCCGGTGACATCCCTTCCTGCAACAAAATATTTTTCTTATTACGGCCAAGAGAATGACCAGTAGCAATAAAGGGAATTCCGAAAACTTCACTTATCTGGCCGGCAAGATAATTTCCATCTGCATAATGCCCGTGCGCTACATCCGGAAAATCATCTTCTTTCTCAATAAACCTGATCGTTTTGTCGATAAATTCATCCAGGTGATCCCACAATGATTCCTTGGGACGGTAAGCATTTCCACCACAGGTAACGCGGATGATTCGCGCTTTTTCATTCACTGTTTCTATTTCCTTTTCATAGGCTGAAGAAACTCTTCGGTCAATAATCCTGCGTGTGAAGAGATCTACTTTTCTGACCTTGGGATGTTCTGATAAATTTTGTAAGAGTTCAAGAATATATTTAACCTGGCCGCCGGTGTCTTTGTCGCGGCCTATTTCAGGATCTTTAAACCTGATTAGCCCATGGGGACTGAAGAGTTGTATGTAATATCCATTCATCATTGTCATTATTCACATTATCTGATATTTGTAAAAATAGCCAAATCAAAATAATCAATCAATTTCAAAATTTTTTTGCTGCCTGAAAATGTAAAAAGTTTCTTTTGCTGCATTGAGTTTCCTTTATTTATTCAAAGCATTTTAAACTGCAATCTCTAAAGTCAATGGCAAGGATTTTGTAGTTTTACCCAAACCGTATTATATATTATGTATTCTGGATCAGGATTTAGTGACTGGGAAATCGGCGACATTACTGTTATCATTCACAAAGGCGTTTACCATTTATTTCATCTTATTATTCCAAATCACGATTACATTGCTCATGCTGTTTCTAAAGATGGCATTTCATGGAAAAGAGTTAAGAACGCTCTGTTCGTGGGCAATCCCGGCGAATGGGACGATGATATGCTATGGACGATGGACGTGGTAGAAGTGAATGGAAAGTTCGAAATGTATTATACCGGTCTTCAGAGAAGAGACCGGGGTGTGATTTCACGTATAGGCTTTGCACAATCTGATGATCTTATTGACTGGAAAAAAAATAAGAAGGATATTTATCCAATTGCTCCAAAAGGAATTTATTACGAAACAGAACACAACAATCCACGCAAATGGTTAAGCTTTCGTGATCCTTATCGTTTTGAATACAACAATGAAGTTCACCTGCTATTGTGCGCCCGCAGTATTACCGGTCCGGTTTCACGACGTGGATGTGTGGGCATGGTTAAAATTACAAACGACGTTGTTGAACTGATGCCTCCCCTCCTCTACCCGATGGTTTATGATGACATTGAATGTCCTTGTATCTTTTTATTGAAAGGCAGATTTTACATCATAGGTTCAATAAGAGAAGACATAAAAATCCGTTATTGGTTTTCTTCAGAATTTTTGGGAGAATATCATTCCTTTCATGCAGACGTTTTATTGCCCCGGGGAAATTACGCTGCCAGGATTGTAAAAGACGGAGACCATATATTGCTGTATAACTTCTTTTATGCTTATGGAAGAATTGATGCCTTGCGCGTTCTTCCTCCTCCCAAAGAACTGGATGCGGACAAGACAGGGAGGTTAGTATTAAAAAGTTATTACCGCTGGGATCAGCAGGTAACAAAGATCCTTGAACAATATGAATTTGGGGAAGTAAAACAAATCCTTGCAAATCCTTCTGCTACCTCGGCAATTGAAGTGGACAAGTGGACTTGCTCTTCAAGGAGCGGCTATGAAATTTTTGCATTTCAAAAGCCGTCAACCAGTTTTATTTGGGAAGGCGTGCTAACAGTAGAAGGAATGGGAAAGCTAGGCCTCGTAAGTGATATAGACGAAGAAGGTAATGGTTATTTCATTTCTTTTGATGTGCAGAACGGCTTGCTTCAAATCCGTGCATGGGGCTTTAATCCTCTTGACGTAAGGCAGAATTTTATTTTTAATGAATTGCAGATGGGCGTCTTCAAAATGAACGAAGAAAACACCTTCAACTTCAGGTTGATCCACTATGGGAATTACATCGAACTTTCAATTGATGGAGAAGTAAAGCTTACCTTAATGGATTATGCATTCTCAGGTGATGGTATTGGGCTTTATTCAGCATCTTCGGTTATTTCTTTACAAAAATCGAAAGTTAAGATTCTGCCTGAACCGATTGATGAATATGCCAGCCAGGAAGAAACGCATAAAATATCTGATCAGAATTTCCTGTAGCGATTGACCGAATTAAAAATTCCTTTTTTGTTTGTTTACTGTTAATGGATTTTCACCATTTTACATGATCATTTATAAATGAGATCAGTCCATCGGCCAATTGTTTTTGTTCTTTCACCTTTGGATGCCCTGGCGTGTTTTTATAAGGCACGATGTAAGCAAATATTTTGGGATCATTAATTTCAGCCACCGCTTTTTTCACATAACCAGGCCACGGCGAACCTTCTTTGGTAATATCCATACTTCCAAGCATGCAAATGATACTCGCTTCTGGATAAGTTGACCTTATTGTTTGCACAAAACTTTTATAGGCATTTATAATTTGGTCTTCACCAGGAGGTGTGCTTCCAAATCTTTTTTTGAATTGTTCATTATCCGGCATTTTCACTATCCACGAATCATTTTGAAGAAGATTGATCACAACTACATCAGGAGTATATTTGGAAAAATCCCAGCGGCTCGTGGAATCGGTTGGATCAAGCCTGTTGTACATTTCAGGCATTATCAAAGGAAACCAGCTAACCATAATGCCAATTCCACTTTTGGCCGTGCAATGATATTGGGCATTAAAATGCCTTGCTGTGATCGCCGGGTAGGCATCATAATTATTTTCATAATAACCTAATGGTGAATCATGAACCATATCATTAATTGCATATCCACAACTTATTGAGTTGCCAAAAAATTCAATCTTTTTTTTTGGTTTTTTGGGTGCCTCAACCAGTTTGGTTTTGCTATTTGTTTTGAAGCCATAAAACCAGGTTTTTCCTTTATCCCACTCCGTCCTTTTAAAAAGTTCCAACGTATGTTTACCCCGAGGCAAACCGGAAACAAGTGGCACCAATTTTTGCGTAGTATCAAATTGTAATGTGTACATGCTGTCATTATCAATAATCACATTGTAATAGTTGGAAGTATCCTGGTCTTTAAATTCACCACTGATCCCTGTTCCTTTAAATCTTACTGTGATTGAAGTACCCGGCCACATCAATTCTGCTGCAATAGGCGTGTAAGCAATTCTGCCTTCATAACTTATATGTTTGTCGCGTGGAGAATAACTTTTTTGAGCAAATAATTGAGGGCAAAAACAAATAGCAAAGAGTGGAATGAAAGAAATTTTCTTTTTCATGAGCATATTTTAAATAGCGTTGCTAATGTAATTATTTACTTTGAAGAAATTATATAACAGTTACGGATACTCGAAAAAAATCTTGGCAGAAATGTCATGGTAAATACACGGGAATGTTATTCCTTTGCAGAAAATTAGAGAGGTTAGATGTTTCGGAAGTTTGGGAACATATTTTTAATCATATTGTGCCTGGTTATTATCTTCCAGCCATTGGTTCCTGTTATCCTTTATCATGTCAATTATGATTTTATTGTAAAGAACGAATGTGTCAACCGCGCAAAACCCTGGATGCATTGTAACGGAAAATGTTACCTGCATAAAGAGCTTAATAACGTATTTGATGGCAATCAAAAACATCCACAAAACCTTTCACTGCGCGACATAAAATTTCCGGAATTTACTGAACAAGAAAATTATATTTCTTTTGAATGCCCAATAATTATTGAGGAAAAGGCTACAGGTTTTTACCGGAACTTCTATTCTTTTCATCTCTCAAAAAATATTTTTCGTCCTCCCCAAGTCGGCTGCTGATTTCATTTTAAGTTTTTGATCAAATCGTGAATTATTAAAATTCATTTTCAGCGGTGCGACGTTAGAACCTGTTGTACTGCTTATTATTCATTTAAAAAAATCACAACTGATGAGATTTTCACTTTATACAGTGATCCTGTTTTTAATTACTTTATCCTTAGGTTATTCACCTGCATTTGCACAGCACAAAGAACATTCACATGAAGACCACCTTGAATTCTCGCATCCGATCTTTACTGAATCAATCAGTCCGGACACAAAATTTCGATTTAACTACGAAAATACAAAGGAGGATGATTCCATGTCATCGCATGGCTTTGATTTTGAAGCAGAATATGCTCCTGTTCAGGCTTTCAGCATTCATTTGGATGTTCCTTATACTGTACTTAAACCTAAAGGTACTTCCTCCATTTCGCATCTTGAGGATGTTGAACTGGCGCTTAAGTTTGCCAATTTCGCTTTTGCCAAACACCAGGCATTGATCGGTTATGGAGTAAGTTTTGGATTCCCAACCGGAAGCGATGTCAAAGGAATTGGCAGCGATCATATCCTTTCCATTGATCCATTCTTTAACGGCGGAATCATGTGGCGAAAATGGGAATGGACTGCCTATTTTACTTTTGATATTCCTGCTCATCAATTACCGGAGGAAGATCTTCAGCCAGGACTTGAAACACGGTTAACTGCATTGTATCATTTGGATCCGCGTTGGCAATTGCTTCTAGAAGGAGGCAACTCAACTGAGATTGGCCACAGCACGGCAAGAGAAAGAAATTTTGATATTGCTGAAGGGATTAAATTTCAACCAAGACCTCATAAACCATGGATATTTGCTTTAGGCGTTCGCCAACCGTTGGGAAATAATTCTGAGTTTAAATACCAGGGAATGTTTTCACTTTTTTACCATTTCGAAGATTAAAATTCATTACTAAAGAAACGGCTGTATTTTCTGGTTCAGCCGTTTTTTTAATTTTTTTTCGTACAGGTTGCAATAGTAAATAAATAAAAAAACAGAAATTATTTTTTGAATTTACCCGGCATTTTCATCTACTTCAAAAACACCGAAAGTATTATTATCAGGATCGGTAAAATAACCTTGCCAGCAGCGTTTGGGAATCGCAAATTTGGGCATTGCCACCTGGCCGCCATGCCGCATAATTTCATCGCTTATTTTATCAAAATCAGCTACCTGGATTGAACAAACATAAGCATTGGTGCCACTTTCAGTTGGAGGAACATCAGCCGGTCTTTTTAGAAGACCGCCATTTATCGTCGGAGTTTCTATGAGGTAATATTCTATCGGAACAGATTCCTGTCGGATAAACTTCCAACCGAAAACTGCTTCATAAAAACCAATTTCCCTTTCCGGATTTGAAGATTGGATTTCAAAAAAACCAATGGTATTCATGGTAGACGTAATTTGATTTATACTTTACTGATAATGATACAATCTGAATAACGATCTGAAAATTGATTGTGTTCCACCGGTACCTACTTATTTTTAAAAGTTATTGTCTTATAAATAAAATCACCATCGACGGTGATGCCGGTTACGCTTACTTTGTATATAGAAGGAATATTGCTTGTATAAAAGGAAATATCGTTTCCCTTTTTGTCAGTGAAGAAATTACCATTCCAATAAAGCGTGGGTCGATCCTCAACAAATGTTGTTGGCTTTTGATCATTTTGATCATAATTGAAAAAAGGGAATAGCCCCGGCTTTGCAATTCCCTGTACATAAAACCTGAAAAGCCCGTTGCCTTTTGAAGTCACGTCCCTCAACTTGTTTAAAGTGTTAATCAGTATCACTCCATTACCACCTCTCAGACCGTACCTTGCTCCTTCAGATCCTTTTATGATCTCAATAAAATCAATACTGTTTGGATCGAAGCTATTTAAATATGCAAGGTCCGGACTCGTTTCAACTATATCGGCAGAAGGAACAATAGGAACGCCGTTTAATAATATCATTGGTTCTGAACCCGCATCAGGAGCCTTATTAATTTCCGTCAACCCATTTACTACAAGATATCCGTTTAAAAGATGAAGGCCACCAACATTCAGTACTGCATTTGCGACTCCATTTCTTTCATTTATTTGTTTTGAGGTAAGAATAACAGAAGTTGAACTTACCCTTTTTGATTCATCGTAATCGCCCGTGTTTTTATCTTTTACATAAACAGCAGGCAAAACATGTTTATCTGTTGTGTCAGGAATATAATACCTCAAAATATATTGCCTCAATTTCCTATTGTTCAGAACAATTTCTTCTTTGAGCATACCGGCTGTCTTAACCTTAGGAAAAACGATTGGATCAAGAATGATCGTTCCTTTGTCCGGTTTTCCTTTCATGTTTCTTATTTGCAAACCAAATTGAGTGCTGTCCGCATAACTGTCTGTTGGAAATCTAAAACGCCCGTGGTTATCTGTTGTGTCAGTTTCATAAATCCCGCTACCAGAATTTGAAATCAGGGTAACAACCTTTTGCGCTTGTGGTTCTTTGTGGTCATTTAAAACAACTCCTTTTAAATAAAGTACACTGTCCTTATCCATCAAAGGTGTGCTTTCTTTCATTTGAGAAAGTGATTCATAATTGCTTTCCTTCATCATCAGCAACAAGTCCTT
This sequence comes from Ginsengibacter sp., assembly GCA_051960475.1. Lineage (GTDB taxonomy): Bacteria > Bacteroidota > Bacteroidia > Chitinophagales > Chitinophagaceae > Ginsengibacter. The sequence goes on from JBQCEG010000039.1 coordinate 20,902, forward strand.
TTGCTGGTCTGAAAGACAATTATCTGATGCAAGAAAAATATTGTCTATCGTCTTATCTGAATATTCTGATGGAAATTGTGTGCACGGATCAGGATTGGAAAATGTAGAATCAAAAACTGAAACAGCAACTAAGGATGGAATAGGCTTCTCTGCACTGTCGGTTACAGATAAATTAAGTAAGGCTCTTTCATGAGAAGTATAATGATTTTTATCTGTAGAAAGGGCAACATTAAAATTGTTGTTTTCAACATAAATACTTCTTTCGCTCAACAAACGAAAGTTCTTGTCAAACAAATAAAAAGTTACAATTCCATCTGGAAGTTTACTTTCAGGAACAGGTACCAGGTAAATTCCTGAACCGATGCTTGCAAATACCATTTTGTCTTTTGCAATAGCCACCAAAAAACTTTGAGCATTTTTCCTAAAAATTGAATCGCCTAACAACACCCTGACCATATAATTTGGAGACGCTTTCGTAATTGAAAGTTGACCTTTAAAAAAATCAAAAGCAGGTAATGGGTAATCCTTTTGTATGCCATCGTATGTTATTACTGCCCGGTATTGGCGGTGCCCCGAGGCTTCAAAACTGAATTTACCCAGGCCAAAATTGTCGGTAGTAAAGCCTCCCATTACCGCATCATAATTGTCTCTTATTAATCCTTTAAGCTGCACCGGCTGCCCATTTGAATCGGTAATTCTTACAGCAACCGTTGAACTTGCGCCCGTAATAATATTGCCTCCTTCCGGATAAAATTTTACCTGCAAAATTGTGTCTGGTTTTGAAGCAGGAGTTATTATTCTTTTTATCACAGCATGATCATTCTCATTAATTACATAAACAGGTTTAACACAAATATTGTTACTGTCCGTTTCCAGTATTTGCCTTGTAAAGCCACGAAGCCAATATTGCCCGGAAGGAAGTGTTGATGGAAGAAGCAATTTTGAATCAGTCTGTTTATTGGCCGCATCGAGTATAACAGTTTTGATCACCGAATCTTTATCATTCACCAAATCAACATAAAGAAAACGGCTGTCATTATTTATTTTTCCTGAAATGCTGTTTATTAAAAAAGCTTTAAACCAAATGGCATCTCCATCAATGTAGACAGATTTATCCGTTGTCATTATAATACGTTGTCGCTCGTGGGAACGGATGGAGGTTACAAATTGAGCAGAAAAAGAATCCAACTTTTCCTGGGGATTGGTTTGGGCCAATGAAGCTGAAGCAAAAAGTACAGCCACAAAGAAATAAAATAATTTCATTAGATGAGTTGCAGTTTGGCTTCAGTAAATATAACACTAATTTACATCCCATTCAACTATAAAAACTCTTTGTTATTCTTCAATCCATTTCTCAGCTTCACTTTTTTGAAAGGCTGTAAAATAAACTGTGTCAAAGTTCAAAAATGATTTCAGAACTTTAAAACACAGTTTTTTTATGGAAAAGAAAAAAGAAGCCTTCGATTATGAAGCATTAAAGAAAAAGACCCTGGAGCAATTTCGCTCGGGCAAAAGTTTATTTGGTAAGGGAGGAGCCTTTGCGCCTTTGCTGAAGGATGTTTTAGAAGCCGCCTTACAAGCGGAGATGGAAGAACACCTCGATGAGGAACAACGACTAAAAGGCAATCGGAAAAACGGGCATAGCAGCAAAGAATTAAAGACGGCAGAAGGCAGCTTTGACCTATCTACTCCGCGAGACCGCAATGCAGCATTTGACCCACAAATTG
>JBQCEG010000040.1:0-4082 GCA_051960475.1 Ginsengibacter sp.
AAGAAGGATTTCCGTTTGCAGTTTCGCTACTCGCTGTATCGCTTCCTGCTTCCGGTGTGGTGGCTTCTACTGAGGATTGATCATTTTGGTCATTGCCTGATCCTGAATTGTTACAACTAACGAACAACAGCGCAAACAAGCTGAGATAGATTACCTTTTTCATAACACTTTATTTTTTTTAGATTTTAGAATACAAAATTATTGGCGCGCTCATTTTCAGTTTATGCGTAGAGTCATATTTAAAAAATGACCACCTTTGTAGCAAGCACTAATTTACGTATATTTGATTGTAGATCACCACTTTACAACCATTAAATTGGTTTAATAATTGTTGCATGATTCAAATCATGCGCCAACAAGAGCGAGATCATGTACAAAATCCTGACCGAAAGGATTTTATGTTCTTTATTTACATCCTAAAATGAAAAGACAATGATAGATATAGATCAACTGCTCGAATTAGGTGCTACGTATAAGAGTTATTCTACAAATGACATGATTTTTTTGGAAGGAACAGAATGTCATTATTATTACCAGTTACTTTCAGGATCGGTTCGTTGGGTCCAGATCGGTGAAGATGGAAAAGAGTTTGTTCACGATATGATTGAACCGGGAGAATGTTTTGGCGAATTTCCTTTGTTTGACGGCGAGCCATACGCAGCTTCAGCTTTTGCCAACAGCGGAAGTGTAGTCCTTCGGTTGCCAAAAGATACTTTTCAACAATTACTTCGCGAACAGCCGGAAATACAAACTCAATTTTCAAAATTGTTGGTAGAGCGTTTACGTTTCCGTTTCCTGATCTCTAAAGACCTTGCAGGCAATAAACCAACCGACAAAATTTGCAGCCTGCTGAGTTATTATAAAACCCACAAAAAGTATTTTTGCAACAAATGCAACCAGGTTCAACTTACCCGTCAGCAAATTGCGGATATGACCGGGCTACGGGTAGAAACAGTCATCAGGAGCATACGCCAGTTGGAAGTGGTAGGAAGATTGCAGATACAGAAAGGAAAAGTTTATTATTGATAATATGACTTGAGTCATACGATTAATTTATCTTCTGGTTTTATTTTGCTTCAAAAATGGATCGTTCGTTAAGAAATTGGATTTCTGTATCTTTTTTTAATCTTATGCTGGTGGCCATTCTTGGCTGTACTTTGAGGTATAAGATCGCTTATTCTCTTCCATTTATTAACCAAAAATATCTTTTAAACGCACACTCTCATTTTGCATTTTCAGGATGGATCACACAAGTGCTGATGGCCATTTTGGTTAAATACCTTTCAGACAAAACAGGGAAAAATTACTTTGGTAAATTCAGGTGGATCTTTTGGGCGAATCTAATTTCTGCTTACGGAATGTTAGTTACTTTTCCTTTCCAGGGATATTGGGCCGGATCTATATTTTTTTCAACAACAGCCGTCTTTGCAGGAGTGATCTTCGCGGTTACTTATTGGAAATGTCTTAAAAATATTCCTGCCTCGCCTGTAAAACCTTTTTTGAAAACCGCCCTGATCTTTAATGTGCTTTCTTATATTGGCCCGTTTGTCCTGGCTTATATCATGATCACAAAAAAGCCATATACCGAACTTTTTATGGCCGCCATTTATTTCTTTCTTCACTTCCAATACAACGGATGGTTTCTCTTTACTTGCATGGGTTTATTTTCTGAGGCATTATTGAAATATGGAGTTGAACCGCGAAAAATAAAAACGGTTTTTTCTTTGTTTGCTGCCGCCTGCGTTCCCGCTTACCTGCTTTCTGCACTTTGGATTCCGGTTCCTTTTTGGGTCTATATTCTGGTGATCGTTGCAGCATTTGCACAACTAATCGGATGGGGAATAATGGTGCAATCAGCAAGAACCAAACTAAATGCAATGAAAGCCGGTGTAAGCCGTTTTGCCCAAACGCTATTCTTTCTTTCGGGGATTGCTTACACCCTTAAATTGCTATTGCAAGCCGCTTCGGCTATTCCATCACTCAGCCATCTTTCTTATAGTTTCAGGCCGATTATTATAGGATATCTCCATTTGGTTTTGCTTGGCGTCGTTACCATTTTTATACTTGCTTACATCATTCGTCATGATTATTATCCACTGAATAAAACACGGAAAAACGGGGTGATCATTTTTGTTGCCGGTATCATAATCAATGAAGTTTTGTTGATGATCCGGGGCATCGCCGATATGAGCTTCGTTTCTGTTCCCTACATAAACAGGTCTTTATTAATAGCTGCACTTATTCTATTTGCGGGAATGTTTTTTATCAATGCAAAATACAAAGTAGTAGATGAAGAAAGGAAAGAAAATGCAGTTGTGAAGTGAGGTCCCGAGCGGATTCGAACCGCTGTGGAAGCTTTTGCAGAGCTCTGCCTAACCACTCGGCCACGGGACCCTTTGTTTGAAAGCGCACAAAAATAGGTAATTTTTGTTTAGAACAAATTTAATAGGAACATAATTTACATGAACCATTTAAACTAAATCCCGAAGTACTTCATGTTACAAATTTTTCCTTTCCAATGAAGTACTTTTGTATCATTAATTATTAATCGAATGTTATTATGCAGCGAATAGCTGAATCCGAATTGATTGTAAATGAACGTGGCGCCATCTATCATCTTGATGTGAAACCAGACGAACTTGCTACCAATATTATTACCGTTGGAGATCCGGCGCGTGTATCTAGTATCAGCAAACATTTTGACAAGATCGAAGTGCAAAGAAAACACCGTGAATTCATCACGCATACAGGTTTTATTGGCAACAAAAGAATCTCAGTAGTCAGCACAGGCATCGGTCCTGATAATATTGATATCGTGCTTAACGAACTGGATGCGCTGGTGAATATTAATTTTCACAGCCGGACAGTAAAAGAAGAAATGACGCAATTAAATATTATCCGCATCGGCACTTCCGGATCTTTGCAGGCGGATATTCCGGTTGACAGTTTCGTCGCCAGCAGTCACGGTCTTGGATTGGACAACCTGATGAATTTTTACCTGCACGAATCAAATGAAGAAGAAAAGCAACTGATCCATTCTTTCAAAACTCAAACTCAATTGCACACCGGTTTTGGCGATCCTTACATTTCTGCTGCTTCCATGCATTTGCTGAAACATTTTGTGGATGGCTTTCACCAGGGCATAACCGTTACCTGTCCGGGCTTTTATGGTCCTCAGGGACGAATTCTCCGCATTGGGATCACACATCCCCAATTGATCGACCAGCTTACTGATTTTCAATTTGGGCACCACCGTATCTCGAATTTTGAAATGGAAACTTCTGCAATTTACGGATTGGGCAAAGCGTTAAACCATCACTGTCTTTCACTCAATGCCATCATTGCAAACCGCATCCACAAGAATTTCAGTAATGATTCATTAGGATTGATAGATAATCTGATTGAAAAAGCGCTGCAAATAATTTCTGAAAAGTTGTAAAAAATGAAAATTAAATTTTATAAATACCAAGGGGCAGGAAATGATTTTATCCTTATTGACAACAGGGAAAAAATATCGCATGAATTTACTGTGCAGCATATAAAAAAAATGTGCGACAGGCATTTTGGCATCGGCGCCGACGGGTTAATGTTATTGAATAACAAAGATGGTTTTGATTTTGAAATGATCTATTTTAATGCTGATGGCAACGAAGGTTCGATGTGCGGTAATGGCGGCAGGTGCATTGTTCAGTTTGCCTCCAACATGGGTATTAAAAAGAATGAGTACAAATTTTTGGCAACAGATGGTGTGCATGAAGCTAAAATAGATCTGAATAAGGAAGTCAGCCTGAAGATGAACGATGTAACGGACGTTGATTTCTCAATGGATCATTATGTGCTGGATACTGGTTCGCCACACTATGTAAAATTCGTTGGTGATGTACAGGATTTGAACGTCGTATCCGATGGAAGTAAGATCCGCAACAGCAGGGAGTTTTCTGAAAAAGGGATCAATGTAAATTTTGTGCAGACGCTTGATGATGACCACATCTTTGTACGCACTTATGAACGCGGAGTTGAAGACGAAACTTTGAGTTGTGGAACCGGCGTTACCGCTTCCGCATTAATGGCGGCGCACAATG
>JBQCEG010000041.1:0-29576 GCA_051960475.1 Ginsengibacter sp.
AAAATTGTACAAGTAAAAGAATCAGTATCAATTAACAGAAATGACACTTCAGTAAGTAAATCAGGGCAACTGGATTTTGCCATTCCTGCTTCAAAAATTTCCTCATTATCCTCTGGAGAATTTGTAGGAATGGTGGCCGATGATCCGGATCAGAAAATAAAACTCAAATCCTTTCACTGTGAAATTATTAATGATAAAGAAAAACTGAAATCCGAAACGGAAGTCTTCTCAGAATTACCAGTGATTGAAAAAATTTCTCAGGAAATGGTTTTGGAAAACTACTACCAAATTAAGAGGGATATTCAACAGTTGATTGAAACAGAAATAGAAATTCTTCTTAATACACCTGGAAAAGAATATCTGTTTGAAGAAGACTAATTGTCAATAGGTCCACCCTGATCCTAAAAGAAAAAACCGCCTCAACCAGCGGCCTTTTCTTTTTTTGCTTTTCAACAACCTTCGTTGCTGTCAGCCTTGTTTCTTAATTAGCAAAATTCAATCAATGGATAGGATGGATTTTAGCGATTGAATTAATCTAATCAATACAATATTAAACAGATTTAAATATAGGCTCTGTAGGATTTATATGATCTTGCTGTAGAAAAACAATTACAGGAAATTTGTATATAATATCACTATAAGGGTCTTCACATTATCGTTAACGAGCGAAAAAGTTGAGATAGATTTATTATTTATCAAAAAATTCTAGAACTTCTCAATCCTTCTCATTCATATCAATTACTAAATAATTTCTGTCCCCTTTCCTGGTGATACAATATAATGGGACAACTTCAAACTTGAATATTTTTCATACGCAGGTATTACAGACTCAAGTAACTGATCAACTGCACCTTCTCTTACAAGGTTTATTGTGCAACCTCCAAACCCGCCACCCATCATTCTTGCTCCAATTACAGCTTCATCGTTCTTTGCAAATTCAACTAGAAAATCCAATTCTTTGCAACTCACGCCATACATTTTACTCAATCCCTCGTGGGTAGCAAACATCCGTTGGCCCAAAGCCTTCAAATCTCCTCTTTGTAAATCTTTACATGCCTTTTGCAGTCTGTCAATCTCCTGAACTATAAACCGGCTTCTCATATCTATTATCCTGTCTTTTGGTAAAACATATTTATTCAACATTTCTTCATTTGCATTTCTTAATGAAGAAACATTTGGTTCATGTTCTTTTATCCAGGCTACAGCCTGTTCGCATTCTTTACGTCGAATGTTATATTCTGAAGAAGCAAGCGAGTGTTTGACATTTGTATTTAATAATAATATCTTGACACCCTTTAATTTAAATGGCACGTAGTCATACTCAAGAGTTTGACAATCCATCTTTATTACACAGTCTTCCTTTCCCATCATAGAGGCAAATTGGTCCATGATGCCGCACATTACGCCTGCATACTCGTGTTCCGCTTTTTGTGCCATTTTAACCATGGTTATCCTATCGAGGTTAGCTTGAAATAATTCGTTTAAGGCAAATGTTGTTGCGCATTCTATCGCTGCAGATGAAGACATACCTGCTCCTATTGGTATATCGCTCATCAGTACAGCATTAAAGCCTTTCAACGGGATTCCTTTTTTTACAAATTGCGCCACGGCTCCTAAAATAAAATTCGGCCAGTTAACTTCCTTGACTGGTTGCAGGTCCTCGAGAGTTAGTGAATATTTTTTATTAAGATCATCAGCCACCAGGTGAATCTGATTATCATTCCGTAAAGAAATACCGAGGTAAGCAGCCTTGTCAATTGCAGCTGGAAGAACAAAACCTTCGTTATAATCTGTATGTTCTCCTATTACATTTATTCGACCCGGAGAGCGAACAATTAATGGTTTCTCATGAAATAACTCTGAAAATCTACGGGCTATTTTTTCCTTCATAAATAAATCATTGATTAAAATAATTCTACTTTTCACTCATTACTGAAATTCCAGCATCAATATATTGACCTCCTTTCCGCTGATGGCAATGGATTGCAATAACATTTTTATCGTGGGATTGCAGGGCATTTTTTGCATCTTCAGAAAGAGGAATCATTGTATAACCGGAGGTGTGGCCCTTAATTTCTGCAGCCATTACACCGTTAATATAAACTTCGCAATCATCATCGTGATGCAGATATAAAACAAGTTTGCTTCGATTTACTTTTGAAAAGTTCTCTCCCGAAAATTCTTGCCTTAACCAAATATCCTTTGTATCCCAAACAGTTCGAACTACAGCCCCAGGAGTTTCTTTGGTACCAAAACCAGCTTCCCCTTTCTCCCAATTCGAATCATCAAACTTTTTCGTATACCAATAACCGTTAGCAGGCTTATCAAATGTATACTTCCATTGTCTCCCTTCTATTTCACTTGTGGGAAGAACAGAGTGAAGAAATAACTTTTTTTGAATCGCATCCAGGTTTGATTGTCTTATACTTGAAAGCTTACCTTTTAAAATCGCCCGATCATAAGTCATTAAGCCATTTAGTTCGGTTTCTACATCTGTTATTTGTGTATAAACTGCAGCACTCAACCCATTCATAGTTTTAAAAACCCTCAGATCATTGGAAAACTGCTTGTACAGACTATCATATTCTCTTTGGTCCTGTATCATTAAATATCCCCAGCCTTTATTCCAGGTGTGATTTTCTATCGCATAACCAATCCCGCCATATTCGCCGCAGGCTAAAGCTTGTGTAGTTGAAGAAGGACAAGCAGGCGCCGGATAACTATGAATATCTTTTACATCTCCAGCATCAAAAAAACCACCCCCACTTGCCTGGTTAACGAGTCTTGTTGAATCAAGTGCCTTAACCATATCTACCAGGCCCACTGTATTGTGCTGTCCTTGTGCCTCATTAAAAATATCCCACATAATAATACATGGTTCGTTCCAATGAGTTTCCACCATTCTCTTTAATTCGGATGCATATTCAACGGTATCAACCGGAGGCGTATTTCTTGTGTATGAATTGGCTGATGGCATATCCTGCCAAACCAAAAGACCCAGTTTATCTGCCCAATAATACCAACGGTATGGTTCCACTTTAATGTGTTTCCTCACCATATTAAATCCCATCCTCTTCATAGTTTCCAAATCATTTTTTATTGCCAGATCTGTGGGTGCCGTATAAATTCCATCTGGCCAAAATCCCTGGTCAAGAGGGCCAATTTCAAAGAGGAATTTATTATTTAGAAACATCTTCTTATACCCATTCTCATTTTCAATGGATATCTTACGCATTCCAAAATACCCTGAAACAGAATCAATATCTTGTTTACCTTTTTTGAGAGTAATGAGCAGGTCGTATAAGAATGGATGTTCTGGAGACCAAAGCTTTTCATGTGGGATATTTATTAAAATTTCATCGTTTACTTTACCCAATCTTGTCGCTACCGGTTTCTTTCCATCCATTACTCTTATTGAAGCCAAACCATCTATTCCATCATTTGTCTTTACAATTACTTTTAATAATGAATGATCAATATCAGGGAGTATTTTGTAATCTGTGATATATTTTTGAGGTACCGCTTCCAACCATACCGTTTGCCAAATACCAGTGGTTGGAGTATACATAATGCCGTGTGGCTGCAACGATTGCTTTCCTCTGGGGAAACCACCTTTATCTGTAGGATCAAAAACCCGAACTATGATTTGCTGTTGACCTTTTCGTCTAAGCTTATCCGTTATATCAAAACTAAACGGATCGTAACCTCCTTTATGCACTCCTACGCTTTTTCCATTGATGAATACCTCTGATTCAAAATCTACTGCACCAAAATGCAATAACACCCTTTCACTCTTCCAGTCTTTAGGTACTTCAAAATCCCTCTTATACCAGATTCGCTCATGATGCTCCATTACTCCTGACAAAGCGGACTCAACAGGAAAAGGTACCAGGATCATGGAAGACAAATTACCATCTGGCAATGACGCACTTTCAGAGTCAGCTGGTTGGTACTGCCAAAGGCCGTTAAGATTCAGCCATTTATTGCGAACCATCTGAGGCCGGGGATATTCTGGTAAAACTTTATTAGGATTTACATCTGCAGAAAACCGCGTCATTAAGGGAGCTTTCTTGGGTTGCCACTTTTGAGCAAGCAAAATGGATGCAAGACAAAGGAACGAAAGAAGGAGAAATAATTTTTTCTGTTTCATTTAATCTATATTTTAGGGGCTATAAACAAGAGTTAACATCTTTAAAATTTGAGCTGTGGTATGAGCGGGAACATTACAACAAAAAGAAATGTCTGTATCAGAATACTTTTCTTTTAATTCCCTGGTAATTTGTTATTGTAATCTCTTTATAATTATTATGGACAGCTAATACCCGGGATGATTGAGATAAATAAGTAGAGCCATAATAAAATTCAATCCTTCTTTTTCTCCCGTCTTTGAAAGTAACTTCCGCGTAAAAATCATCCGGCTTAAGCGGTATCCACTTCAAAATATCTTTTCTATATACCGGATTTTTACTGTAAACCATTAAGCTATCCTGGTTTTGAGTAGCCACGACAATATTTTCATTCTTTGCTGTATGTATTGTTGAAAGCCCTTTGGCATCACCGTTTACAAAAAAACCACTTTGTTGAAGAGTCATAGGAATAAAGGCTCCGGTCCCATCTCCTTTAAGACACAGACCCATAAATGCATCGTGCCTTCCGCTATAAGGATCCATACTATAATCGTTTCCCACCATCAATACGTCCAAATTACCATCGCCATCGACATCCATGCTTTTCATCCCATAAACAGGAGCCTTCTGAACTTCCAGAGGCAAAGGTTTGATGGAGAAATGACCATTCCCTTCGTTTTGAATGTAACTCGATTGCATGTCATTTGCCTGGACGATTAAGGCATCTTGCTTGTCTTCATCGCTCCAGATATCGTTCATTGTTGCGTATCCATAAGCATTGTAAGTTGGAAATTTTTGTTTCAAATCACTCACCTGTTTTATCATGTCATCTTTGGTAGCCATAGGATATGGTTTGTAGATGCTATCCGGACCTAACATGTAACAGAATACCATTGGATCTATAGTCCCATTATAATCCAAATCTTTTGCAATCAAAGTCATTGGCTTTTCTGATGTCCCAATATAATTGGAATTAAGTCCAAGGTTGCCTACTATGTAATCCATGTCGCCATCGTTGTCAAAATCACCAGAGACAATACTGTTCCACCAACCTATATGGTCTCCAATTCCTGATTTTACGATTTTGAAAGACTGTCCCTCATTTTTAAAAAACGTTACAGGCATCCATTCACCTACAACTATTAAGTCTACTTTCCCGTCATTATCAAAATCTGTCCAAATTGCATCTGTAACCATTCCTATATGCTTCAATTCAGGGCAATATTCATCAGTTACATCTTTAAATTTACCTCCTTCATTTTTTAAAAGAAGACTTCGCGGTTTTGAAGGGTATCCCCCGGAAACCACCCGGCCTCCAACAAACAAATCCAATTTACCGTCCCCGTCAAAATCAGCTGCCCTTACGCATGAACCATTGGAAGAATCATCTGGAAGCAAGCCCTGGCTTTTAATAAAATGACCGGTACCGTCATTTAAAAATAATCGATCATTACTGATAGGATGATTAGGAGGAATTTCATAACTCCCGCTTACAAGATAAAGATCAGGGTTGTTATCATTATTTGCATCAAAGAAGATTGCACCCATATCTTCGTACAAAGGATCATCCTTTTTTAGTAACCTTGTGGAATCTAATGTAAAATGCCCCTTCGCGTCCTGCATAAAAAATACACCCGGATGACCGGAGGATCCACCGATATAAAAATCATCAAACCCATTTTTATCAACATCACCAACAGCAATACCAGGTCCATATTGGCTTAACTTATGGGGGATAGTAGGCTGTATATCGTAATCAACAAAATCGCTTTCTTTTGGTTTATAATTTATTCCGTAGCTATTGCCAGTGTTAATAAAATACGGCTGTTTGACTATATTTTTATCACTATTTATATTAGTAGCATTTTTATAGGCTACCGTTATTGATTGATTCGTTTTTAATCCTGAAATAAGTTGTTGGTTGCCGTCAGGCCATGTTACCACCAACGAATCTATCCTTGCAAGATCACCCAAACCAAAATGTGCCCTTGGGTCATCGGTTGATAGATACCCTCTGGTAGGTTGTTGCTCGTAATATTGTTGTTTACCACCATAATATAAATTGAGGGTTGCACCGATTCCTTCAATATTATCCTTCGTCCCTTCGAAATTTACTATTAGATAAGAATTTTTATTTTTCGCTTCAGTATTTTGTTGTGTATTTTCATAAACAAAGGAAGTACCGTCAATATTATTTACAACGAAATCAAGATCACCGTCATTGTCAAGGTCTGCATATGCTGCACCATTTGAGAAAGAAGGTTTGTTAATTCCCCATGCTTTAGTAACATTTTCAAATTGCAAGCCATTGGTGTTTTTAAATGCATAATTTGAAATTCTTACCATTGGAAGAGAGTCTGCCATTGAAAGTGGAAAATTTGCATTCTTTCCGCCTTTACCATTATTATACCGCAGGTTATTATTATCTACAATGTAATCCAGGTCGGTAACATCTCTCGGTATGCCATTTGAGATAATCAGGTCTTTTAATCCATCATTGTCAAAATCCGCAATTAAAGGACACCAGCTCCAATCGGTCTGATACATCCCTGCCATAAAACTAATATCATTAAATATTGGATGTCCTTCAGGAGTAGGTCCACTGTTGAGTTGGAACATATTGCGAACATATTGGTGCTGGTAACCAAAAATCTCGCTGGCGGAATAATTGTAATATTCATTACCATTCAACATTCTTTTTTTACGAAGATTACTTTCAGGCAACATTTCAAGAGAAACAAAATCCACAAGCCCGTCATTATTTAAGTCTGCCGCATCCGTTCCCATTGCATTCCACGAGGTATGTTTAAAATAATCCTTAACATGGTCAGTAAATGTGCCATCCTTATTATTGATATAGCAAAGATCATTTGACACAAAATCATTTGCAACGTATATATCCGGCCAACCGTCCTTATTAATGTCAGTAATGCAGGCAGCATGGCCCCAGCCTTCAATTGTAATTCCGGCAGCTTTTGAAACATTGGTAAAAGTACCGTTGCCATTATTACGGTAAAGCCTATCTGTGTTCCTGGCACTTCCATCTGTAACCTTTTTACGAAATGTTATGGGCGTTTTTGGATCATAAACTTCATTGGTAACCAGGTACATGTCCAAATCACCATCGTGATCATAATCAAAAAAATAAGCTTGCGTGCTAAACCCCGTATCAGCAAGCCCGTATGATTTGGCGCATTCTTTGAAAACCGGGATTCCTTCTTTATTTAACCCCTGGTTTATATATAAAAGATTGGTACGAAGCTTAGGATTTTTTCTAAACGAAGCACAAACATAAATATCCGGCCAGCCGTCGCCGTTAATATCAACAACTGAAACACCGGTACACCATCTTCCTTCACCTCCAACACCTGCTTGATCTGTAACGTCCCGGAATTTTAATTTTCCTTTATTTAAATAAAGCTTATTAGAAACCATATTGCCGGCAAAATATATATCCATCAAACCATCCCTGTTGAAATCACCTATACCCACGCCTCCTCCGTTATAGATGTTGGCCTGGTTCAAAATATTCAATGAGTCGTTCTCATAAAGCTGGTTTTTAAAATTGATCCCCGTTTGAGTGGGAGGCAATAACTTGAAGATGGGCTGATTCTCTGCACCCTTTTTTCTGGAAAGAAAAAATATTAAAAATGCCGAAACAAAGAGTAATAACACTATGGGCAATCCTATACTAAATGCCCTTTTTCGTGAGTTCATGCCAGGCAATAATTTTATCTGCAATGTAATTCTTTTGCTTTTTCAGCTTGCTTAATTTGCACGTTATATGAAGCTTAAAGATCAAATTGAAACAGAATGAATAAAAAATGAAACAATTTTGTTCACCACTTAATATTCACCTTTATTCCTTCGGATAAATTCTTATACTGTAACAAACAGGTGTGTGATAATTCATCCCAATCATAAGTACTTTCCAAAGAATTTCCTTCAATATCTTTTACTGCTATCGAAGAAGGATTTGCTGGTAAAAGGATCCGCATTACATTTTGCGTATTCGAGGGGCTTTTCGAAATAAATGAAAAATTATTTTTTTGTCTTTTTTCGTTAGAAATCCGGGAGGCAGAACACAATACCTGAGGAACATTTTTTTCTTTAATTCGTTGCAAATCGTATAACAAAGATTGTTGTCCTGGCATAATGATCTTCTCCTTCAACACAGGCAATAAAGGATCAAACATGTCAATCACCGGCCCTTTGATTCGTAGCGGTTGATCATTTACACTTTCTTCCATTACAGACGCGATGTCATAAGGGCCTCGTTCGAGATAAAAATAATTTTTAGTTTGCAGTTTGCCGGCACGAGCTTCTTTTTCATAAGCCCTGCTTAAGATCCTCATGTAACTTGAATCTCCTTTACTTTCCATCACCAATTCCTTTGGATCTTTTCTTTCAACAAATACTTTTCCTTTACCAAATACGTACATAGCTTTATTTTCCGAGGTATTGATATTCATCTTTTCAAATAAATGGGCAGAAGGTGACGCGTACTTTTTACCATTGGTATTCCACCACTCTTTTACTTTTTGAAAAGGATCATTGTCTCTTCCATAATATATCAAAACTCCTCCCTGCTCTACCCATGCTGCCAATTCATCATTTACTTTTTCTGTTTGAGGTTTCATATTTGAATAACTCATCACAAGCACTTTTACATTTTTTAGTGTATTCCCAAATCCAAGATTTTCCATGTGCACCGTTTGCACGGGTATGCCCCGCTTAAGTAATGGCATCAACATTCCATATAAATCAGACAACTGGGGGTCTTCATAACTTTCGTGTACCGGAAACCGCTGAAACATCATTGAATTGCCTAACAACACGCCTATTCCCTTAGATCCGTTAATTTGATTTGAAGAAAGTGGCATCTTTTGAAGAGCGTTAACCATTACCTGCATGCGTGTAGCAAAAGAAGGTGCTATTGGTTCTTTTTCATTGCTTCCTTCCACTTTAAACTTCCCTAAGTAAATTCGATGAGGCCATGGCATTACTTCATAATTGTCCACTCTGGGATAAAATAATTCAGCAGTGTAAGTTGCCTCATAGTTGATTTTATAGTCGTCCCATGTTCTTGGCCTGTCTTCTATTGGATCAGTTAAAAAATAAACTTTACGACCAGTCGGCGCTACCATTGAAAGCATAGAACCATATTCTAAAAAAGCATTTTCAAAAACACGTTCCTTTTTTATACCATTAAAATAGACAGGCTCTCTCGACGTCCCGGTCCATACTTGTGCAATGTAGCCATCCATACCTGTAAGTGAAGCAAGGCTTGCTTCAGGACTCACAATAGACCATGCAGAGTAGTTCAGTAATGAATGCGTCGGGACAAAAGTTTTTACTTGTATGCCTTTACTTTCACCGTAAGATTTTGCATATTGGAAAACTTCTTTCAAGGCGCGAAAATAAAGGTGGTATTTCAGTTTGGAAGAAAGATAAGTTGCTTCCGGAGATTCATCCTGCGGCATCCAGGGAAATCCGTAATATTTCTGCCACTCTTCTTTAAAAGCTTTACTATATCCTGCCCGGGCCCAGAATTCAGGCTCCTCCAGGTAGATTGAGGTTATGCCGGCATCAATTACTTTTTTAATAATCGTTTTAAAATAATTAATGTAATTATCAGTAGGAACCACATAAGGAATTCCTTTGCCGTGACCAATATGGTTTCCATTCCTTTCAACCTGCCCTTCAGCCTCTTCGTGTTCCTTTCCATCCCATTTGCCCGTAAAATAATCCTGGTAATTGCCCCACGCTATGCCTGTCATAAACTGAACATTATAGCCATGTTTACGATAGCCGTCCACCCTTTTATAAAAAGTGCTGTCCATTCCATATACCATAGCTATGTCGGTTCTGATATCATACGCTGCACTCCATGGAGCAGATTCCTGGAACGAAGTCTTTATAGGAAGAGGTTCTTTTTTCGTCTGTCCATTACAGTTATACCCGAATGTTAGTATTAAAATATTGACCAGGAGTGTAATTCTTATATACATCTGCACTTAATTTTTTTGTCTGAGGCTAACTTTCCACATCTATAGGTGAACTTTTCAATATTTCATCTCAACTACCGGCCAGCCGTTTTTATAAATAACAGGTTGAATGCACATAACCCGCCTGACATGTTTATCCTTATGTTCTTCTTTTGCCTTCGCCGCCTCATCAGGCCATATTGCATGGTATGCAATCCATGTGTTCCCCTTATTGTCTCTAACAATCGAATTATGGCCCGGGGCAAACCAGTTTTTATCCTTTTCTAAAATAACACTGCTGCCACTTCCATTTGCTTCACCCAATCTTTCAAAAGGACCAAATGCATTATCTGCCCGGGCAACCATAACTGCATAATTAGCGTTATCGCCACAACAATTGTCCCCTGAATAATAGAGATAATATTTTCCATCATGATAATCCACCCAGGAACCCTCAATCAACTTTGAATATTCTTTTTCCTTGCCTGGAAACATTATCGGGGTGGGGAAAGAGCCGGCTTTAAAACTTTTCCAGTCGTCATTTAACTCGCGAACTTTCAATGGAGCAAAATCTGATCCCCAGTATAATAACTTTTTTCCCGTTTTCGGATCAATCATCGCCATGGGGTCGATATTCGAAAAGTCTTTACCCTGCAATATCGGGCTTCCGGAATCAATAAAAGGACCGGTAGGTGCCTTAGCAAAAGCAACTCCGATACACATATTCAAACTTGTATCATTGTTCTGCGCTGAATAATACATAACATATTCATGAAGACCCGAATCAAATAAAACATCCGGGGCCCAATAGCGTTGCCTATGGCTTGCCCATTCGGGCTTTCGTGGTAATGCATCACCTTCATATTTCCAGTTGAATAAATCCTTTGAAGAAGCAACCTGTATGTTTATCATTTTACCATCGTGCATGCTGTTTGTAGCGTATGCATAATAGGTTCCATTGACATTAATGACAGTCGGATCTGGAAAATTGAAATTATTTACCGGATTTTTCTTTGTTTCAGAATAGTCCAAAGTACCTGAAGGAACATCAAGATGAACACCAGCCTCAACAGGCACTCCAAAGTCCGGGGACCCGTCCGCATTCCATGAAAACTTTTGTGCCCGGGGTGAACGGTATTTGCCGCACCCCTGCCCCGGTTCACTGTTAGCGTGGTATAAGATGTATTCTTCTTTACCATCAGGTGATTTAAAAAATGAATTATGACCTGTCGCATAAACATGATTCTGGAGTGACTGCTGGAAAACCGGGTGATCGCTTTTTGTCCATGAGGAAGTTTTCATCAGATCTGCATTTACACTTGCCGTTAGCATCCCCAAAGCATAATAATCCGTCCAGCAACCACTGGCTGAATAAGTTAAAAAGATCTTTTCTCCATGTTTTAAAATCTCAGGTCCTTCATTCACATTGACATGCTTGACGTCATTCGGATTATTCAAATCCCCGTTTTTCTCCCATGGATACGTTGGTGCTGAAAGCAATGTGCGCTTTCCTTCAGCAGTCCAGGGATTTTTCAATTCAGCAATAAAAATGTCCTGTTCCCCGTTTACATCGCCTTTCCAACCACTCCATACCACAAACATCTTTCTCCTGTTTTCAAATACGCTTGCATCAATTGCCCATTTATTTCCGGGAAGATTTAACTGCCCTTTCATAACCCATTTTCCCTTTAAAGGATCTGCCGATCCATTTTCCAAAACATATATCCTGTGATTAAAATTGTTTCCACTATCAGCGGCAAAATAGGCATACCATTTTCCATGCAAAAAATGTATTTCAGGAGCCCATATCTCTTTAGAATAAGGTCCCCTTATTGGTGGAGTCCATATAACTTTTTTTTCAGCCGATCTTAATTCACCCATGTTCTTCGTTTTCCACAACGTAATATTATGGCCGGTCGTATTAGTGTAATAATAATTTCCACCGTGATAAATCACCCAGGGATCAGCGCCGGAAGGAAGTAGCGGATTGGTATACGTTTTTTGTGCACTTGCTATGCTTAATGTAAAAGAATAAAAAAGAACAAAAATGAATTTATACATTTGATTTAAGATTTTGTAAATGCATTACGCCTTGCACTGAGGCACTATCGGCCAAATCGTTATCCGCTTTGATGATGTTATTTTACGGTTGAAAAATCATAAAGGCTGTAGGTATTATAAACCTGCCCGGGTTTCAGGACGGTTGATGGATATGAAGATTCATTCGGTGAATCCGGAAAGTGTTGCGTTTCCATCGCGAATGCCGTTCTGAAATCATCTTTGCTGCCGTCAGCAAAAGTGTTTTTGCTCAGCATAAAGTTTCCGCTATAAAATTGCAGACCCGGTTCTTGTGTATAGATGTTCATCACAATTCCCGACTTATCACCGGTCACAGTAGCGGCATGATTTAAGCCGTTTACTTTAGTTCCGTTTAAAACAAAATTGTGATCATAACCTTTACCGTTTTTTAATTGTTCATTCTGTTCATTTATCCTTGATCCCATTGTTGTAGGTGATGTAAAATCAAAAGGAGTACCTTTTACTACAGCCAGAGGGCCTAGGGGAATAAACCCTGAATCTATTGGCGTGTACTTGTCTGCATAAATTTGGACTTTATGATTTAATATAGTTCCACTTCCTTCTCCGTTTAAATTAAAGAAAGCATGGTTCGTAAGGTTAACAACAGTCTCTTTATCAGTTGTGGCCTCATATTGGCATTTAAGACCATTCTCCGCAGTTAAAGAATAAGTAACTTTTACTTTCAGATTTCCCGGGAAACCTTCTTCCATATTTTTTGATAAATAAGAAAGCTGCAGGGTAGAATCATTTAATTTATCGGCATCCCAAACAACGTATTGAAACCCTTTCTTGCCGCCATGTAAGGTATTTACACCATTGTTGACAGACAACTGGTATTTTTTACCATTTAGTGTAAATTTTCCTTTAGCAATACGGTTTCCATAACGCCCGATAGTTGCTCCAAAATAAGGCTCCGTAGATTTTTCATAGCCTTCAACACTATTAAAACCTACTACCACATTTGTCATTTTTCCATTCCTGTCAGGAACCAGGAGACTTACAAGCCTGCCACCATAATTGGTGAAGGCAGCTTCCATACCGTTGTGATTTTTTAAAACATATAAATCTGTTCGTTTACCATCAATTGTTGTTTCAAAATTCTTTTTATCAGGAATCTGGCTTCCCGAATCAACAGCTGCTGCCGTTTGATTGGTGGAAGCTGAGACTCCATTTTGTTTCCTTGTAGAAGTAGAGCTATTACATGATGCAAAGGAAGCCAATGAAAATGCAATGGCAATTAATGGTACATTTTTTATTTTCATATAATATTAATTTTTTAATAAAATAAAAATGCGGTCTTAAAGCTTTCAAACCTTTTGATAATATATCGCAAACTCATTTCAATTCAGCCAACCTCGCATAAATTTCAATCATTGCAGCCTGGTCAATTAATCTTTTTCTTTTATCTTTTTTGCCGACCAGTCCTACAGAATCTTTTTCCTCCTTCCAAACCCGGTTGGCATCGTCAATAAAGAAGTGAATATGACTATCGTTTTTATCTATCCTGTATATTGCTATTTCACCTCGCAACAATACGGCATTGAACCAATAATTATCCGGCAGTTTATGATTTTGGTAAAAATGTTTTTTTACTGCTGATGCAATTCGCTCCGCTGCTGATAAATATTTTTTTTCTTTTGTGATCTCATATAATAAGACATTTGACTGCAACATTGTCCCGGCATTATAAGTATACAAAGCAGAATCAATTCTTAAAGAAGGAATTTTGATGTTATCATAAAAAAGCCCTGTTGGAGATTGCAAATGTTCATTCACCCAATTGTATAAATTTATAGCTTCGTCTAAATATTTTTGCTTACCGGTTATCTTATACAATTGAAGTGCTATAAGGATAGCTGGACCATTTGAACAGGTGTTCTTTGAAGTTTTAGCATCCTCTTTCCAATATAATCCTCCGCCAGACAAAGTATCATATCCTGTCATCACGAATTGGTATATTTCCTTTACAATATCCAGATATCTACCTTTTTTTGTTCTGTTGTATGCATCGAGGCAGGCAATGGCAATCCATTCATTGTCATCATAAAACCTCGAATCTACTTTTTCTTTTGTAACGTAAGCCTGGTAGGCAGGAACCGGCAAAGCATTACTGTAGTACTGGGTAATGGCCTTCATAACAGGTGACATAAAATCCCTGGAAGGATGTAAGACTTCTTGTTCATTCGCAGCCTGTATAAGGGCACATAAAGGCCATAAATAAGAATGGCTGTTCTCTTTAGGTTTAACATTATTCGTCTCGAAATATAGCCCCTTGGATGAATCGTAAAAATATGAATAGATATTCTTATTGAGCGTACTTATCCTGGCCAGGTAGGTTTCTTTCGTTTGGGCACGTAAGGATGCGACACCGGTAAAAACTGTGCAAATGAGTAATAATTTTATTCTTGCAATTCTAAACAAAATTTTAGTCTGATTATATCCTAAATACCAGCTGCTTAAATACAAGCTTTTACTTATTCATTTTCCAATCCAATAACTTCATATAGTAGCCGCCTACTACACTTCTTGCCTGAAAACCTACCTGCTTCCCATTTGTTGTTTCATGCCAGTCGCTTAATGGAACGCGTGTAGGCGTCTCCGTTACATACCTGTACAATGGATCAATCAAAGCTTCAAAATCTTTTTGGTCATTCGCCATTGTCGCGGTCCACATAATCCAATCACTTTTTGTATATGTTTTTCGACTATCAAGTGGCAGTCCATATTTATTTTGTTTGGTGAGATAGAATTTTATTTCTTTCTCGCTAACTTCTTTTGGAAATAAATTCAGCTCCAACACTTTATCCCAAACCATATTATACTTTTGACTCCAGGAATCATTTTTATTAAAAGTTAATGCATAATGATCCCCCTCATCATCATAAACCATCCAGCGCTTTGCCATATTTTTTGCAGAATCAGTGTATTCCGCAGCGGTCTCTTTCATTCCCAGCATATCTGCCAACATGCCGTAAGCACCAATTCCTTCAATTGCTTTTACAGAAAGGTTCGCATTCCGTGCAAGGTGTCCTGCAAAATCATCAGTGCATAGCTGGTTACCGGGATCAAAACCGTTTTCCATAAGGTACCCTACCCAGGTGGTTAAGGTCTTCCAATGCTTCTTTGCATAATCTGCATTACCTTCCGCTTTGGCAATAGCTGCAGAAAGAATAACCATATTTCCTGATTCTTCTACCGGCATTCCTTCGCCATATGTCTGACCATTAGCAATTGGATAAGTGCCAAGATCATGCGCTGCAAAAGGATGTTGCCATTTACCCGATTCACTATAATAAAAAATTCCATTCAGCATTCCTTCCAACAATTTAGGATTGTAAACAAGATACAAAGGTGATGACGGATAGGTAACATCCACCGTATTGATTGATCCGTTACTGAAATTCTCTTTTGATAAAAATAAAATTTCTCCTTGAGGACTTTCCAAAAGTTTGTGTGCAGCAATGCTTTGGCGATAAGCGATAATACAAAGATCTGCGTAAGTTTTACCTCCGGCATTTACAAGATCACTGTAAACTTTTTTATTCCAATCATCGCATTTTTGCATCACATCTTTATAATCTTTTGCAGCGATTGAAAGTTGTTTTTCTATTGTCTGGTCGCCATTCCTGTTCCACCACGGTCTTAAATTTTGATGAAAATACTGGACAGAAAAAACATCATCATACCCAAGCATAATATATTTTTCTTTTCCTTCAGAATTCACTTTTCCCACATTGATTATTGTATTTAAAAACAGGCTTTTTTCTTTGTTTACTGACCCAACTCCCCTTCCGGACCCAAAAGAAGGCACTGCCTGCGATGATGTGCTTACATATTGCGTTGCATTCTCAGACGAAGGAACGGCTACATACATATATCCCCAATCAATTCTCAAATCATCTCCCTTCTTTTGTAATACAGGCTGATCAATTGTTCCGGCTTTTAAAATATTCAGACCTGAAGAATTATATTTTTTTGTAACTACTTTCTGAACTGGTGTATTAACAGCGATGTCTGTTGATGCACCAAAGTATAATTGTACGTTATGGGTTTTGCCATCATTAGATTTTACAGAATACGTGATGTAAGAAACAGGCCTTGACAAAATATCAAGATCTTTCAATAGCAGTGGTGAAGTGAATGTCAACGTTGCATCTACTGGTCCGCAGCTAAAATCATAGATTGTTTGAGTAGCATTCATGTTTAGGCTTTTTTGTTGAGCCTGTATAATATTTAAGTTTGATTCAATTTTCTTTTCGTTTACAATTCCTGCATCCAAAAACGATCCACCTGCTGTATTAGCAATATGAATTGCCAGCACATTTTTACCATTTTTCAACACGTCACTATTCAAAGGGATATATTGATATTTCCCCGTCCAGCCTTTGTAGTGATACACCTCCTTTCCGTTCAGATACACTTCGATATTATCATCATGCTTTAATTTCAGGAAAAGTTTATTGAAATGCGTTTTATTCACACTAAAAACACGACGTACCCACAGTTCTTTGGAATTCCAAATAGTTCCTGCTGAAGATTTATTATCTGAGAAAGGAGCGTTACCTCTTTTCCATGAAATATCAGAGTAGTTGGTATTTTGCCAGCCTTGTGCAGGCTCTTTTTCCAGGTAATTAAACGAATAAGTTTGTTCATCACTCGTGGGTAATATATCCTGATAGGTAATTCCTTCTTTGCCCATTACACGGTAAGTTTTCCCGTCAACTTTAATCAATCCTATCATGGGTTGGTCCGCCCCTGTCCAGTGTTTTGTAGGAGAAGCATTCAAAGTATCACTCATAGACCAAATACTGAAGTATGGGTCATGTGTGATAAGAGGATAAGCAGGTGCCTTGTGAACCTGGGCAAATCCTGCAGCATTCAGGAAAACAAAAACAAATACCTTAATGAAACGAAGAATTTTCATACAAACTTTTAGATTTTGAATGTGGAGACGGTTGCGGTTTTACAATAAATAATTCTATGGATGACTTACTCCCGTGAGCGACTTTATAAGCTGAACTTCTTTTTCGCTATAAGGAGTGCCGTCTTTTCGGAAAATGTCATGAAACCAAACTTTTGGTTCTGCCCCATCGGGCATTGGCGTATCCCAGGCATAAATAGTGTTTGTTTTACCAGATACCAATCCCCAGTTAATTGCACCTACATTATTTTTTTTGAGTAATGGCATAATAGTGGCAAACAGGCTCCCTCTTGTTCTTGCCATATATTCCGTGCAGATCATAGGCCGGCCATAACTTTTTAGAGAATCAATCACTTTGGCATGTTCGGGTTCCTTACTGTAATTATGATAGGTAATCACATCTGAATGTGAGAGTTGAAAAACATTTAATTCTTTTAGTTTCGGATTCCACAAACCCGCTGACAAAGGTTGATCGGGATTAACTTGTCTTGCCCAGGTAAACTCATTTTCCAAAAGCGGTAAACTGTTTTTTCCCTTTCCGGAATTTCCAGGTTCATTATAAAGGTCCCACAACAAAATCCTTTTGTCATGTTTAAAAGTATTGAGAATATCTTTTACATATTTTTTTAAAGTGTCTTTTAAAAGAGGCTCTGTAAAGTAGCGACTTCCAGGATCCCTGATCCACCCCGAGTTATGAATTCCTGGTTTAGGTGCCGGTTGCTTACCTGCATGATAATTGTCATTCCAACAATCATCAAAAAGCACAAAGATTGTACGGATGTGGTGCTTATCTGCTATAGAAAGATAGGTATTGATTCGTCCTTTAAATCCTGAAGGATCTTCCTGCCATGCAACATGATGCAGAAAAACACGCATTGCATTAAAGCCAATGGACTGGGCATACCCAAGTTCACGATCGATGGTTTTTGGATCAAAGGTAGCAGCCTGCCACATTTCTAATTGATTAACAGCTGAACTTGGTATAAAATTACTTCCTCTTATCCAGCCTTTCTTTGCATACCATTCATCCGCCTTTGATTTGCTCCACACTCCTTGAGCTTGTACATTTCCAAATGCGAAAACCCAAAGGGTTATAAAAGCAAAAATGATTTTTCTCATCTCTTATTTTTTAATCTTTAACAGGTATCATTTTCATTTCAGATTCAAGGAAGCATCCCGATTTTTAAGAATAAAAAACGGGATGTTTAACTCTTCCTGTTCCATCGTTGATTATGAAAAAAAGTAAATATTGAATCATCTATCTGAAAACAATATGATTATTAGGGGACAGACAGACATTAATATTAGAATCTGCTGTTGCACCAAAGTTTTTGTTATTAAATTATTTTACATTTTTATCAAAAAGACACCCTTTCCTTAAAATAGTTTTTTAAGATCGCATATGCAGGCTTCACAAGAACCTATGGTTGGATAAGTTAAAAATCCCTTTTCTCTCTCTTATTTTAAATTCTCCTGCAACTATAGAGGAATTTTTTGCAGAGGTGAAAATATCATGTCTTCAACATTTACTATTTTAAGTCCAACACGTGCGAATATGTAATTCTGAGTTGGTGTTATTGAAGGTACAGTTACACTCAACGTTATATTGTTGGGGTCAGTAATATCACTTCCCGCCATATCCTGAACCGCAATGTTATCTCCTCCGGAAACAAATTGTGTATTATTAATATAAAGGCTTACCCTTTCAATGTTTTTGGCTAACGCAGAATCAGTAATTATTTTTTCAACTTTAAAAGTTGCTGTTACTGTACCACCATTCGCAGATATTTGAGTATTTCTTATCATGTAATATGGTGTAACTTCCAGATCCACTGTTTGATTTCCATTTAAAGTGATTGCTAATGAATCAGGATTTCCCGAAGAATCTTGTTTCCAGATAAACGGACCTTGTCCATTGGGAATAATTAGTTTATAATTTCCATCATAAAGTAATTGTGAGTAACTACCATTTTGTTCAAAAGTTGTGTTACTTCCAATTTGACCTGTTTTTCCAAATCCATATTGATACAACTGGTACGGCACCTGGTTTCTTTCAACATTTATCGAATCACCTTTATACATTATTGCGCCGGTTAAAAGTGTACCCGGAGGCGCATAATTATCTTTCTTACAGGAATAAAATGAGAAAAATAGTGAAGGTAATATTATATATCTTAAGACAATTTTCATGATTTGTAATTTGAATAATTATTATTGATTCGGTTGCTTTACAATTTTTGGATTTGCTGCTATTACATCATCACCAATTTGAGTATAATAATTTCCAAGGAGAAAGCGATTGGCTCCGGTAACCAGGGAAGGAAGTACTTCTTTAAATACCCAGGTACCGTTATCTGGATTTCCCGGATCGTATTGTTTGTAAGGCCACAGGCCCCAAGGCTGAGTACTGTGCTGGGTCGCTTTGCCAATATTTGTTTTTAAATCTGATAAGGTGGTAGGTGTTCCGTTCCAAACGATGTGGGCAAGACGCCACCTTTTCATATCAAAAAAATAGAGTCCTTCAAATGCCAACTCCACGCGCCGTTCATGAACAATACGATCGAATGTAATATCAGAAGGAGCTAATGGAATTGTCAGTCCTGCCCGTGCCCTAACCTGGTTAATGTACAACGCAGCAGTAGCATTATCTCCCAGTTCAAATGCAGCTTCTGCCGCGTTTAATAAGACCTCAGCATAACGGTAACGGATAAACGCAACTGTGCTTCCCTGCCCCCTTCTTCCTGAACCTATTGTTGGGTCCAGATATTTACGAATATAAAATCCTGTTTGTGTCCTTAATTCCAGGCCATTTACGGGACCATCTGCACCAACCACCTGTACATCCGGGCCACCCGCAACAATTGGTTTTAAATGTCCTGCTTCATCACTTGTGACGATAGAACCATCCGGCAAACGGTAACCTGCCCAGATATCGACTGTCTGTCCCTTAAATGTTCCTCCGGGCAGAAGAATAGTTCCGGCAAGCCTTGCATCACGGTTTGCAAAAATGTCTTGTACATTTTGGTAATGAATAGGATTTCCTGAACCATCAGTGGTGGCAAAAGGTGCAAATGTATTGTCCAGTTTTTCATATTGTTCAGCCAGGTTGAGAGACGGGTTAAGCCTTCCAGCATCTGCACCTTCATCAGAGAAAGAAAAGGGTTGGTCATTGGTAGTGAATGCATGTGTTACCCCTTTTGCATAATCCTTTACAAATATCGTTTCCGCACTTGTCTTGTCAAGAAATAAGTTTGCGAAATTATCAGCTAATTGAGAAGGTGTAGCTCCGGCAGGAGCTGTATATAATTTATAACCTCCTGCGTCTCCATTTATAATTTCCTGCGCTGCCCTCAGGGCAATTGTATAATAATCATTTGCTTTTGAAGGATCAATTCCAACCTGTTTACCCGGAAGTGAAACAGCAGGGGTAGTCGCTCCATATTTGGCAATTGATCCCGCATACAAGGCAGCTCTCGCTTCCATGGCTAAAGCTGCACCTTTAGTTGCTCTCGATTTTTCAGAAACATCTGCTGGCAGATCATTCTTGATAGCTTCCGCCTCGTTGATAATAAAATCATACATCTCTGACTCTGTTGCACGAGGAACCTGGAGATCGGTAACCTTGCCACTATAATCATAGGTCAGGGGTTGTGTAATTAAGGGAACGCCACCGTACCTTTTTGTCATTTCAAAATAAAAATTTGCACGTAAAAAGCGACCCTCGGCATAAAACCTTTTTTTCAATTGATCTGAAAGGCCGGTAGAGGCGCTGTCTCTTTGTAAAAACAAATTCAGATCCCGGATATAATTGTAACTGTCAAACCAGTTTAGTCCCCATTCTCCATATCCCCAGCCAGTTCTTTGCACTATATAAGAACTGCCATTTTCAGAGGGGAAACTTTCGCTGAAGTCGGCAAAAGATTTCCAGCCTGAGCTCAGCGAACTAAAATCCACCTGCCTGTTATACAGATCAGCCAGAACCGAAAGCACTAAGTTTGGATCACTGAAAACCTGGTCATTCGTCAGGAAGGTATTAGGTTTTACATCCAGGAACGCACTGTCTTTCTTACATCCCGTGCAAAGGATTAAAAGAAAATATACCGATATTATTGATAGTAACTTTTTCATAAATTTTTAAACTTCAATTTTATTTATAAAGAGAGATTTATTCCTGCATTAATTACCCGGTTCTGTGGAAACTGGAGACCATTGTCATCTATAACTTCAGGATCCACATTGTATTTGGCAAGATTATCTATTGAAAACAGGTCATACCCGTTTATATAAATTCTCGCTGATTGAATTTTTGCTCTTTCTAAAATAGATTTTGGAAGAGAATATCCAATCTCAATAGTTCTTGCTCTTAGATACCTGACATTGTGCAACCAGAAAGTTGATTGTGTTGAATAATCACTGTGGGAGAATCCCGGATTGTACCTGTTAGGAGGATATTTGCCAGGTACCCATGCACTATTAGGATCGTATATATCAGCTCTGTGCCAGCGATCTTCAAATATTGCATTTAAATTTCCATTGTTTTGAAAGGCCCACCTTTGTTCCCAGTTTTGATACCATGTATAACCGGCAGCGCCTGAAAAGTCAGCATGGAAATCAAATCCCCTGTAGCTTGCAGAAATATTAAAGCCAAAATCAATTTGCGGCTGATGACCATATCCATAACCAATAGGCCGTTGGTCAAGCTTATCTATTTTACCATCTCCGTTTACATCTTTATAAATTAGGTCACCGGGAAGTAGTGTGCGATTTCCCTTTCCATCAATATCTACTTTATAATTGTTGATCTGATCCTGTGAAGTAAATTGTCCTATACATATATATCCCCAACCAATGTTATTAAACCTGTTCTCGTAAGAATTATAGTAGCGATCAATAGAGTTGAAAAAAAGTGGATTATATGAATGTAAGAATTTTGAGCGGGTGAAAGACAAATTGCCTCCAATTGTGAAGTCTACCTTACCTGCTTTCCCGAAATAACTCAACGATCCTTCCTCTCCATACTGCGCATCTGCATTAATGTTTTGCTGCGCAAGTACGTATCCCAACTCCTGTGGAACAATTACATCATTTTTGGTTCCAAGCAAGCCCGTTCGTTCCCTGTAAAACCAATCGAAGGAGCCTGATACTTTTCCATTTAATAATGTAAAATCGGCTCCCACATCCGTTATCTTACTTTTGAGCCATGAAACATTTGTGACCGGGGTTCCTTTGTCCCTTGAAGCTGGCACAGTAACCCCATCCAACACGGCCGACCCAACTGTTCCATAGTTATACCCCGGCAAGAATGCAAAAGGAGCAATGATTGGATTGTTATTCGGATTATCATCTCCTAATATACCATAAGATCCCCTAAACTTTAATGAACTGATTATATTCGTCTTACCACCCAACAAAGCCTGGAAAAATGGCTCCTCGCTGATCCTCCAACCTGCAGACCCGCCCGGGAAATATCCAACACGATAACCCGGAGCAAATAAATAAGATGCATCCCTTCTACCCTGGAACTCAAGAAAATATTTTTCTGCGTAATTGTAAGTAATGCGGGCAATGTAACCTATCCTCGCTTGCGTTTGATCTACATCATTATATTGATCAATAATAGGATAACTTACTAAAGGCAAGTAGTTTGACTGAGGGTTTGCATGTAACCAATTGTACAAATGATGAAGTTGTAATCTTTCTGCAACCACTGTAGCAGCAATTGTATTTTCGCCAAAATTTTTATTATATGCCGCCTGTAACTGAAGTGTGGTGTTGATGTTTTTTGTTTGGCCTCTTTCACGCCAAGGATTGGTTGCTCCACCTGTAACTTCATAGGAACTGTCAGAAGGATGATATGTATATGCTTTATAAGTGTATTCCTGGTTATTGAGCAGTTCATCAGCAAAATAATATGATCCTAATCCGCGAATTGAAAGTCCCTTAATCCATGGAAGATCCCAATCGATATGAAAGTTAGTTTGAATAACCCGCCAGTCATCACGGTAATGACCTGAAAGATTATTATTTAAGAAAGCATAATTTGATTCAAGATGAGGACCAAGGTCATTCAAATAAAGTGGATTATCATTAGCATAAGGTCTTTCCTGTGGTGTATTACGAAGCACAGCCAATCTTGCCAAAAAATAATCATCAACGCCGGGAACCCCCGGGTTTTGTCTTGTTTCAATACGCCCATTAATATCAAAACCTACTTTTAACCCATTCGTTAATTTAGCTGTGACATTTGACTGTATATTGGTACGTTGGAAATTATATTCACTACCCAAAACTGAGTTTTGATACAAGTTTGTTCCGGAAACATAATAGCTAACCTTATCCGAGCCTCCATTAATATTAATATTCACGGAATTTAACGGAGCGCCATTATTGTTTAGAACATACTTTCTCCAATCAAAACTTCTGTATTGGGGATCATTGCTGTTTTTGGCAGAATCCAAAATAGCCTGGGTAATACTGGTGTTACCATAAGAGTTCATTTGGGCGTCGGCCTTGTAATACAAATAGTCAGCTGTATTGTTCACCACTTTTGGAAACCGGAAAAAACTTTGCCAACCTCTGTAAGCATTTACATTTATACTATTGTGCCCGGTTTTTCCTTTCTTGGTTGTGACTACAACTACTCCATTAGCCGCTCTTACTCCATAAATAGCAGCAGATGCATCTTTTAGAACTGTGATGCTTTCAATATCATTTGGAGCGAGATTATTAAATTGTCCTTCATCTTGCTGGATACCATCTATAACGTACAGTGGAGTCCCCATATTTCGGATCTGAATTCTCGCAGAAGCACCCGGCCTGCCTTCCGCTTGCCTGAACGTTACCCCGGGTAATTTGCCTGCAAGTGTACTACTCACTGTTGATCCCCCATGCACTCTGTCAATGTCTTTACTGGTAACAGAAGAAATAGCTCCGGTTAAAGATTCTTTTTTCTGTGTTCCATATCCTACCACCACAACTTCGTTTAAATCTGTATTCTCATTTGGAAATAATTGGATTGTATAATCAGATTGACCGGTAAGAGTTTGAGTTACCGGCTTCATTCCAACAAATGAAAAAGTAAGCTTTTTATCAGCACCTGTTACCTCGATTGTAAATTTGCCATTTTCGCCTGTGATGGTTGACTTTTTTGATGAATTTGCAACAACTGTTACACCGATTAAAGGTGTTTTACCTGTCGAATCAACAACAGTTCCTGTAATTACTTTTCCGGTTTGTGCTTTTACGCCAATTGATAAGAAAACAAAGAAAGAAATTAGGAAGGCTTGCCTTCGAAAACTTACAAATCGTTCGGGTTCATCCTTCTTGATTCTTCCCAACAATGTTTGTAAAAACCTTTTCATACAGGGAGTTTTAATTTGTAAAAAATAATTAATGAATTTGTTCATTTTTTCACTTTTATGAGAATGCAATAGCGTTTTTCATTCTTAAAATTTGGCACTAAAAGCAGAGATGTATTTGTATGTAATCAAGCTTCTTAATTGCACTGAACACAACTACGTAAAATTGTATTTAGTTCCGGCTGTGAAGAAATAACTTATTCTTGGAATTGATTATTCACCGGGTATCAAAATTTTAGCTTTTTGTTTCATTTTGTTTCAAAAAAATTCATTATAAAAAAAGAAATAGCCTAAAACTCTTTCCACGCCTATGTTTTGGGTTTAATTTCAACTTTATAACCTAAGAAAGAAAATGCTTAACTATTCTTTTTCGGACTCAAAAAATAAAAATGTATTCCTCTTACCTGCTTTTAGAATTTTTCCTCGCTTAATTTAACAGTATTGCAACTAGCATTTAAAAATGTTATTTTGCATTACTTTCAAAGCAGATAAGGAAGCATCAATACCTGTTCCCGATTATGAAATGTTCTATTCCAATACGTTCTCTGTTAGTCCTTATTATTTGCACAATTATTCAAAAGGCTTCCCAATCGCAGCCTTATTATTTCAGGCACTATCAGGTTGAAAACGGAGTATCAAATAATTCAATTTATTTTATAAGCCAGGACTCAAAGGGCTTCATGTGGTTTGCAACCAAAGACGGTCTTGATCGATTTGATGGATTTCATTTTAAAGTATTTCGGATTAACTCTCCTGAAGATGCTAATCATTTAACAACAGACTATATTTTTAGTCTCCTTCCCGGCAAGAATGGAATGCTATGGGTTGGCGCACAAAGAGGACTTTATAAGTTTGATCCAGATAAAGAAAAACTTGAACCATTCATAGATTCATTATCCAATATCTATGATTTAACAATGGATAACGCCGGAAACCTTTGGTTTATATCTTCAAGTACCGTTTGCCGGTTTGACTTTAAGAGAAGAGTATTGAAGGAATTTGATCCCCGTATTACCTTTAGAGCTACCTCACTTTGCCTGTCAAAAGATGGTGTAATATGGGCGTCCAGTGATAACGGTTTTTTAGAAAAATTTGATCCCATAAATCAAAAGTTCATTCACTTTGACATATTTAAACACTCGAAAACCCCTACTTCAAGATGGATACAAAAAATACGTGCAGCTGATAACAACTGCATTTTTATTGGAACGACCAGCCAGGGTCTAAAAATTTTTGATCCGGCATCTAATTCTTATAGGGATATACTAACCTACAATCCTGATAAGACAACGATTTTTGTGAGGGATATTTTGAAAAGCGCTGAAAACGAATACTGGGTAGCGACAGAAACTGGTATATTTATTTATTATTCCAAAACAAATACATTCACTAATTTAAGAAAGAAATATCAGGACATTTATTCCTTGGATGACAATGCCATATACGCTCTTTTTAAAGATAAAGAAGGAGCCATCTGGGCAGGAACTTTTTTTGGCGGAATAAATTATTACGACAAGCAAAATGCTGCTTTCATAAAATATTTTCCGGGAAGCAGTGAGCATCCAATAAAGGGTAATGCTGTTCGTGAAATTTGTAAAGATCAGTTTGGGAACCTGTGGATAGGTACAGAAGATGGCGGGTTGAATAAAATAAGCGCCGAGACTGGCAGGTTACAAAACTTTAAACCAACCGGTAAGAAAAACAGTATAGCATATACAAATATCCATGGAATTTTAGCAGATGGAAACTATTTGTGGATTGGCACATTTGAACATGGTATTGATTTGATGGATATAAGGAGCTGTAAAATAAAAAAGCACTTTTCGATGGGGACGACCAATAACCTGAGAAGTAACTTCGCTCTTTGCTTTTTACGAACAAAAGAAGGAAAAGTCCTTGTGGGAACCAGCAATGGCTTATATTATTATGCCCCTGAAACAAATCAATTTAATAGTCCCAAAGAAATACCCAAGAACCTTTTCATAACTAGCATATTGGAAAGCCATAATAAAACTATATGGGCAGCAACCAATAATAATGGTGTTTTTTGGTTTGATCCTGTTACTCATAAGAGCGGTCATATCCTTTCAAAAGGTGATACTAACAATACCCTTACGAACAATTACATAAATGACATTTATGAAGACAGTAAGAATGATATATGGTTTTCAACCGAAGGGGGTGGCCTGTGCCGGTTAGACAGCAGTAGAAAGAGATTTACCAGTTATACAACCAAAGATGGTCTTCCTTCAAATTTTATTTTTAAAGTATTAGAAGATAATGATAAGAATCTTTGGGCAAGTACTTCACGGGGATTGGTCAAATTTGGACCTGGCTTCACAAATCCACTCGTATTTACACAAGCAAATGGATTATTAAATAATCAGTTCAATTATCATTCAGGATATAAAGATTCAACCGGACGTCTATATTTTGGTAGTGTAAAAGGAATGGTAACCTTTATGCCAAAGGATATATCAAAACCCGAATATATACCGTCGGTTTATATCACGGGAATGCAAATATTTGGGGTGGATGTGAATACCAAAAAGGATAGCTCATTTCTTAAAAAAGCAATAGTATGTAGTAATGAAATCACTCTTCCATATTATCAATCTTCAATTAGTTTTGATTTTGCTGCTTTAAGTTACATATCGCCTGGTATGACTTATTACAAATACAAATTGAAAGGATTAGATAAAGAGTGGACTACTATAAATACCAATAGAAAGGTGTATTTCACTAACCTTTCCCCTGGAAAATATGTATTTAAAATCCGGGCTTCCCTGAACGATTTATGGAGCAATAAAAATGAAAAAGATCTTACTATTATAATCACACCTCCTCTTTGGGCTACCTGGTGGGCTTATCTAATTTATGTTTTAGTTGGGCTATTATTTGTTTATTACTTTTTAAACAATTATCACAAGAGGCAACACGAAAAGAAAGAGAAAGAAATTTATGAAAGCAAAATAAACTTTTTTACAAATGTAGCTCACGAAATCCGTACACCATTGACGTTAATAAAAGGACCGGTTGAAAATCTCCTTGAAATAAAGGAAGACCTGCCGGAAATTAAGGAAGATTTAGAGTGCCTGGATAGGAATACTAATCGGCTTACTCAATTGGTATCACAGGTACTTGATTTCAGGCAAACTGAAGTCAAAAAATTCACACTTGATTTTGCTCCGGTGAATGTGAACAAACTATTGACAGAAACCTACCTGAGCTTTAAGATACTTGCTCAAAAAAGAAAACTTGAATTTGAATTAATCATGCCTGATTCTACTGTTTTTGCAAATGGAGATGCAGAAGCCCTTCAAAAAATATTTAGCAACCTGATAGGTAATGCAGTCAAATATGCAAAAAGAAAAGTAGTGATAAAAATGCCTCCTGCTGATAATCACAAAAACAATTTCTTTATCACATTTGAAAATGATGGCTATCTGATTCAAAAAGATTTAGCTGATAAAATATTTGAACCTTTTTACAGAATCAAAGAAACAAATTTCAAAAAGGGAACCGGTATAGGACTTACTCTTGCAAAATCCCTGACAGAACTTCACAAAGGAAGTTTGAAATTAATTTTTGAAAAAGATAATTTCAATGTATTTCAGCTTTCTCTACCACTTGAAAGCGAAAAAGTTGAAACTAAAATAATAATGTAAAATGAATTAAATACTTAGCAAATTTTAGATATTATGTTACCCCTGATTTTATTAATTGATGATGAAGAAGAAATCCTGGATTTCCTCGAAAGAATTTTGAAAAATAAATACCAGATATTAAAGGCAGAAAATGGAAAAGAAGCCTTACAAATTCTTCAATCTGAAGCAGTACAATTGATAATCTGTGATGTAATGATGCCGGAAATGGATGGCTTTGAATTCTGTAAAATCATAAAATCCGACTTTGAATTTAGCCACATACCTGTGATACTTCTTACTGCCAAGAACACTCTTCAGTCTAAAGTAAAAGGTCTTGAATTGGGTACAGATGCCTATATTGAAAAGCCTTTTTCAAAAGAACATTTGCTGGCGCAAATCACAAGCCTTCTGGAAAATAGAAATAGAATAAAAGAATATTTTGCGGCATCTCCATTAGTACATATCAAAAGCATGGCTCATTCAAAGGCAGATGAACGATTTTTAGAAACATTGAATGAAACTATTTGGCAACGGCTGGAGGATATTGAACTTGATGTGGAAAAACTCGCAGGAATCATGAATATGAGCAGGGTTACTCTTTATCGGAAAATTAAGGCAGTATCAGATATGTCTCCATTGGAATTAATAAATGTAATAAAACTAAAAAAGGCAGCTGAGCTTCTGGCAGAAGGAGAATATAAGATCTACGAAATTTCTGCAATGGTCGGTTATAGTTCCCAAAGCAATTTTTCCCGCAATTTTCAGAAGCAGTTTAATATGACGCCAAGTGAATATATAAATTCTATGCACACGAAAAAGAAAAATGTGGGTTATGTTGATTAAAATGCTTTTAAAGAATTCTATGTTCTTATGAAAAATATCGCTATGTCACAGTTCAAATCAGGTTTTCAACAAATAAAAATCAATATGGGTAGTTTAAAAGATCTATCATTCTTGTTTCCTGCTCAAAGAGAAAAGAAAATTGAAATTCTCTTGACTGGAACGAAGAACAATGTTTACAAGTTTTGATTTGACCAATAACAAAAAAATCAAAAGGTTAACCGATTAAAAAATCATTAACGATTTGATTGTTTGATTATGAAAAGTACTTTTCTATTTGTCCTTGTACAAATCTTCTGGAAATCGATATTTGAATTCCTTAAAACTTATTCGATGCCAAAGCGAAAACCTTTTATTTCCCCCTTTGCTTCCTATTTTATTTCTGAGCTTAACAAAACCAATATTCCTTTATTTTTTTTCTTAAAAAGTCAACGCTTCTTTCCAGCTGATCCATTCCTTCAATTCCATCTTCAATACTGATCCAGCCGTCAAAGCCTTCGTTTTTTAAAATGGAAAAAATAGCATCGTAATCATTTAAGCCTTTTCCAACCTCACCATGTGCTAATCTTTTTGCATAACCTTCTGCTCCCATTTCCTCCTTTCTCAAATCTTCAATC
>JBQCEG010000042.1:0-28300 GCA_051960475.1 Ginsengibacter sp.
ATTGCTCCAGGGTCTTTTTCTTTAATGCTTCATAATCGAAGGCTTCTTTTTTCTTTTCCATAAAAAAACTGTGTTTTAAAGTTCTGAAATCATTTTTGAACTTTGACACAGTTTATTTTACAGCCTCGGCTTTCTAATTTTTGCAGATCAAGATTTACTTTACTGTTGGTAAATTCCGGCTGTTGTTCCAGTCTTTTTTTGTCATTAAATCCTAAAGCAATTGCTTTTTCAAGATCAGCTTTTGCTTTTGTTGCATTTTCTTTTCTCGCATCGAGGATTGCTGAAAAATACCATGCTTCAGTATTTGACGGATCATCCTTTTTATAGAGATCGACAAAATATTCAGCAGGTTCATTTTTGTTTTGGTTGATAAGCTGATTGCTTAATGAATAAAATGCAAGTGACAAATAAGCATCCAAACGCTTATACATAGCTGCTTCGGGTGAATTTCCTTTGGCTTTCGATTTTACTTCTGTAATTGTTTTGTTCCAATATTGAGGATCTGTTGTTTGAAAATGCTGCTGAAAAACTGATTTAATATTTTCTTCTTTTTGCAAGATCTGTTGGTGGGCTTGCTGTTGTTCTTTAAACAAACCGGTACTGGAAACAGAATCTTCTTTTTTATGAAACCATGCCGATTTATCTGTTACATCATCCAACATTGAATAAGCAAGTTTGCAATCCTGGGCCGCTTCTAAAAATGATTTGTCTTTTAAATCTTTTTCAACTTTTTCAATAAAAAGAGAATCGAACCGGTCAATAAAAACAGAGTCTGCAGGAATCAGGTTATTTCGCATGGCATCAAACTGTAAACCATCAAATGCAGTCATCATGGTGCTTTCAGGCGCCCATTCATGAATGCCATTGAAAAATATGATCCTGTGGCGGGATAAATTTTTGTCCAGTATTTGGTCTATAGCAACAAGGTCGGTCATGTTCAGATCGCCGTTTCCGGTTATTGCAGTAAAACTAAAATTCAATTTTCCGGCAGTAGTAATATCCTCAAGTTCGGCGCCGTTTGCAATAACTCCGGATATCTTGTCATGGTGGAGCGCCAGGAAAGTAGCGACTTTAGCACCACCTGAAAATCCACAGGCATAGATCCTGTTGGGATCAACGGACACTTTTTTTTGAACATCATCATTCAAGACAGTCCAGATATTTTCTGCTTCATTCCAGTCGTTACCATTTTTTGAATTATTACTTCCTGCGAGAATAAAATGAAAACTATCAGCCAGAGCTTTGTATTTCTTTACAGGAAGTGCTCCGTCTCCATGAGCATCAAAAAAATAAACAACTGGTAAAGGTTTGTTGTTGCTGTCTTTAGGAACATACAACGCATAAGATTGCATTGGATCTTCGCTGCAAATTACCGGGTTTATGATCTTAAAATTTTGGATAGAATCAACAATTACAGATTTTTGGATCAAGGAAGAATCTATATCGGAGTTGTTTCCTGAATTAATTCCTCCGCAGCTGATAGAAAAGAAAAAAACGGCTGACCAAAGTGGCCAGAATCTGTTATTGAGATGCAAGTAATCCAATTTTTTAATGAAATAATTTATGAATTTGGAATTGTGGTTCAAATATAATGATTTAAGAAAAGGAGAGAATTCAACTAATTATAGTGAATTAATAAAAAGAAAGAATTTTTATTTGAATTCTGTAATCTTTACTCCCTTCACTTCCTGACAATAATCATGTTTGCAAATGACTGTATTCATAGGTGATTCTAATTAAAATGAGAATATTTGTTATATGAAGTGAAAAAAATTATGTTGGTCGCAGACGCTCAAAATGGGTTTTGGCAAAAGTTAAGTAATTCTTTCCTGGATGAAATAGGAGGGCTTTCGCAGTTCACGGGCCGCTTTTTCAAACAAGGATTTCGTCCCCGTTATGAAGTTGCGGAATTTGTAAGGCAATGTTTTGTGATCGGTTACAAATCATTTCCTCTTATCGGGCTCACTTCTTTCATTTTGGGTTTAGTCTTAACCATGCAATTAAGGCCGTCAATGGTGAGCTATGGTGTGGAATCCCAACTTCCGGCAATTGTTGGAATCGCGGTGATCCGTGAGATTGGCCCTGTAATTACAGCGCTCATTTTTGCAGGAAAAATCGGAAGTAGTATTGGTGCTGAGTTAGGATCAATGCGAGTTACAGAGCAAATTGATGCAATGGAAGTGAGTGGGACGAATCCTTTTAAATATTTGGTGGTGACAAGAGTTTTGGCCGCCACATTAATGTTGCCTGTGTTGGTCTTGCTGGGAGATGCTATTTCTTTAATGGGCTCGTGGATTGGTATAAATATAAAGGGTGTTACAAGCTTTCATTTGTATTGGACACAGGTTTTCAACAACCTTGGATTTGCAGACGTGTTGCCGGCATTTTTCAAGAGCTTCTTTTTTGGTTTTGCTGTAGGCATTATCGGGTGTTTCAAAGGTTATAACAGTAGCAAAGGCACAGAAGGGGTAGGTATTTCAGCGAATTCAGCGGTAGTGGTTTCTTCAATTATGATCTTCATTTTGGATTTGCTTGCAGTGCAAATAACTGATGCGCTCGGCCTTAATTAATAAAGATGGAATCTTTGAACACATCCAAAATATTGATCGATGAAACTGAAGTTAATGAACCGATCCTGAAAATCGAAAACCTGTACAAATCCTTTGGGAAAAATCATGTTCTCGTAGATTTTAATCTTGAAATAAAAAGAGGGGAGAGCGTGGTTGTTTTAGGGAAATCCGGTTCGGGCAAATCGGTTATGATCAAATGTGTTGTCGGTTTGCTGCAGCCGGATAAAGGAACAATAAGGATGTTTGGAAAAAATATTCCTGAGTTGAATGACGAAGAACTGGATCATATCCGGGCAAAAGTTGGGTTTCTTTTCCAGGGAAATGCCTTGTATGATTCAATGACGGTAAGGGGAAACCTGGAATTCCCTATGCGGCGAACATGGATACGATTTTCGCCACAAGAAGTAAATGAGCGTGTTGTTGAAACACTTGAAGATGTTGGCTTGTCGCACACAATTGACATGATGCCATCTGAATTATCAGGAGGAATGCGAAAGAGAATTGCGCTTGCACGCACTTTAATATTGAGGCCGGAAATCATTTTGTATGACGAACCGACAACTGGTCTTGACCCAATTACAGGAAAAGAAATCATAGACCTGATGAATGAGATCAGTGAAAAATACAACACTTCGTCATTGATAATTTCCCACGATATGAAGTGTGTGCAAACAGCAAGTGACAGGGTGGTGATCCTGATCGATGGAAAGAATTACGTGATGGGCACTTATGAAGAACTCAGTAAAAACGAAGATCCGAAAGTGAAAGAATTTTTTGAATAATTATATGGCAAAAAAGTTAATCAGTAATGTAAAGTTGGGCGTGTTTGTGCTGGCGGGACTTTTGTTCCTGGTTATACTTTTATACATGATCGGGAAAAACAGGAATATGTTTGGATCTAATTTCGTTTTGAAAGCAAGATTTGAAAACATCCAGGGACTTGTATCAGGCAACAACGTAAAGTTTGCGGGTATCCAGGCAGGAACCGTCAGAAAAATAAACATCATTAATGATACACTCATCGAGGTGACAATGGTGATTGAAAAAAGATTAAGTAAAGTAATTCATAAAAACGCTGTTGCATCCATTGGAACAGAAGGACTAGTTGGCAATAAAGTGGTTAATATCACTCCATCAAAGCATCCTGCACCTTTTGCGGAAGAAAATGATATTCTTCCTGTAAGAAAAGCAGTGAATACAGACGAAATATTAGAAACGCTTTATCACACGAATAGTCATGTTGCAAAAATTGCTGCAGGTTTAAAAGTGACGGTAGACAAAATCAACAACAGTTCTGCGCTTTGGTCTTTATTGAGTGATGAAAGTATTCCCAATAATATAAGGGCGTCGGTTGCAACTATTCGTGCGACAACCGGTAAAACTTTAAAGATCGCGAATGACCTGGATGAATTAATTGCGGGTGTAAATGCCGGAGAGGGTTCACTGGGCACGATTTTAAAAGATTCAGCATTAGCCAATAATTTAAACGAAGCGGTTCTCAAGATCAGTAAATTAGGGGAAGAGGGTGATTCCGTTGCAACTGCAATGAAACAATTGATTCATGGAATACAAGATGATGTTTCAAATGGGAAAGGAACCGTAAATGCGGTTCTTAAAGATTCTTTGATCGTTAAAAAAATCGCTTCAAGCCTTGACAATATACAAAAGGGCACCGATGGATTTAACAGCAATATGGAAGCGCTCAAACATAATTTTTTGTTCAGGGGGTATTTCAAAAAATTAGAAAAGCAAAAGCGAAAATTTCATGGCAATACACATTAAATTTTCACTGACGTCAGTCATTTAAGTAACTGCTAAAGGTCATTAATTATCGAAAATGCCTTAATTAATTTGCTCTTGAATAAAACAGAAAATTATTTATGAATAGTTCAAAAAAAATATTGACAGCGTTAGCCGCGGGTATTGCACTCGGCTTTGCCGGAGGAATTTTGTCAGCTCCACAGAGTGGTTACAGAACAAGAAGAAACCTCAAAAGGAAAGGCGAAAAATTCAGTTCGGATGTTCGCGATATGGTATCAGATGTAAAAGATAAAATATCTGATGTGAAAGATAAAATAAGTGACAGCAAGGAAAAATTGGTTGACCTGAAAGATGACCTGGTAAAAGCGGTAAAGGAAAAGGTGGAGCAATTTAGCTAAGCAGGGTGGTAAGGGGCAGTCAACTGAGTTTTATCGTGATTTTCTATTTCGATGTGTTCATCGTTTTGTGATTTTTATTTTGAGCTGTGATAAGGAAAAGCGCCTGGGAAACCGGGCGCTTTGTTTTACCTTCTACTAAGGTTCCTATTAAACGAAGATTCTTCTTGCATTCAATTACCGTTCAGAGTTAGTAATTCAAGTTGAATCGTCTATATTTTTCGAGTGAAAATAAGTGCCAGTAAACTAAAAAATTTGTATAATTTTATTTATGCTCACTACTGAAACAGAAAGTTGTTTGCATTTTCAGCAATAAACTCAAAAAAAATTATGAAAGCAGTTAAAAAGTTTTCCACTTTTGAGGATTTAAAGTCATACGAAAGCAAGCCATTGAATTATAAAGCGAGCTTAAAAAAACACCAGGAGTTTGAAAAAATTATTATGGATATGAAGGTAAAAAAAGTTCATAAAGGGGATAAAAGCAGATACAAACAATGAGGAATGGAAGATAATTTAAAGGCTACATTAATAACTGTTTGTAAACTGCTTGAGAAATACAATGTAAAGTATTTAATTGTCGGAGGAACTGCTGTAGCATTAAACGGCTATTACAGGCATTCAACAAACGCTTCAGGACAGTTAACTAACAAACCAGATATTGATATTTGGTACAATTCGACTTTTGATAATTACTTCAGGATTCTGAAAGTTATTGAGGCATTAGGCCAGGATATTTCAGAATTCGAAAATGAAAAAATGCCAAATCCAAGGATATCATATTTTAAGTTGGATTTAGAGGATTTCACTATTGATTTCTTACCAGCAATTAAATCTAATATTAAGTTTTTAGAGGTGTATAATAGAAAGGGCACGATCCAGGTAGATGAAACTAAAATTTATTTTTTGGATATTTTGGATTTAATAAAAGATAAAGAAGCAACTGCAAGAAAAAAGGATTTAGAAGACATTAAACAATTGAAAAAAATAAAAAATAGTAAATAAAAGGAGTACTTATTGACTAATAGTTCGAATTGAAATTAAAGAAAAGAAAACTTACCCCAAATCAAAAGGCAACGTACGAATTCGTTTTCCAGTCAAATCAAAAATTGCATTCGTAAGTGATGGCGCTACAGCCGGGAGTGCACCTTCGCCCGCTCCTTCAGGATGAGCAGTTGTGCTGATCACATAAATTTCCATTTTTGGCACTTCGTTGATACGTAGCATTTGGTATTTATCGAAATTATCGTTGGTGACTTTTCCATTTTCAATATTAATCCCGCTTTTGCATGCAGCTGTCAATCCCATTACGATACAGCCTTCAGTTTGTGCCTTGATAATATCAGGGTTAACTGGTGTACCAACATCAATTGCAGTTACTATTCTTACTTGTTTTATTTTGCCATCTATCTTCCTCACTTCTGTCACCATTGCGACCACTGCACCTGATCTTTCCATAATGGCGACGCCTTTACCCACACCGGTTTCCTTTTTATCCCAATTGGATTTTTCCCTGACTGTTTTTAATGCACGGCTGTAGCGCATATTGTCGCTGAGCAGTTCCTGCCTGAATGTTAAAGGATCTTTCTTTGCAGCATGTGCCATTTCATCAATAAAAGATTCATGGGCAAAACAATTTGTTGAATGATACACGGAACGCCAATAGGAAACAGGAATGTAAAGATTCCTGAGAATGCCACTTATTCGGGTGGATGGAATTTGATAATTAGTGTTTATGCCTCCTATGATTCCCCCTGTCGGTTTTGGATCACTGCCATATTGGTTGCGAATGTCCTGGCAAATCACTTTATTTTCAAGTGCAATTGCCTTTCCATTTTTATCCAGTCCACCGCGGAAAACATTTAAGGAACAAGCTCTGAACGGGCCCTGGCTCACATCGTCTTCTCTTGTCCAGATAACCTTCACCGGTGCTCCTGTTTTCTGCGATAAATCAGCCGCTTCCTCTACTACATCTGTTAAAGATCTTCTGCCAAAAGCGCCGCCCATAAAGGTGTAATGAATGTTTACTTTTTCCGGTGCAACATTGTATTTCCTAGACAAAAAATCTTTCATCCCGTTTGGATTTTGAGTCGATCCCCAAAAATCGATTTGATCTTTTTGAACGCTCACCGTTGCATTCATGGGTTCCATCGGCGCATGAGCCTGGTAAGGAGTTTCATAAGCCGCTTGAATTTTTACGGCTGAATTGCTTAATGCTTTATCAAAATCTCCTTTGTCGAGAAAAACCTCTGCTTTATTGTTAGTAGCGCTTTTATAATTTTCTTTAATTTTTTCCGAAGACCAGTTTTCAAGATCAGCATTGTCCCATTTTATATCCAACTGTTTTCTACCTTGCAATGCTGCCCAATAATTTTCCGCTATAACGGCAATGCCTGCACGCTTTTGACCAAATACTTCCCTTGAAGTTTCCAAAACATAATTTACTCCTTTAACGGCTTTGGCTTTATCCGCATTAAAACTCACAAGCTTCCCAAGCAAAACCGGCGATCTTTCTATGGAAGCGTACAACATTCCCGGCACATCAGTGTCTATACCAAATTGGGCACTTCCATTCACTTTTAGAGGAATATCCTGGCGCGGAAACGATTTTCCAATGATGATAAAATCCTTTGGATCTTTTAGTGTTGGATTTTCAGGAACCGGTCTTTTTGAAGCATCAACAACTAATTCACCATAAGAAAATTTCTGATTGCTTTTCCTGTTGACTATCGTAGCATTTTTTGCGTAACAATATTCCGGCGAAACATTCCATTTATTTGCCGCTGCTGCAATCAACATTTCTTTTGCTGAAGCGCCCACTTTTCTCATCAAATCATAATTGCCATTGATACTGCGACTGCCCACAACCATTTGATCTCCATAAATCTTTCTGTCTGCCGGCGAAGCCATAATATTGATATCGTGCATATCCACTTCCAATTCTTCTGCAATAATTTGAGGAATAGCTTCGAAAGTTCCCTGGCCCATCTCCGGCCGATGGTTGTAAAGAATTACTTTTCCATTCGTATCAATAAAAATAAAAGGATTAAGGCCGATGCCGGGACTTTCTCCTTCAGCACTAAGATTGACGATTTTCGGATCCTCTCCAAATATTGAAATGTAACCAAGCGAAAGACACACGCCAGACAGTGCAGAAATTTTTAAAAATTTTCTTCGCGGGATTTTTGTTTCGGATTTCATAGCAAACAATTTCAAATGAATGGATATTCGTGGGCTCCATAAAATTAAACCAATTGTTGCAGAATAGCGGGGCCTAGTGCAGTTAAAATGTTAACACCTGCGGCAGAAATTGAAAAATCACTGTAATTATTTGTTTACTGGTAAATCGGAAACGCTGTCAATGTTTAGCTATCCGAAAGATTCTCTGTTTCCGTTTTATTTGCCTTCTTCAAAAAACTAAAAGGGATTTTAAAAATGGAAAAGAAACTATTGTCTTCCTCTTTGTCCCTCATGTACGTATCGATACCAAATACCACTTTATCAGAAGGCATTCTTTTTAGAGTGCCGAACATTCTGTCCCAAATACTCAGAACGTCTCCATAGTTGGAATCGGTATAAGGATTTTGATAATGGTGATGGATTTGGTGCAAACCCGGAGTGATAAACAGGAAGCCTAAAACTCTATCCAGTTTTTGGGGAAGCCTGTAATTGATGTGGGCAGCAGAAGTGGAAAATATTTGAATAATTTGTCTCAGCACCAATACCCAGAAAAATGTGCCGGTCAAAAAAAGCCATAATAAGGTGAAGGTGAG
Organism: Ginsengibacter sp.; assembly: GCA_051960475.1. GTDB lineage: Bacteria > Bacteroidota > Bacteroidia > Chitinophagales > Chitinophagaceae > Ginsengibacter. The sequence continues at coordinate 8,497 of JBQCEG010000042.1, forward strand.
CCTGACAAAATTTTCTCCCGGATGCTCTCTTAATGTTGTGGAAATGTCTACCACTCTGTCGCTGTGATGCACCATATGAAAAGTCCACAGTCTTCTATTTTTATGCATCAGAACATGATAAACGTATTCTCCAAAGTCAAGGAGCAGAAAACTGCAAATAAATGCGATTACCGGGTGAAGAAGGGGGTGGAAGGAGTAGACTATTCCAAAATGGTGGAGCCTCGTCCATTGCATGGTCTTGGCAAACAGGATACTAAATAGGATCGAATTGGGGAGATTAGTTAAAATGAAGTGTGCATTAATAAATGCGTGTTTCCATTTTTTATAGTTTAAAGTGAGCGCCGTAACGTTTTCAATATTCCAACTCAGAAATAAAACGCTGGCAAAAATGATCAATTCTACGGATTGAGAATTGTGGTCGAGGAAATTGATGAGCAGCAGCATACATCATTAGTGAGGGTTTTTCGTTTATAATTTGTTACGATCAAAAAGTAATATTGAGTCCTAAGAAAATGCCACCATTTGGGGCGTTGGATTGATTCAAAGCAGAAATTCTTTGGTAATAATCCACTGAAAAGACATGAAATATATTTTCAACTCCCACGCCTGCTTCCATAAAAGGATCTTTGTCCGGCACTCTGAAAGTGACGTCTTTATTATAGTTCCTGTTTGCTGCAGTCATGCTTCCCTCGAACGCATTGAAGGAAAAACGCTCACGCCATCCCAGTTTCCTGATAAAAGGAATTTTATTAAAAAACAAGCCGCCAAGATAAAACCTGGAGTAGAGGCTAATGTACTCATCTGCCGCAAATTCGTAAGGAACCATTGTATTGAAAAGATACCTGCTCGCCACGAAATATTCATTTCCGGCAGGAACATTTAACAAAAGATAAGGAGCAGTACCAAAAGTTTTGCCGACATGAACATTATAATAAAAGATAAATTTTGGCGGGATTCGCAATTCCTGTTCCACACCAACGCTCACCTTTTGATAGTTGAACTGGGCATTTCCCATTTTTAACCCGTATGTAAAATTAGCGGTAATAATAGGCTTATAGGTGGTAAAATGAATTTGGTCGTAATTCAGAACAAAACTTCTGTCATTCCGCGTAAAGCGCAAGCCAACTGACGCTTCAGCGTCCGGCAATGTTTTGGAGAAAACAGAGTCAATTGGTTGCTGGGTTTGCTTACTTAACGGATGAAAGCCGAAATGAAAAACCGGTGTCATTTCCTTATAAATCAACGAACCATGTGCGCTCAAACTTTTGGAGATGTATTGTTCATGGGTCAACTGAATTTGTTTTAGATACACGCGTGTGGTAGGAATGTTTTTCCGGAAAAATGAATTGATAATATTGTCTTCATCCATTTCATCTTCGTAATCGGTCAGATAATCATAATCACTGCTCGCATACAACGCTGTCTTTGTCCATTTAGCTTCGTTCCATACATATTTTATTCCGAGGCCGCCTTTTACCTGCCGGTCTTTTGTTCCATAAGCCATGTAACCATTCAGGTTCAGTTTTTTATTAAATCCCGAAAGCGTCCATAAGCCGGTTCTGAAACGCCAGCCTTCTATGCTGTCATTGCTGATAAATGAAGAGTAGGGGCCGATGCGCAGTTTATTGCTGAAATCCCAATAGCCCGTTGCCGACAAACTTACTACTTTCGACCCAAACACATAACGCGGGTTTCTTTTGAGAGAGTCAGCCATTTTATAAATCGCCTGTTCATGATTGGTGAGTGAATCTCCAAAACGGTTTTTGGCCCAATATTCGGCAGGTTTAGTAAGCTCAGTTGTTGGTTCGTTTTTCATTTTCTTTACAAATTCTTCAGCCATTGGCGAATTGATTTGAATATCGCCCAAAACAGTTGTGTTGGCGCTTATCAGCCGCACTCTCTTTACATTTCTTTTTACTGGTATACCTAATAATTCAAGGCCTGTTTCAAAATCAACCGTTGAGTTGACTTTGTAAGGCATGTACTCGTACTTATTTGAAGCAGAGTCCAGGGCAAGTTTATATTCTTCGCTGTAGGTAATATCGTTAATGAAGTCAAGATTGGCGGTCTTGCTCAAATGCATTTCAACTTTCTTAACCGAATAGGTACTGTCATTAATCCAAAGCGCGCCGGAAAAAGCGCGTTCATATTTGGCCCGCGGTATAAAAAGAATCGTATAAACTTTTTGACCATCTACGATACTACTGTCCTGGAAGTAAAAATTATAATAATTAAAAGCAGTATTGCTTATCGGGCTGGCATAAGTCTGGTTAAAAATGGTAAACCAGTTGTCGTATACATTGAAAAAGAAATTGAATTTTTTGAGGTGCCAAAGAAATTTATCTGTTTCTAAACCTAACGTTTTTTGAGCCAACAAATTCTGCTTTTCGACCTTTGGCGAAGTAGCGTGATATTTATCAAACACTGATTCAGAAAAATAAAGAGGCAATGTGCCGGGATTTTCAGGATCAGTATTTCGGTAGATTCTTATCACCATCGCTTTGATCCCTCTGCCGTAGCCCGCTAAATCGCCAATATTTTTGATATCGACTTCGTGACGCACATATTCTTTCCAGCTGTAACTTTTAAAACGATCAGGATTATTGAATACCTTATTGGCAATTACTTTTTGCATGTATCTTTTCCCCGGTTCTTTATCCCGGTTATCCGCATATACCACCACATTTTGAAGCGATTGCGCTGCAGTTTGCATAATGATAATAAGCGCCGTTGTGTTGTTTCGTTGAAGAGGGTAACTCAGATCTTTATACCCGACACAACTTAATTGCAAAGAACCGCTCCACTTTGGTGATTTGATAATGAACGAGCCGTCTTTTTTGGATAACACAGACACATGCTGTCCTTTTAATTGGATGGTGACATTTTGTAAGGGCTCCGCGGTGGCGGCATCCACAATTTTTCCCGAGACAGTAACTTCCTGCGCTGAAACCTTGAAAGAAAAGCAAAAGGACACCACAAATAATAAAATAAGTTTTAAATAAGACTGGAGCATTTTTTCATCAAAAGATACCACGCACAAGAGTCCTCTTATGCTCTTATTCAAAGAGTGCTTGTTCTTATCAAAATGGTTGGGTTGCAATTTATACTTCGAAGGTTTTGTTTTCAGTGGTATATTGAGTACTGGTTCAAACCGGGCCAAAATTAATTCAGAATTGTTTATTCAGATAATTTGTTTAGTAAACGTTTCGAAGCAACATTTCTTGTAAGAATGCGATTGTTTTTTGACTAAGAATAACAGGTCTTCCACAATTCTTTCGCCTTTCAAAATAAGTCAGCAAACAAAGAAAAAATAACAATTTTTGATTTTATGGTCGAGGATAAAATCCATTTTGCCCTATCAAACTGAAAACATAATTTTGCGGCTCAAAAAATAATTACAATGCCCTACTTATTTACGTCTGAATCGGTGAGTGAAGGCCATCCTGATAAAGTTGCCGACCAGATCAGCGACGCGCTAATTGACAACTTTTTAGCCTTCGATCCGCAGAGTAAAGTCGCCTGCGAAACATTGGTAACCACCGGCCAAGTTGTACTTGCCGGAGAAGTTAAATCAAAAGCTTATTTGGATGTACAGGAAATCGCGAGAGGTGTGATCAGGAAAATCGGTTACACCAAAAGTGAATACATGTTTGAAGCCAATTCATGCGGCATTTTTTCAGCCATTCATGAGCAATCAGCAGACATTAACCAGGGCGTTGACAGGAAGAAAAAAGAAGAACAAGGTGCCGGCGACCAGGGAATGATGTTTGGTTACGCAACCAACGAAACGGAAAACTTTATGCCTCTTTCACTGGATATAGCCAACAGTTTATTAATTGAACTGGCTGCTTTAAGAAGAGAAAATAAAGAAATGAAATATTTGCGTCCTGATGCAAAAAGCCAGGTAACGCTTGAATACAGTGACGATAATAAACCGATCAGAATTGACGCTATTGTAATTTCTACCCAGCATGATGATTTTGATAAGGAAGATAAAATGCTAAAGAAAATTTCTGAGGATGTTAAGAAGATTTTGATTCCGAGGATGAAAAAGAAATATCCTAAGTATGCGCATTTCTTTAATGATAAAATTAAATACCACATCAATCCAACAGGAAAGTTCGTGATTGGTGGTCCGCATGGAGATACAGGTTTGACAGGAAGAAAAATCATTGTTGATACTTATGGCGGAAAAGGCGCTCACGGGGGCGGAGCTTTCAGCGGAAAAGATCCAAGTAAGGTGGACAGGAGTGCGGCTTATGCGGCAAGACATATTGCCAAAAACCTGGTTGCAGCAGGCGTTTGCGACGAAGTACTCGTGCAGGTTTCTTATGCAATTGGCGTTTCACAACCTACAAGCATCAACGTAAATACTTACGGAACCGCAAAAGTGAATTTGAATGATGGAGAGATTGCCAAAAAAGTAGAATCAATTTTTGACATGCGTCCTTACTTTATTGAGAAAAGATTGAAACTGCGCAATCCTATTTACCAGGAAACAGCTTCTTATGGCCACATGGGTAGAAAAAATGAAGAGGTAACGAAGACATTTAATCTTCCGAACGGTTCGCCGAAAACAGTGAAGGTAGAATTGTTTACGTGGGAGAAATTGGATTACGTTCCCAAGGTGAAAAAGGCATTTGGATTGAAATAAAAATTAAGAATTTATTTTTAATATTTAAAACGATAGACTTTAAGGTTTATCGTTTTTTTATTTTTGTATCTTTAGAAAAAAAGAATGGAGACTTTTGAAAAAATAGTTCATTTTGATGAAGAAGGAAATACAACTCTAAAACTAGGGAAAGATTTTTCTAAGAAGGAAGCGAAAGTTTTAGTGTTCTTAAGAGATGAAGAAATATCAGAAGAGGATTGGCTCAAACTTGCAGTAGTTTCTAAAAGCTACGATTTTTTGAATGATCCGTCTGAAGATATCTATACAATGGAAGATGGAAAGCCTTATAAAAGACTTGGAGATGAAGTTTGAAATAGTTCTTTTAAACTTTCCTTTTGATGATTTTTCAACTTCAAAATTACGGGCGGCAGTTTGCCTTACCAATCCGATTTCAAAACACGGGCATGTTATTTTAGCTCCAATTACCAGCAATCTGAAAAATGCCACAGAGCCTACAGATATTCTTGTCACAACGGACCATAGCGATTTCAAACGTACAGGACTCAAGCTTTCTTCAGCGATAAAGTTGCACAGGCTTCTTACTGCCTCTGAAATTATTATTCAAAAATCAATAGGTCATTTACCTGTTTCTTTTCATGCAGAAATTTTAGATAAATTGAAACAATTATTTGAAATATCGTAGAACTTTTCAATAAAAAAACAATTGAGACCACACAAAACTTTTACCCCAAAACATAGACCCAAAAAAAATCTTTTGATCGGTGGCATTCCTCGTGTGATTGAAGCAATGAACAATGGCGTTCAATTGGAGCGGATCTTTTTACAAAATAATGCTACCGGTGATGAAGTTGAAGAACTCAAACAGGTAGCGCGTGAATTTGAAGTGCCCGTGAATAAAGTGCCATTTGAAAAGATCAGGAATTTCAATTTAGAGAATCCGAAAGGTTGTATTGCCATAAAAGCCAAAATAGAATACCAAAAACTGCAGGATGTAATTTCTTTTATTGTTGAAAAAGGTGAAGTTCCGTTATTGCTTCTTCTGGACGGAATAACCGACATCAGGAACATCGGCGCTTTGGCACGAACGGCTTATTGTTGCGGCGTCCAGGCGATTGTTATTCCTGAAAAAGGAGTAGGGGCTTTGAATGAAGATGCTGTTGCTACGTCTGCAGGGGCCCTTGAAAAAATTGCTGTTTGCCGTGTAAAAAATTTACATACTGCCATTGAAGAAATTCATTTGAATGGCATCAAAGTATTTGCAAGTGAAATGACTGCAGGAGAAAATGTTTTTGATATTGATTTTAAAGAACCCTGCGCCATAATTATGGGAAGTGAAGACCAGGGAATTCAATCTTCATTATACAAGTTGTGCGATAAGAGTTTTAAAATTCCCATGCAAACGGATTTTGAATCGTTGAATGTTTCCGTCGCCGCGGGAATGATTTTATATGAAGCAATGAAACAGAGAATGCTGAATGCTTAATTCATTTTTTCTTTGACATGTCCGAAAATCCAGTAAGTAAGTTTGGTTGACAGAATGCCAAGCCCTGCGCCGGTAATTACTTCTGAAAGCAAATGATTTTTATTATAGATCCTGAGCAAACCAACGCCCGTTGCCACAACATAACCCGAATAACTCAAAACAGGATGGCTGTATTTTAATTCCTGGTGAACGATTTCTGCCCCACGGAAAACATTCGCCGCATGACCGGAAGGAAATTTAGTATCATGAGTGTTATAAGCTGAAATGTGTTCAGAAATTTTTCTCATTCCAAATCCAAGACCACCTGTCACCAAAATAGAACCTACATCAAGGATCAAATGCTCTTTAAAAGTATGTTGCGTTTTTACATGAAATGCGTCCATTGCATAAATGGAAGCGGAAGGAACCCACATTAAATAATCAGCTGCATTTGTATGAAAATCCGGGTAACGATTTTGTACGTGCGTCCATACCTTATCATCAAGTTTTGAAATATCATTTATAATAGGTTTTAAACCACCATATACTAAAAAAGCGCCGGGGATAATAAGTCCTGAAGGTTTTAGGTAAGGACGCTGGTCTGCTTGTTGTGAAGAATGTTGCCCGTCAACCTTCTCCCTTGTTTGCGCAAAAAGACTCGTTGAGGAAAACGAAATAACAAAGGAAAATGTCAGAAGAATTCTGTTTTTAGGAAGCATAAAAATCATTTATCTATCGTGTAAATATAATAAGGAACTTGAAGGGATGTAAAATCAATTGTTTTTAGCGAAAATAAAAATCCACAATAAGTCTGTTTACTACCTTGAGGTTGCTCATTCTTTTGCAAACCTCTTCATTTATCTTTGTGAAATGGCATACAAAAATTTGCAGGAATTTATAGCTCTCCTTGAAAAGGAAAATGAGTTGGTTCGAATAACCGAATATGTGAATCCAAAACTCGAAATGGCTGAAATAACCGATCGTGTTAGCAAAAGTAAAGGTGGTGGAAAAGCGTTATTGTTCGAAAACACCGGTTATGATTTTCCGGTTTTGATGAATGCTTACGGAAGCGAAAGGAGGATGTGTCTCGCGTTGGGCGTTCATGATTTGAATGATACGGCAAAAGAAATTGAGCATTTATTTCAGCTGCTTTCTGCACCGAAAGAAAATATAATTGACAAATTAAAATTACTTCCCAAACTCGGACAATTCGCCAGTTGGATGCCGAAAGTAATTAGCGGGAGAGGAGCGTGCCAGGAAATAATAATGGATGATCCTGACATAACAAAACTACCCGTCATCACTTGCTGGCCAAAAGATGGCGGACCTTTTATAACACTTCCGGTAATTCATACAAAAGATCCGAACAACCATTCAAGGAATGTTGGCATGTACAGGATGCAGGTTTTCGGACCAAAGTTGACGGGAATGCATTGGCACAAACATAAAGTTTCTGCAAAACATTTCAACGAATACAAAAAATTAAAAAAGCGTATGCCAGTTGCCGTTGCATTGGGCGGCGACTCGGTTTATGCTTATTCTGCAACAGCTCCTTTGCCTGAAAACGTGGATGAATACATGCTTGCAGGATTTTTAAGAAAGAAAAAAGTAGAACTGGTAAAATGTATTACGCAACCGGAAATCGAAGTTCCTGCTGATGCAGATTTTATCATTGAAGGTTATGTTGATCCGGATGATGAATTAATTTGGGAAGGACCTTTTGGTGATCATACCGGTTATTATTCTTTGCCTGACTGGTATCCAAAATTTCACATTACCGCAATTACGCACAAAAAAAATCCGGTTTACCCGGCAACGATTGTGGGCATCCCTCCGCAGGAAGATGCGTGGCTGGGAAAAGCAACTGAACGCATTTTCCTTGCTCCGATAAAAATGACATTGGTTCCTGAAATTCTTGATATGGAAATGCCTGTGGAAGGTGTTTTTCATAATTTGGTAATTGCAAAAATTCAAAAGGATTATGCCGGACAGGCGCAAAAAGTAATGAATGCAATGTGGGGCGCAGGGCAAATGATGTTTAATAAAATTCTAGTCGTTACTGCAGATAGTAAATCCACATTACCCTCGCTTAGTGATTATGAAGCTTTGGCAAAAGATGTTTTTAAAAATCTCAATCCTTCAACTGATATTTATTTTTCACAGGGGCCAATGGATGTTTTGGATCATAGTTGCAGTAAACTTGGTTTTGGTGGTAAAATGTGCATTGACGGAACTTTTAAATATGAGGAAGAAAAAGATGATTCGTTTTCGTCTATCCCTTCCCGTTTTACTGAAGAATCAAAAGGTAAATTGATTGAACAGTTTCCTGAAATAAAATCAATCAATTTTTCTTTGGTGGATAAAGAAATCCCTTGTTTGATTGTTGCCGTTCAAAAAAATAAAAAGGGACACATTGAACAATTGCACCAATCGATTTTTTCATCCGGCAATGTGGATGGAATTAAAATGATCCTGTATGTTGAACATACAATTGATCCAAATGACCTGCCTGTTGCTCTTTGGCGTTTTTGCAATAACCTTGATCCAAAGCGCGATCACTTTATAGTAAAGAAACAATCTTCTGAAAATTCTAATCAGTACCTTTCATGCATCGGTTTTGATGGCACATTAAAGACAAAAGAATTTGATGATTTTTACCGCGACTGGCCCAACATTATAATTGCCGATGATAAAACGATTGAATCAGTTGATAAAAAATGGCCGAAGCTTGGCTTAGGTGAATTCATTCCTTCTCCTTCATTAAAATACAAAAGCCAGATGTATGGAGAAGAAGCTGTGGCAAACGCTTTGGTAGATTCTTAAAAAAGTATGATCTGATCTCTTCCTCGAACTTGCAATCAGCCTATTGGATGATTGAAAATTATTTATTGTGCATATACCAATCTCTAAGCCGGACATCAATAGAAGGATTGCCTGAATTAAAGAGTGATTTGAATTTTGCAACATCACTAAAACCATTCGGAGTGCGGTAATGGTAGGGATAAACAATTTTGGGTTTAAAGGCCAGCACTCCGTCGGCAGCTTCTGCTACATCCATTGTATAAGGCAGGTTCATACAAACAAAGGCAACGTCAATATTTTTTAAACTGCGCATTTCGGGCGTAGCTTCGGTATCTCCTGAAATATAAAATCTTTTACCTCCAAGGTTCAATACATAACCATTTCCAAGGCCTTTTGGATGATGCACGGTAGAATCGCCGGGCATATTGTACATTGCAATTGCCTCAATGGGAATTCCTTTTTGTACCGTCTTAGCTCCATTATGCAATACAACAATTTTGTTTTTCCATTCCGCCGGCATTTTCCCTGCAACATTTTGTGGAACCACCAGAGTTGCGTTGGAAAGATCCAGACCCTGCAGGGTTTTCATGTCAAAATGATCGCCATGAATGTGGGTTATCAAAACGATATCCGGTTTTTTCAGGTTCTTGTATGTTTCCGCTCCTTGTGTAGGATCTACATAGATCGCTACATTATTGTATTGTAGCACCAATGAAGCATGAAACACAGGCTGAATGGTTACGTCACCTTTCGATGCAGGTATAATATCGGCTTTTGGCAACTGCGCGTGAGCTACTGAAAAAATTAAACCAAGCAAGGAAGTTAAAAGAATTTTCATAAACTGATTTTTATAGATAAGAGATTTGAATCATTTTAATTGCTAATTGGAAAATTGGATGTTTAATAAAGTTATAATTTTTGCTAAAATATAACTTTCAAAAGTAATCTTAGTAGGTTTCTATGCGACACAAAAAAACCATAAATCAAAAATTTCTCTTTCGATTTATGGTTTTAATTATTTGAATTCTAAACCTTCTAATCCTTCTATATCGTTCTAAACTATACGAACTAAATATCCGTTGCTTCGCCATAAGCCACTGCTGTAGCTTCTTTGACAGCTTCGCTCATGGTTGGGTGCGGATGAATTGCATTGAGGATTTCGTGCCCTGTCGTTTCCAGTTTGCGTGCAACAACCACTTCTGCGATCATTTCGGTTACATTATAACCGATCATGTGGCAGCCTAACAATTCGCCGTATTTGGCGTCGTAAATTATTTTTACAAATCCTGTTGTAGCGCCTGCTGCAGTTGCTTTTCCGCTGGCAGTAAAAGGAAATTTTCCAATCTTCAATTCATAACCTGCATCTTTGGCTGCTTTTTCAGTATAACCTACAGAAGCTACCTCCGGAGAACAATAAGTACAACCCGGAACATTATTGTAATCTATTGGTTCAGGATTTTTTCCGGCCAAATGTTCTGCTGCGTTAACTCCTTCTTTGGAAGCTTTGTGCGCCAATGCCTGATGAGGTGTACAATCACCAATTGCATACAAACCCGCAATGTTTGTTTGCTGGTATTTATCAACGAGGATTCTTCCTTTTTCAGTTTTAACTCCCAACTCTTCCAGGCCAATATTTTCAATGTTTGCTGTAATTCCTGTTGCGCTCAAAACTACATCAGCTTCCAGTGTTACCTCACCATCTTTGGTTTTTACTTTTGCCTTTACGCCGCTGCCGCTGGTGTCAACGCTGGTTACTTCACTGCTGGTCATAATGTCGATTCCTTGTTTCTTGAAACTTTTTTCCAGTTCTTTTGAAACTTCTTCATCTTCCAGCGGAACGATTCTTGGCAGGAATTCCACGATCGTGACTTTTGTGCCGATGCTATTGTAAAAGTAGGCAAACTCGGTTCCGATAGCTCCGGAGCCCACAACGATCAATGATTTCGGTTGCTTTTCAAGGCTCATAGCTTTCCGGTATTCAATCACTTTTTTTCCGTCAAATTTTAGTGCCGGCAATTCACGTGCACGTGCACCTGTCGCGATAATAATATTTTTGGCCTCAAGGGTTTGCTTTTTGCCATCTGCGGAGGTTACTTCCAGTTTGGTTGGAGAAACCAATTTCCCGTTTCCCATAACCACGTCGATCTTGTTTTTCTTCATCAAGAAAGTAACGCCCTTATTCATCTTGTCGGCTACGCCGCGACTGCGTTTAATGATATTTTCAAAATTTGGTTTTGGATCTTTTAATTCAATTCCATAATCAGAAGAATGATTGGCATATTCCATCACCTGGCCACTTTTCAATAAAGCTTTGGTAGGAATACAACCCCAGTTGAGGCAGATGCCACCCAGGTTTTCACGTTCTACAATTGCCACCTTTTTTCCTAATTGAGAAGCCCTTATCGCTGCCGGATATCCCCCCGGGCCACTGCCCAAAACTATTACGTCGTATGCCATATTTCGTTGAATTTGTTTTTTGAAAATTGAATTTATAAACGGTGCGAAATTACTTTAGAATGCCCAAAGCGCAAAAACTCTAACATTTGGTTGTTAAAAAGATTAAGGTATTTTGCAGATATTCACGTAACTATTAGTAGTACAATTTTTGCAGATTAGTCCACGATTTCCAATGAAGAATTTGATCCTTTTTTCAACAGCAATTTTCCTTTTTATATTAGCGGGTTGTAGCTCGTCGCGAAAATTAAAGACAGTAACTTCTAATGATAAGGACATGTCCGTCACCGCGGGCAATAATAATAATCGGGCCGATTCATCAGCCAATTTTAAAAATTTTTCTGCAAATGATTTAATAAGTTTTGCAGAAACCCTCATTGGCATTAGGTATAAATATGGCGCAGAAAGTGTTCAGGATGGTTTTGATTGTTCAGGGTTTGTCAATTATGTTTTCAACCATTTTAATATTCCCGTTCCGCGGGTGACCACTGATTTTGCAAATGCCGGCGAAGAAATTCCAATTAGAGAATGTAAACCAGGTGATATCATTTTGTTTACCGGAAGTAATGCAAAAAATCATGTTGTAGGACACGTTGGAATTATTACCGAAAACGATAATGGAGATGTTAAATTCATTCACGCTTCCACCAGTCATGGAGTGATGATCTCAGGCATGAATTCTTATTTTGCTCCCAGGTTTATAAAAGTGAACAGGATTTTTCCTGGCGGAAATGAAACTATAAAATAAAAATTTGAAATAATTATTGGTTTACCGGATCCCCGATTGAAATTGCCAGGCCGCTTTGGATTTTTCCTGTTCTTCCTCAGCGCGCGTTTTCAAGGTGTTAATACTCAAATTGAGTTCGAAGCCAAGGAGAATTACAAGCGAGTTTAAAAAGATCATGATCATGATCACCATGATCGTTCCGATGGAGCCGTAGAGAATGTTATACCTGCCAAAATTGTTCACAAATGCCATAAAACCGATCGTAACCAAAATGGATAAGAAGGTAGCCACAACAGCGCCCGGCGAAACCAGTTTCCAACGTCTTGTTGTGGAAGGAGCATAGCGATAAATAAAAGCATAAGAATAGAAAATGAGCCCGATAATAAAAATCCATTTCCCATAAAAAATGAGATTGCGCACGTGAAAATCCCTTACGCCTAACCAGTTTAAAATATTGCGTTGCAAAAGCAACAATAGAAGACATACGAGCAGTAATCCAAAAAGCATCATTGTTAGTTTGATGGCTTCCCATCTTCTTTTAAGGCCTTTCACTTTTTGAAAGCCTACATAATTTTTATTGAAAGAACGCATCAATCCCATGACGGCGCCGGAAGCAAAGATCAGGGAAAGCACGAAGGTGAAAGAGAGCATTCCTATTTTGGAACCGTTGATAAAACTGTCCACGAAAGTGATCAAACCTTTATTGTAAGTAGCCGAAGGAATGATGTCATGGATCAAGCCGTGAAGTTGCCTTTTCAATCCGTTCTTGGAAATGAATGGCAAATTAGGTGTGAGCGTAAAAAGAAACAGGCAGGAAGTAGGCACCGACATGATGAAATTATAGGAAATGGCCGAAGCCTTTTCTGTAAATTCCGGCAGTGTGAAATCACTTGCAAAATGTCTTATTACATTATAAACTGTCATACCCTGGAAACCGGGTGGTGACCACACTTTACTCTTGTTGACCAGGTATTTTACAGGCTGAATAAGATTATTCTTCTTTTTCAAAATGCTTATCTTATTTTCATCAGTGTTTGTTGTATAAACGACAAAATAAATCCTTTTTTATTTATTGACCTGCCGCGCTTTCTTGCCTTGCCTTGATCAAACTATCCAGCGCTTGTTGATAAGCTTTTGCATAAAGCTGGTGTTGCTTGTAATCAGATGCAAAATCAGAATAACCTGAAAAATCAGAACGCGCTACAAAAAACAGGTAATCGGTTTTGGGTGAATTCAAAACTGCATCGATCGTTTTGACCGAAGGAGTACAAATAGGGCCGGGCGGTAAGCCAGTATTTAAATAAGTGTTATAAGGGGAAGCCACCTGCAAGTGTTTCTGGTAAATTCTTTTCAATCCAAAGTCACGCAAGGCATACTTAACGGTTGGGTCGGCAGCAAGCTTCATCCCTTTGTTCAAACGGTTGATATAAACGCTGGCAATTTTTCCTTTGTCCGAATCTTTATTTGTTTCTTCCTCCACAATTGAGGCAAGTGTGTAAACCTGTGCAGGCGTAAGATTTAATTGTTCTGCCTTTTGAATCCGGTCCTGGTTCCAGAATTTGTTCTTTTCAGCATACAACTTCTTAAAAATGTTTTTCATGGATGTGTTCCATACATACCGGTAAGTGTTTGGGATAACATCGGTCATTACTGTGTTTGTATCCACATCAAATGGCTTAAGTGAATCCTCATTTTCAAGAAAGTGAATAACTGTGACAGAATCAATCTCAAATTCATTACCTATCTTCCTGGCAAGGTCTTCCTTTGTTCTCAACTTTGTGATGATCAAATCCACCGGCACTTGTCTTCCCTGCCTAAGCATTTTTACCAAATGATACAAACTCATTCCATCATTCACCTTATATTTTCCTGCTTTAACTTTTTCAGGGTAACCTGCATATTTGGCGAAATGATCAAACCAAAAAGTATTGGAAATCATTCCATTTTTTTGAAGACTGTCTTTTACAGAACCATAATTGCTTCCTGTTTTAATGTATAAAAAGCGATGGTGTGGATTACGTACGGTTGGGCCAAAAATCTTCCAGCTTACAAAAACACCTGCAAGCAGCAGGAGCAAAAAAATAAACAATATGATCTTACCTGTTTTCATGTCTTTCCACCTGGAACGTTTGAAAATTAAAATATTTTGTCCGTCGGTAAAAATAAAGCCTACAAAAAACCCTGCCTTTTTTTAAGACAGGGTGTTAAATATTTTTCAATTGTTATTGTGCGGGAGTTGGCGTTTTTACCGGAGCCTGTTGTTGTTGGGTTGAAGGCAACGGCACAGTATTTTGCTGGGGTGTAACCGGCGATCCTACAGGAGCCTGGTTGATCAGGTTTTCATTTGAATTTGTGCCCCCACCGGCAGGAATAAACAAAGTGGAAGTAATACACAAAACACCAATGATGGCAGCAAAAAGCCATGTTCCTTTTTCCAATACATCGGTTGTTTGTTTTACGCCCATCAATTGGTTACTGAAACCACCAAGTGAAGAAGCCAAACCACCACCTTTCGGATTCTGAATCAGCACTATAATACCAAGAATGATCGATGACAGAATAATAAGTACTATAAAAAGAATTAACATACTAAACCGATTTTAAACTTTCAATTTTGGCTGCAAAGTACGCACTTTTGGAGGGATTAATCAAACTTAATTTCTGGTACATTTCTATGGCTTTTTCCCGCTTGCCCTGTTTTACCAAAACGTCTGCCATGGCTTCTGTCAGCACATTTGCATTCTGATTCGAAGCTTCAGAAGATGTTTGTATCAATTTTTCAATTACTTCATTTTGTTCCGGCAACTGGCCCGGATGCAATTTTTTCATGCTCTTCAGCCAGGCTGTAAAACTTTTCACCTGCTTTCCCAGTTGGTCATTATTCAAAGCTTCTTCTGAAAGCCTGATTCCCTGCGATGCAAAATAATCCACAGTATGTAAAGGTTCAAATGAAATGGTTTCGTCTTCATCGTCTACCGGTTCAGTTTCATTTTCTGAAGGGATTTTTATTTGGGAAGCGGAAATGTTTTTATCAATCTCCTGGTTTTCTTCCTTAGAAATGATCGGTTCATTTTTCTCATTTTCTTCCGGAGAAATTTGTTGTTCCCAATCCCGGGGTTTTGCCTCTTCAACTTCCGGCACTTCAACTATTTCTTCATTCAGAATTGCCTCTTCATTTTTTTCTGAAACGATTTCTTCCGATGTTTCCGATCCTTCCGTTTCCGAAATAAAATTTTCAGTTTTTTCATCTTTTACTTCAGCAGGCAATTCCTCTTCCACACGCATTGGTTCAATCATTTCAGCTGCGGGTTCACCCGAAAGACTTTGCTCTGATTCTGAGATAAAATTTTGGCCTTTTTCTTCGTTTACTTCAGCAGGCAATTCCTCTTCAACATGCGTTGGATCAATCATTTCATCTGCAGGTTCACCGGAAAGATTTTGCTCGGCTTCCGAAACAAAATGTTCCGTTTTTTCTTCGTTTACTTCAGCAGGTAATTCTTCCTCAACTGCAGTAGGTTCAATTTTTTCATTTACAGGTTCAGTAGAAATATTTTGCTCCGCTTCCGAAATAAAATTTTCGGTTTTTTCTTCTGTTACTGGTAAAGGGACATCTTCCTGGTTGAAATCATTTTCTACTGCCGGAGCATCAGGTTTTGGTTCAATTACCAATTCTTTTTCCGATTGTGATAATTGATAATCTGCCCATAAAGGATTGTACAAATAAATGCCCGTTTGTTGCGCCACTTCCTGGAACCTGGGATCATTCTTTTTTTTCAAATCATACAAAAACATAAAACGCGCCACAGAGCTTACAGGATAATCACTGGCATTTCTTTGCGCTGCATCCTGCTCTCCACAAGTTTCTTTGTAATAATTTTCTGCGTATCCTGTTTTTGTATCCATTATCTTCTATTACCAGTTTGAAAATATTTTATTAAAGATAGCGTCGGTGACGGTTTTAATAATGTTATCCGATAAACTCGCTTCCGCCTGCTGTAAGGATTGTGAAGCGGGAAAATCATAATTGCTGGTCAGATCTGTTTCAAAGCTTTTAGCGGGATCAGGATCCACCGTATTTTTAAAGATAAGATGAAAAGTAACATTCAGCCTGTTGCTTGAGGCCTGTTGATTTTGCACACCACTGGTTGTCACACTGTAATCAGCCACATAGCCACTGATGTCATAATTGGCATCGTCATTTTTGGTTTCCCTTAATCTTGTCTGGCTAATGATCTTTTGCCTTAGCTTTTCAGTAAGCGCCGGCGCAAATGATGGGTTTACGTATCGCGCATGATTTTCAAATAAATTTACCCTGAAAGTGGTGATGTCCGCCGGAATGGGAGAGGCATCTTTAAAGCCATATTTACAGGTGGCAAATGTAAAAACTAGCGAAACGAATCCGAGTATAACAGCCAGTCTTATTTTTGAAAATGATTTCATTTTTGTGATGCTTGTTTTCGTTTATTCATTGATGTTATACTCCTTCAGTTTCCTGTAAAGCGTTCTTTCGCTGATGCCAAGATCACTTGAAGCGTCCCTTCTTTTTCCCCGGTGCTTTTTTAATGCCTTAATGATCAGGTCTTTTTCTGCATCAACAATACTCAAAGATTCTTCCACTTCCTGGTGCTCATCGATCCCATTGTTATTATTATTGTGAAGAACAACTGGTTGGCCTGAAGCGATCGCCGGCGGTCTCACTTCGTTATGGTATTCATTCAGCATGGGTTCATTCCTGAACCGGCTTTCATTGATAACAGATGGATTTTGCAATACGTCGAAAAACATTCTTTTTAATTCAGTCACATCTTTCTTTACATCAAAAAAAAGCTTGTAGAGAATCTCTCTTTCGTTCGCAAATTCTTTTTGACTGGCTCCTTGCTGCTGAGTGGAAAGAACCGGCAACCGGTTAAAATTGACGTCCGGCAAAAATTGTCTTAATTCACTTCCGGTTACTGATTTATCTTTTGCCAATACAGACACTTGTTCTGCAATATTTTTTAACTCGCGGATATTTCCTGGCCATGGATAATTGACCAATATTTCCTTTGCTTCATCGGTCAGCTGAACAGGAGGAGATTTGTATTTTTCTGCAAAATCAACAGCAAATTTCCTGAACAATAAAGGAATGTCTTCCTTCCTGTCGCGCAACGCCGGAACCCTTATCGGGACTGTATTCAAACGGTAATACAAATCTTCGCGGAATCTTCCGGTGTGCGTGTATTCAAGCAAATCTTTATTGGTTGCGGCAATCACTCTCACATCAGTTTTCTGTACTTTGGAAGAACCCACTCGGATAAATTCACCGGTTTCCAGAACGCGCAATAATCTGGCTTGCGTTCCCAAAGGCAATTCGCCAACTTCATCCAAAAAAATTGTTCCTCCATTCACCGTTTCGAAATAACCTTTTCTTGAATCTACTGCGCCGGTAAAAGATCCTTTTTCATGACCGAAAAGTTCCGAGTCAATCGTTCCTTCCGGAATGGCGCCACAGTTGACTGCAATAAAAGGATTGTGCTTGCGCGCCGAAAGTGAATGAATAATGTGTGAAAAAACCTCTTTACCCACACCGCTTTCCCCATTGATCAAAACGCTTAAATCTGTATTCGCCACCTGGATCGCCACATCCAAAGCGTGAACCAACCCGGGAGAATTTCCAATTATTCCAAACCTGTTTTTTATTGCCTGCTGATCTGCCATTATGCTTAGTCTAAATATTTTTTAATTTCTTCTTTTAAAATATCCAAATTGTTGTTGACAATTTTCCAATAGAAGCATCATCAATCAAATCGTCATCATCAACGAGAATATGTCTTAAACCGATAATCTTTTTTTGGTCAGTAACTTTAACGTCTTTGTTTAACTTGCTCAATTTCCAAGGGCTTCTCCAACAATTGAAAGCCTTCTCTCAACTGCATCAATAAGCATAAGATTTGAAGTAAATTGAGAAAAGGTTTTTATACCAGATAAATGAGATTTTATCACATCGATAGAATCAAGAATATCTTCAATAAACTTTAAGCTGTCACGATTCATAAATTTTTAGCTTGTCCTGATTAACTCTTTGAAGAAAATGTTGATTCCTTATTTTTTCTTCAGCCACCAGATCAACTTTCTTACCTGTGATTTTTTCAAGATCAAACATTAGGTCGAAATAGTCATAGCCTGACAATGACAATCCGTGCTCATCCTTTTTAAATTTAAAAAGGAAATCTAAATCACTATTATTTGAAAAGTCTTTTCCGGAGCTGGCTGAACCAAATAAATATAATGACTGTAACTGCATTTTTTTACACAGTTCAATTATTTCTTCCATTTTATTTTTTACTATCTCAACCATTTCCAATCTATTTTGCTCTTCCTATCAAAGTGCCCGCTGTGCATTCTTCAATCGTTACTTCTGCATAATCGCCTTTTTTTAAATTGCCTGTTTTCGGAAACACAACCATTTTATTCTGATCGTTTCTGCCAGCCCAATGTTCGTCACTTTTTTTCGAATTGCCTTCTATCAAAACCTTAAATGTTTTGCCCAAGTCATTTTGCATGCTGCGCAATGAATGAACGCGATGCAGATCCACAATTTCCTGTAATCTTCTTTTCTTCACTTCCAAAGGCACATCATCTTCATATCTTCTTTCTGCCAACGTTCCCGGCCGTTCTGAATAAAAGTACATATAGGCAAGATCATATTGACAATATTCAAAAAGACTTAAAGTCTGCTGGTGATCTTCTTCTGTTTCCCCACAGAATCCACTGATAGAATCAGTTGATAAACCACAATCCGGTAAGATTTCTTTGATCCTGTCAACTTTGGAAATGTACCATTCTCTTGTGTAAGTGCGGTTCATCATTTGCAAAATTCTTGTGCTTCCACTCTGGACAGGAAGATGTATGTAATTACAGATGTTGTCATATTTTTTCATCGTAAATAAAACTTCATCTGTGATATCTTTCGGATGAGAAGTAGAGAATCTCACTCTCAATAAAGGAGATATTTGCGCCACTTTTTCAAGCAGATTGGCAAATGAAACGATTGAATTATCGCTGTTGTTTACCCATTGATAACTGTCAACATTCTGCCCGAGCAAAGTTACTTCTCTATAACCCTGATCGAATAATTCATAACATTCTCTTACGATAGAATCAGCATCACGACTGCGTTCGCGGCCCCGCGTAAAAGGAACTACGCAAAATGAACACATATTGTTGCAACCGCGCATAATGCTTACAAAAGCAGTCACCCCATTGCTGTTTAACCTGATAGGCGAAATGTCGCCATAAGTTTCTTCACGGCTTAGTAAAACATTTACTCCTTTCTGACCTTCGCCGGCTTCGGCAATTAATGAAGGCAAGGAACGGTAAGCATCGGGGCCCACCACAATATCTACCAACTTTTCTTCCTCGAGGAATTTCGATTTCAATCTTTCCGCCATGCAACCCAAAACACCGATCATTAATCCGGGATTTTGTTTTTTCACTTTCCTGAATTCTGTCAGTCTTCTCCTTACTGTTGCTTCTGCTTTTTCGCGAATAGAACAAGTATTGATAAAGATCATATCCGCATCTTCAAACTGCGGCGTGATTTCAAAATTTTCTTTTTGCAAAATGGATGCGATCACTTCGCTGTCTGCAAAGTTCATCGCGCAACCATAACTTTCTATATAAAACTTTTTAGAATAAGGACTATTAACAACCCGATTCGGCGCAAACGCTTCACCCTGCCTGCTTT
>JBQCEG010000043.1:0-9016 GCA_051960475.1 Ginsengibacter sp.
GGAAAAATTACCACACCAAATTTCATTGTTTCTGTTTTTCTTGAACGCGAAATTAAACATTCGCGTTCTTTATTTTTTGAAATATTGCATATAAACTGCAAAACCGAGCATCAGCCATTGCATCACAAACGGGATCCACCTTTTTTGCGGATAATAAAAAGCGCATCCAATGAAGGCGGAAGCCGGCACCAGCGCGAGCATCCAATAACCAACACTATGGCTGATGATGATAAAAGGCGTTGCAATGGCAATTCCAAAATACAAGGACATTTGCCCCCAGTTTTTTCTCACCTGCAAAATTTGTTTATTCATAAATAACCGGACGTAAAGTGCTCCGGCAAGAATCATGAAAGCGATGACGCTTATGCCAATCCATTCATTATAGGAAAAATTAAATGCCGGCTCTGAAATACCAAAACCTGAAAAGTGGAAAGAATACAATTTGTTGCTTAGAAATAAATAAACAACAAGGAAATACCACGGACTGGCGATACCCAAAAAGGTGATCAACCATTCAGCTACTTTGGGTGGGCGGGTGATTATTAATGAGAGTATCACAAACAAAGCAAAAGCAAATGCCGGTAAATACAAAAATGACGCAAGTCCGATTGCGATACCTACATTATAAAGTGTGCCTTTGGGATGACGGCTGTTATTTAGGTTGCTCATGCGCGCCCAAACCCAGATGAGTATTGTGTTTATAATAAGCGGAGCACTTAAGACATTCCATTCCGGAAAAAAAGAAGTAATCAAAAGATAACTCATAGCAGGTAAGAAATTAGGCTTTTGCATCATCCGGCGGCTGATGACGACCTGGTTGAAAGTAACTGCCTGCAAAAAGACTAACAAATAGGCAATCAAAAAATAGGTTCTTGGAAATGGATTAAGAGCGGGTCCAATTAATATTAAAATGTCATTAAAAAGGAAACCGTAAGATTTATGAACCTGCGGAATTTGGGGATGAAGAAGCCAGAAAAATTTTATGAAAATTCCATACACAAGAAGCAGGAAAGTATTGAGGGGATTATTGGTCCTGAAAATTCCTGTCACAATGAATAATTAATTGAGCAACAAAAATAAAAAATTAATGTTGTTATCCATAGAAAGGGAACCAGCCTTTCTATGGAAATTCAATCTTAGCGAAGCAAATATAATTTCGGTAAGTGCACGGAATAATTATTTGTGAAGCGCTCACCTGTTTGCCATATCTCGGCATGAATTCATAACCAAGATCAAGCGTTTTAAATGGTGGGTTGACAGTAACCTTTCCTGATCCGGTGATACTATGATCCACTAAAAGAAAAGAACGCCTTTCGATGCTGTTGAAGAGGAAATGCAATTGCGCTCCTGTTAGCATTGTTGCGTAAGAAAGGTAATTGTCAGTCTGGTCATCATATTGTGATTTATTGATCACAGAAGCCCAGTCAGCCTTTCCTGTTTTGTCCATGTCCAAAACTAGAACATTATTGTAATAATACCGGCTTTGCCCCCCGGAATAATAATAAGGATTGCGCCCATAATAGCCATAAGAATAAGGTGAGTACATGTAATAATTATAAGGCGAAAAAGATGGATAACCGTATAAATAATCATAACGGTTCCAGGGATTATACCTTGACTGAGAATAATAATCTTCGGCTGTTAAAATAAATCCACCATCCTTTTTGAGTACTACATCGCGAATGAAAAAATTGTTTAACGCAACTTTGTTATTGCCATTTGTTTTTGCCATTGACCGAATGGAATCGCCCAGTTGTTGAAAGACCTGTGTAATGGTATTTTTATTTTGCACATCCCAAACGGCGGTATAAACGCCCTCCACATTTCCGTGCCTTTTTTCGTAATACAAAGAATTAATAATGTAATGTTTGTTCACATTATCAATCTTCAATTTAATGGCATCAAGAAAGTTTCCTTTAAGATCAAAACTGTTCAACATGAAGTTGTCATCATCGGCTTTCTTTGTCACGAGGTCAAGGTCCTGTATAAAATCTTTTGTGGTTGACTTATTACCTTTTGTAAAAACAAAATTGCCTTCATTGTCAACATAAAAATCGCTGAACAAGTCTTTTCGATCATCAAATTGAGTGGGAATGCGTGATTTGTGCAGCAGTTGCAAGCTGTCATTGAATAATAAAGTAGTGAAATTAAAAAAGCCGTTCTTCTTTTGGATCTTGTATATCATGATCTTCGACTTGTCTTCACTATTAATGGTGCTGTAGATCTTATTATCTGCGAAAAAGTTAATATGCGTGGTATCCAGTTCTATTGGATCCGTCATCATTTTTCCTTCTTCATTTATTTTCACTGCCATGCAATGCAGCACACTTCTTTTTTGGTATTGATAAATAAGCCAGCAAAAATCAGGATAAGCCACAAAGTCAACGTTCAAAGTATTGTCGGGCATAAACTTCAGATCGATGTGGTTGAGCATTTGCATCGAATTGTCGTAGGAGCAAATGGCATAACGGTTCCGTATATTTTTATAGATCAAAAAGTTGTCGCCGATCTTTCCGATTATTTCAAAATTAAGCGCCCTTGAGTCCTGCGATTCCGGTTGTGAATAAGTAATTTGTTGAGAGCGGGAACTTGTATAAAAAGTCAGAAATATTAAAAACAGATAAAGGCTTTTCATAAATTGTCTGTGAATTTTACGTATAAATTGTCTTAAACCTTATTAAAAAATGATTTTTATAAAACTATACTAATTTATGAAAATAGCTAGCAGTAAATTGCCAATCTTTTATTAAGTCTTCTGAATAATTCTTTTTTAACAAGCAGTTTATTAACGAATTTCCATCTTCAAAATCCTGGATTCAAAAAATATTAGATCAGGTGAAAACGCATACATTTGAGCATCTAATTTAATAATAAAATGGCTTCGGTTTTAATTTCTGGTGGCACTGGTCTGGTAGGCTCTCATTTAAGCAAACATCTGGTAGAAAAAGGTTTTGAAGTTGTTATTCTTACACGAAATAAAAAGTTAACTTCTGATAATCCAAAAATAACTTACAGCTATTGGAATGTCAGAGAAAAGGTGATTGATGCAGAAAGAATTAAAAAGTCAGATCATATTGTTCATTTGGCGGGGGCTGGAATTGTGGATAAAAAATGGACAACAGAATACCAAAAAATAATAGTTGACAGCCGAACAAAAAGCGCCGAACTCATCCTCGATTGTTTGAAAGATAATCAGCACCAGGTGAAAACCTTTGTTTCAGCTTCTGCAATTGGTTGGTATGGTGAAGATGGAAGAAATGAGGAAAATAAAGATGGTTTTGTCGAAACAGATTTGCCTTCACATGATTTTTTGGGTGAAACATGTGTTGCCTGGGAAGCGAGCACAGAACCTGCAACTTCACTGGGTATTCGATTGGTAAAATTGCGTTCAGGCATTGTGCTCAGCAATAAAGGTGGAGAATTGGCAGAGTTCGAAACGCCTTTAAAATTTGGTATAGCACCTATTTTAGGAAGTGGGAAACAAGTAGTCAGCTGGATTCACATCTCTGATCTTTGCAGGATGTACACTGAAGCCATTGAAAATCCTTACCTCCATGGTAGTTACAATGCTGTTGCTCCAAAACCCGTTACTCAAAAGGAACTGATCATTACCCTGGGGCAGAAATTCAGGAACCGTTTTTTCATCCCGGTTTATGTGCCCTCTTTTGTTTTGAAACTGATGTTTGGAAAAAGAAGCATTGAAATATTAAAAAGTGCAACCATTAGCAATAAAAAAATTAAAGCGACAGGTTTTACATTTTTATTTCCTTCTATTGAATCGGCAATTGAAGATTTAAAAGCGCATCCTGAAAAATAAAAGTTTGCTTTAAAAGTTGGTTTGCTATAACTCAGAAAAAGAGAATTCCTTTTCGGGTTTGATCAAAAAACCTGTGTTTTCAATTTCTTTTATGAATGGATTATTTTCGGCATTGTCTTCCATACAAAAAGGGTGCAACTCAATGTCTCTATAAGTTCTACGAAGGGGCGCGACTTTTTCAATAATGGAATAAAAGTCATCGTCAAATTTTTCACTCCACACCGCCAGATCTATATCGCTGTATTTATGCGGCTTCCCTTTAGCATAGCTTCCAAACAAAATCGCTTTTTGAAATGGGAACCCAATTTCATCCAGTGCTTTTAGATAGCCATTTACTTCTTCTTCGATATCTTTTCTTCTAACCATTTTTTGATTGTATCTATCTTGGCAATTTGCACTTCCAAATATTTCCCGGTTGTCTTTTTATTTAACCTGCTTGTATAATCAGGATAACGGCCGCGGATATTCCAATTATTTACAATAGTCAAATAATCAAAATCTTCAGGAGAAATATCAAGTTGCAATTCTTCAGATAATTTTTGTAAGTCATGAGTATAAGGTGGAGTATCAGTTACACTTTCTTTTATCCAAAGTGCCTTTAACAGCTTTTCCAATGTTAAGTGCAAAGCAAAAAGGCAGAGAGAAAAATGTTTCCCTTTTGCCAGGTACAATGCAGATTCCCAACTTTCATCAGCACTTTCCTTCCAATATTTTACATGTTCCTCTTTTGTCATGTATGTAAATTTACATCAAAGTTGAAGATGAAAGGGAAGGCAAGTAGATTTTAAATTGAATTGTTTTTTATAAATCCTCAGTGGTAAATTTTTTCAAAGCAAAGAAATAATAACAGCCAATATAAACCACGCTTGCTACAACCACGATCCAAAGGGCAGGCGCATCTTTATAAATTACTTTATCGCCAAAGGGAATTGGCAGCATCACATCGGTTACCTGCAATGGCAGGAAATAGCCAACAGGAGCAAGTTCAAATTTTATATTGATCAATAAAGTAATGAGCCATTCGAATATCAATCCGTACAGGAAAAAGACCGCAATTGCAGCACCGCTTTTCCTGAAAAGAATTGCCAGGAACATCGCAAAAGTTATGTAGGCCACCGTTTGAATAAAAATAAACCCAACATTTTCTATTCCTGCAAAAGAAAAATGTGATCCTGTAGTGATCAAACCAAAAAGCAAAGCCACCAAAAAATTGAAGATAGTAGCGGCCAGCGAAAATAAGATTGCAAATACAAATTTTACGGTAACAAATTCTTTCCTTGTCCAGCCATCGATTATGTTTTGACGGTGGGTTTTAAAATTAAATTCATTGGTAAAAAGCATGATGAAAAGTATGCCCGGGAAATACAAAAGCCAGCTGCTCATAAAGCCAACAGTTTGCCAGACTTTCGGAAAGGCATATGGCGTTCCCAATAAGACCTGGCTTGCAGGCATACTTTCAACGGTCACTTCGTTTATGTAATAACCGATATAATTGATGCCGAGAATGGCAAAAAAGTAAAGAATGATAAAAATCCAAAAGGCCTTGTAGTCTTTTACTTTGAGCCATTCGATCCGGAGAAGATGTAACATAGTTTTAGTTATTGGTCAATTCAAAAAACCTTGCTTCGAGACTTTGTTTTTTAAGAGTTAAATGGTTTAAGATAACACCGTTATTAAAACAATAATTGTTCAATTCAGAAAGATCAGCTTTGCCCACAGGAAAGAAAACTTTTATCACATTTTCTTCGTCAATTATTTTTGATTTTTCAGGCATTGCATTCAGAACAGCCAAAAGCTTTTTATGATCTTTTGCGGCCACTTCTACCATGTCTTCATTTGAAAGTATTTCATTCACTTTCCCCGAAACGATTAATTCTCCTTTTTTCAAAATGGCCACATCAGTACAAACTTTTTCTACTTCATCCAAAAGATGGCTTGCCATGATGATGGTTTTTCCTTCGCGGTAAAGCCGCTTCATCAATTGCCTGATTTCGGCAATGCCAACAGGATCCAAGCCATTCGTCGGTTCGTCAAAGATCAAAACCTGCGGATTTCCCAAAAGACACGAAGCGATTGCAAGACGTTGTTTCATCCCCAAAGAATAAGTGCTGAATTTGGAATCTTTCCTTTTGGTCAGATCTACAATGTCCAGCACTTTATCAATGTCTTCTTTGCCGTGTTGTTTTATTTCAGCGGCTATTTCAAGGTTTTTTACACCCGATAAATAATGATAAAAATTCGGTGTTTCAAGCAGCGTTCCGATCCTACGGCGACTCGCCGCAGATGAAGGTTCTCCAAAAAATTTATAAGACCCCGCAGATGGTTTCAGGATATCCGTAATGATCCCAAGCGTAGTGGTCTTGCCGCTTCCGTTTGGACCAAGGATTCCAAAAACCGTTCCTTCAGGCACTGTAAAACTTACGTTTTTTAATGCCTGGATTCTACCATAAGATTTGAAAAGATTATCAACGCTGAGTACTGGCATGATCAATAATTAAATAAAATGCAATATAACATTTGTGAAATTAATTACTGATTGTTTGGGTTGAATGGTAAAAGTGAGCTTTGGCAAAATAAAAATTTTGAATAATAGTTTTTTTGCTGTTCGAAGCAAAAATATCCGGCAGATCCAAAAATGAATTGCCGGATATTTAATTATTGTGAAAATAAATTATTCGCTCAATGTAGCATCCAGGGAGATTTCCATATTAGGATTTAACGATTTTGAGATCGGGCAATTTTCTTTTGCATTCTTAGCGCATTCCTGAAATTTTTCATTTGAAATTCCAGGAACTTTTGCATTCAGCGTCAAATGTGATTTCTTGATAGCGCCATCTGCCAAAGTAATTTCACATTTGGTTTCAATCTTATCAGGAGTAAAACCTGCTTCGTTCAAAACAAAACTCAGTTTCATCGAAAAGCAACCTGCGTGGGCAGCGGCAACCAATTCTTCAGGGTTTGTTCCATCTTTCGCTTCACCAAAACGCGTCGCGTAAGTGAAAGGTGTTTCGTTCAGGTATTTTGTTTCTGTTGTTAAAGTTCCTTTACCTTCTTTTCCGGTTCCCTGCCAAACGGCGTTTGCGTATTTGCTCATTTTTATTTGATTTTTATGATGAATAAAAAGTTATGTCACTTGTCAAATTTCCCAAAGAAGATTTTTCCGGCAAAATTATTCAGGAAATTCAGAGGAATTAACTCTCACAATTCCCCTGCCATTTATCAAATGCCAGTTGTGAAAATCTTGTGGCGCATCCAATCCATCGCCATCAAGAATTTCTGTGGGCGTGCGAATACGGACCGGTTTGTCTGTATAAAATTCTTCACCCGTTCTTTTTCTGTCCCAATATAATTCATCACAATAAAGTGTGTCACCTTTCGTGTTGATGACCACCACACTGTCTTTCAAAAATACTTTGCTTTGACTTTCGATGTATTTAGCGTAATGCGCATCCATCGTACTTTCTATTCCCAAAGTGTCATCAAAAAAATCGGCATGAATGGTTTTAGTAAATTCTACATAAGGAACAGCTTCTTCGTGGCGCAGCATCAGCGGTGCCGTTATTCTCGACTTGGTTTTGCTGCCGATGCTGTAAATGATCGTAACACCTTTTGCAGTTTCAATCCCAACTCCTTTGGCTGTAACCCGGTTAATGTCTTCCAAAGAATTTTCGCAGGAAAATAAAATGCAGCTTGAAAGAATTACGACAATAAAAAAGAAAGAAGTATGGAATTTTTTCACTATCATTTCCAAAATATTGCATGAAGGTAAAATGGATCATGCAAAAATTATGTAAAGACTATTGGTATTTCTGCCTGATGAACCAGATATCGCTGAGAGAAAATCCAAGGCTAACTTTATACATGCCTTCCGTTAGATTGTTATTATTGTTGCCGCGGTTTTGATATTCAAATGTGAAATTCATGATGCTGTACTGGTGATCATAAAAAGTATGCTTCAGTTTTAATGGAAATGCACCTCCAACACTTACTGTATAAACGGGCAACTTATTTTCAACATTAATATAATCCTGTCCGAAAGAAAAGCCGGCCCTGTATTTTACAAAATTAAAATAGCCGGTAGAGTTGGAAGTTGCAGGCCAATATTGCAAACCAATTTTTGCGTTCCAACTATTTTTAACTAAATCCTTTTCGCCAAAAAAGCGGTAATTATCCCATTGTGTTGTTGCGTAATCCGCACCAACTAATAAATGCTCATTTGAAAAAGCGATCCCACCTCCAAATTTGGCAGGCAAAACTACATTTCCCTTTTGCCCTGAGATGTAAGAAACGGTGTCAATAGATTGTGGCGCTCCTGTTTGAATATTATAATTATAAGTTTCCAACAAATCGTCTTTTGAACCTTTGTAGCTTTTTTGGAGCGTTCCATAAAGCCCGAAAGTCAAAGCTGATTTCTTATTCAACTTTGCAGCATATTGCATTCCCGCATCAAGAAAAACACCGCCAAAAAGCGTTTGTGAGCCATAATGTGTTTTGGAATAATTCAACGAATCATTGTTGAATATCAAGCGAGTGTCATAACTTTTTTCTCCAAAAAGATAGCCTGTGTTAAAACCAATGCTGAAGTTGTGAAACCTCATTCCTGTGCCGAGAAACGCTTCATTTACACCTCCTGAACCTTCATAATTGGTCAAAGAACTATCAGTTGAAAAAGTACTGCTGCCTATCTTGTAAGTAATCCTTGAAATCGGTTTTAATCCAAATGCCATTCCCCATGAAGTCTTGCTTTTTTGAGCTTTCTTATTTCCTCTCAACAAAGGAAACCCAAATTCGAGATAAGGAATTATTCCGTTATTTGATTTAAAAGTGTTCTGTGGATTTTTGCTTTTTAAACTTAACCCGTCGTATTCAAGCCCGATTTCAAGAGTTGAGTAGATCAGGTCGCTGTAGCTGGCCGGGTTTACGGTATTGATGGAAGTTGGGTCAGCATAAGCTGCAGAAATTCCACCCATCGCCCTGTTGGCAATATTTGCCTGTGGAACGAGGTTGCCAACGCCATATCTTGAATAAGGAGAATTGAGCTGGGAAAACGAAAAGACCGGTATTGCAACCAATATCAAAAAACTTAATTTACTTAGTATTTTCCTCATTGTATTTACTGATTGCATATAATCCCTTCAGAATCAAATAGGGGTCGGCAAATATCTTATTTTTAAGATGCCTTACAAAATTGGCCGTATC
>JBQCEG010000044.1:0-36338 GCA_051960475.1 Ginsengibacter sp.
TATCATTTGAAAAATCGGCTTCAACAATCTTAGTATTGAGCAACAATTGAAGATTACCCGAGCTTAAATACGGTGCAAGAAAATCGTATAAAACGTTCAGAGCAACGCGTGGTTCAAAACACAATAATGAAACCAGTCCATTTCCCGGGTTCAAATATTTTCTATTGCGCGCATCATCTGTTAGCGGATAATTTTGTTGGTAATATTTTCTTACTGCTGTCCTGAAGTCCCGATAAAATTTTGTTGCACCGAAAGATTCTATCCATCGGTGCTCATCCAGGCAACTCAAACCTTGCTGTGTTAGCTGTCCGCCCATCCAATCCGTTTGCTCCGTAAGAATAACTGACCGACCATTTCTCAGCGCTGCCATCGCTGCTGCAAATCCTCCAACGCCTGCTCCTGCAATTACTACGTCCGCTGAAAGTTCTGTTGCATTTATTGGTATATCCTTCCGTGTGGCTCTTCCTTCTTTGGTTGAAAAAGAATAAACTGCACCAGTTGTAAATGCAGCACCGCTCATTGCGAGCAATTCCATAAAATTTCTACGGTTCATTTTTTTGAATTGGCACCATGAGTTTTAATTTTTTGCAGTTGATATCCATCGAAGTGAAATTTACAGGATTTTTTGTTTTGGGCAAATGTTTTCAATTCCTCTGAAAGAAGGTTTTTGTAAAGACAGTAAATGAAGTTTTATTGAAGAAATTTATTTTAATAAACTGCAGCTTCTTCTGTCTTGCTGTATCCTCCTGCATTTATCAAATATTTTTCGCCATATCTTTTTTTGATACTATCAATTGCCTGGTAGAGTTTTATCATTTCCTGTGTATCGTCGAACAAATGCACCTGGTACGTGCCGGCGATCAGGTCGGTAAAGCGCACGCCGATGAGTCTTATCAACTGGCGACGCGTATACAATTTTTCAAAAAGTTCCTTCACTTTAGGGATCAGCATCTGGTCGGCGGCCGTGTATTCTATTGAAGATTGTTTTTGTTCGGTACTGAAATCGCTGTAACGGATCTTTACTGACACACAGCCGGTCAGTTTGTTTTTTGAACGAAGTTCGAAAGCGATTTTTTCTGTCATCCGCACCAGTTCTTTTTTTATAAAAACAATATCGATCGTGTCTGAGTCGAAGGTTTCTTCAGTACTGACGGATTGTTGTTCACGAAAGGGCACGACAGGACTTTCATCAATGCCGTTGGCGCGTTTATGAAGTTCGATGCCTTTTTTTCCGAGCAGGTTGTGCATCAGTTTCACAGGAATATCGCTCAAAGTCTTTACGGTTTCAACTCCCATTTTCAGCAAAGTAAAACCCGTTTCTTTTCCTATGCCGGGAATCTTCATCACACTCAGCGGCGCCAAAAATGTTTTCTCACTTCCGAAAGGAATTTCAAGTTGGCCATTCGGTTTTGCTTCATTCGTAGCCACTTTGCTGATGAGCTTGTTCGAAGCTAGTCCGTACGAAATGGTGAGCCCACTTTCCTTCAGCACCGTTTTCTTCAATTCATCACTAAACTTGCGGCAGCCAAAAAATTTATCCATGCCGGTCAGGTCGATATAAAATTCATCTATGCTTGCTTTTTCAAACAGCGGCACTTTGTCTTTTATGATGGAAGTCACCAATTTTGAATAATTGCTGTAGGCTTCAAAATCACTTTTGATCACCTTTGCGTGTGAGCATAACCGTAATGCTGCACGCATCGGCATGCCACTGTGAATACCAAATTTTCTTGCTTCATAACTGCACGACGCTACGACACCACGATCGCTCATTCCTCCTATCAGCAAAGGTCTTCCTTTGAGATGCTTATTGCGCAAGTGTTCTACCGACACAAAAAAAGTGTCGAGATCCATGTGGGTAATATGACGTCCATCGCGCATCATTGTTGAAGGTTTGAATAGCTGCGGCTTTTATAACCAATCTTGATCATTGAAGAAACCTCAACCGAAGGCACGCCAAAATCTTCTACCACTTTACCCGTAATGCGATAAAAGCCACTGTTGGTAATCGGGTATTTTTTGGCTACATCAGGAAAATGAACCGTGTCGATCCAATCGAGGCGACTATCGAGGAAAGTGCCGAAATACATGGCATCATTGTGTTTGGTGATCACATGTTTGTGGGCAATAAAATAAACGAGGCACGTAACCTTCCTGCCCACTTTTGACGAAAGTTCTTTTGCTGCCACATATTTTGCCGGATCATCATCAACGAGGTCAAAAGGATTGGTAAGCGTAAATCCCATTATCTCAACCTGGTCGTAGAGGTCATCGAGCGGATGATCGCAGAGCGCGGGAAGCTCGAACGACAGCGGTTCTTCGTCAAACAAAGCCGGACCGGAATGCAACTGCGGCTGGTTTTTCTTTTGCAAAAAATTCGCCTCCCACAACAATTGTTTTTTTGATTTGCCGGTAAAACGAAACGCACCGATGCTAATCAAAATATTCAGCTGTTCGAGTCCGCAATTGGTTCTTTCAATAAAATCCTGCAAGTTCACATAAAGGCCATTCACTTTTCTTTCTTCAATGATCGTTTCAACCAGTTTGTCCTGCAAGCGTTTAATGTGAATAAAACCGACATACACTTCGCCGTTGCAAATATTCGTGTATTCATTACTGTTATTCACACACGGCGGATTTATTTTCGCGCCTGTTTTGAGCAGTTCCATAAAATACAACTCACGTGAATAGAACCCGCCAAAGTTGTTGATCACTGCCACCATAAATTCCTTTGGATAATAAGTTTTCAGGTAAAGGCTCATGTAACTTTCTACGGCAAAGCTGGCAGAGTGCGCTTTATTAAAACTGTAGCCCGCAAAACTTTCCATCTGCCGCCAAACTTCATTAGCCAGTTCATCCGGGTGACCGAGTTGTTTACAGTTCTTCAAAAAGATCTCTTTGATCATAAAGAACTTGTTGTTATTCCTGTATTTGCCGCTCATCGCCCTGCGAAGGATGTCGGCTTCGCCAAGAGAGAGGCCGGCAAAATAATGGCCGATCTTGATCACATCTTCCTGGAAAACCATCACGCCAAAAGTTTCGCTTAGGTGCTCTTTAAACAAAGGATGCAGGTATTTTACATCGTCCCGGTGATGATAGCGGTAAATGTATTCGCGCATCATTCCTGATTGCGCCACACCGGGCCTGATGATGCTGCTGGCCGCCACAAGTGTGAGATAATCATCGCAGCGCAGTTTCTTGAGCAGCTGCCTCATGGCAGGTGATTCTATATAAAAACAACCGATCGTATTCGCTTCGCGGATCTGTTTTTTGATGGCTTCATCATCGCGGAATTTTTTGAAATTATGGATCTCAATGTCCTTTCCTGTAGTTTGCCTGATCAGTTGCAGGCATTCTTTGATGTGTCCGAGCCCGCGCTGACTAAGGATATCAAATTTGTTGATATTAATTTCTTCTGCAGTAAACATGTCCATTTGCACACCTGTAAAACCTTTGGGTGGTAAAAAACAGGTTGTATAATTAGTGATCTTTTCCTGCGTGATCAACATGCCACAAGGATGAATGGACATGATATTGGGAAAACCGCGCAACAATTTTCCGTACTGCAGGATCATTTTCTGGATCTTATCCGCACCTTTTTCTGCTCGCTGCAATGCTTTGATCTCTTCTTCAGGAAGCCCGAACACTTTTCCGAGTTCATGGATCACGGCATCATGTTTAAAAGTAGAAACCGAACCACAAAGAGCCACATGTTCTTTGCCAAAACGTTTGAAGACATAATCCATTACTTCATCGCGGTCGCGGTGACTGAAGTCAATATCAAAATCCGGCGGTGATGTTCTTTCGGGGTTCAGGAAACGTTCAAAATAAAGATCCAGTTCTATCGGGTCTACGTCGGTTATGCCAAGACAATAAGCCACGATCGAGTTAGCGCCGCTGCCTCTTCCGACGTGATAAAAACCGCGCGTTTGCGCATAATGAACAATGTCGTTGTTGATGAGAAAATAGGAATTGAAACCCATGTCGTTGATGATCTTCAATTCTTTTTGCAGTCTTTGTATCGCTGCTTTGTTTTGCCGGCCATACCGTCTTTCAAAACCGTCATTCGCCAGTTTGTGAAGCAATACACGATCGTCTTCAGGACTCACGCTGTAGCTGCTCCTGTTCTTATGGGAAGAAAAATTTAAATCCAAATCGCATTGCTCCAGAAGGCGGTAAGTATTGGTAACGATAAACGGATAGCGACTGAATGCCTGCAAAAGTTGTGACGGCGCTACAAACACTTCCCTTTCATTAGCTTGCGCTTCCGGCGGCAGTTTGGAAAGAAGGCAGTTTTTATCAACCGCCCGCAAAAGGCGATGCAGATTGAAATAAGTTTTGTTGGCAAAAGTAACCGGTTGCCACACCACCAATTTATTTTTGCAGACTTCCAGGTTTACCCCCACCAGTTGATTGATCTGCCACGGTTTTATGCCGATGCGTTCGTTTTCCTTTAGCTGGTGAAATGGTTTTGTGTCGAAAGGATAAATAACAAATCCATCACCGGGCGCATCAAAAAAAGAAGGATCATCCGTAATTGCAGGAAAAGATTTTTTGGCAATAAGATGATCAGAAAGAAACTGGTGGATCCACCCAAGGCCGCCAATGTTGGCCGCAAGCAGCAGGTAAAGCAATGTATCTTCATTACGCACTTCTACACCACCAACAGGTTTGATGTCATTCAGCCGGCAAAGGCGCACAAACTCCCACAGATCATACGTGCTGTTGATGTTGGTAAGCGCCAGCGACGAGACGCCTTTTTCAGCTGCAGTGCGCACCAGTTCTTCAGTAGAAAAAGTTCCATAGCGGAAACTGTAATAAGATTTACAATTCAGATACATACCCACAAAACTAAAATAATTAGTTATTAAATACTAAGTAATTTAGTTTTTTGTTCGAATGAATCGAAGGATTTGTAAAAATATAATAAGCAAAAACTTATGTATCAAAAATTTCAACTTATTTCAGTGAAAAAAATGACCAGCAAATTGTTGGTTCACTGGCAGAAAAAGCGCGCCGGGAGAATAAAAAAATGAAACATAAGTTGGTTTACTGTTTACACTTTCTTTTTGTAATTCAAAACGGCCCATACATTTAAAACGACCGCCATTAAAGCGACCGTCTCCAACTGAGGCAGAATGTCTTTAAACCCGCTTCCTTTAAGCATTACCATTCTTATGACCGTAATAAGATAAGCCAAAGGATTCAACCTGGTGATCAATTGTGCCCAATGCGGCATACTCTCGATTGGAGTAAATAATCCCGCGAGTAAAATAAAGATCATTATAAAAAAAAACATGATGAACATGGATTGTTGCTGTGTTTCACTGTAAGTAGAAACCAACAATCCAAAACCAAGGATCGCAAGCAAATAAACAGCGACAAAAGCATACAGCACCAACAAGTTTCCCTGCGAAACAATACCATACAGAAAATAAGAAAGAATTAAACCGATAGTAAATACGAGATTGGCGAGCACCCAGAAGGGAATTAATTTAGCAAGAATAAAATCTCTTTTGCGAATCGGCGAAACATTGATTTGTTCGATGGTGCCCACTTCTTTTTCTTTTACAATATTCAAAGCAGTTAAAAAACCACTAAGGATCGTTACCAACATTCCAAGGATCCCCGGAATGAGTGAAAGCTTGTAATATCCTTTGGAATTGAACCAATTGAGCGGAACGACATTTATTCCTGCCGCTTCCGGGCTATTCACCGAAGGGGCAAATTTTAAAATAAGGTCTTTATTATACCTGGCAATGATCGTTCTCAGATAACCCGCTCCCAGTCCGGCTTTGGTACCGTTAATGGCATTGAAGGCAATATAGATCTCCTGACTTCCTTCACGCACAAGATTTCTTTCAAAACCAGCAGGAATTTCCAGGATCACATCAGCCTTATCCGTTTCAATAGATTTATACGCTTCGGCAAAAGTATTGTCGTAGGCGATCAATCTAAAATACCCCGAAGAGGTCAGGTCAGACAATAATTTTCTTGAATCAACGGAATGATCATGATCAACAATTACAAGATTTATATTTTTAATTTCAAAATTAGCGGCCAGGGGCAAAATGATAAATTGCATGATCGGCATGATGGTGGCGATTCGCAAAATGATTTTATTACGAAATATTTGTCTTACTTCTTTTTGCAATAAAATTCTAAGTGTTCTCATTCCAACCTGATTTTAAAATTTTTCAAACTCACCAGGAAAAGCACAAGCGTAATAACTACCAAAACCATTGTTTCTTTCCACACAGCTGAGAATCCCGTTCCCTTTATCATCACATTTTTTACAATGATGTAATACCATTTGGAAGGAATGATATTACTAATCAGTTGCAGCGGGTAAGGCATATTTTCTATTGGAAACATAAAGCCTCCGAGCATCATCGCCGGCATCAACATTCCAATCAAAGAGATGAGCATGGCAACTTGTTGTGAGGAGGTTTGTATGGAGATTAGAATGCCCAACATGAGACATGTAATGATGAACAAAGTACTTTCTGCAAGAAGCAATACGAGGTTTCCCTCAACAGGCACATTCAAAACAAAAACGCTTAATAAAAGGATGGAAATCAGATCGAGCAGCGACAGGATCAGGTAAGGAACTGCTTTTGAAATAATAATCGTCCATGGTTTCATTGGCGAAACCAACAAGACTTCCATCGTTCCTGTTTCTTTTTCTTTAACAATGGCAACGGCTGTCATCAGTACGCAAACCAATAGCAATACCAAAGCCATCACACCGGGAACAAAATTCGGAGCGCCCTTCAATTCAGGATTGTAAAGCATCCGCGTTTCTGGGATTATCCTGTAAGGAACCTGCTGCAATTGATTTTGCTGGGCTTCGTAATCCTGGATAATATTCGTCAGGTAGGAAACGATCTGGTTGGATGCATTCAAATCAGATGCATCAGTTATGATCTGGATTTGCGCTTCTTTGTTATGCTGAAGATCCTGAGCAAACTTGGCTGGGAAAATCACCGCTTCTTTTATATCACCTTCCCTGAAGGAAGTCAAAAGCTGTTCATGAGTTAAAAGATTTTTTTGAATTTCAAAATAACGGCTAGCACCAATCTTGTTTGTTATTTGTTGAGAAGCCTGGTCTTTTGCATAATCAACAATTACGATTTTGGTATTTTTAATTTCATTTGATAATGCGAAACCAAACAGCAACACCTGCACTACCGGCATACCAAAAAGGATCAGCAAGACGCGCCTGTCGCGTAATACGTGCCTGAATTCTTTTTTTACAAATGACAAAAACTGTTTCATTTACAATATTTTTAGCGCAACAGATGCGCTTATTCACTTCTTTGAGCGCCACGTGCGAGCCGGTAAAAAACTTCATTCATTGAAGTCGCTGCAAATTCTTTTTTCAATTCACCCGGACTGTCAAGAGCCGCGATCCTTCCATCGACCATTATTGATATACGGTTACAATATTCAGCCTCCTCCATGTAATGGGTTGTCACAAAAACGGTTATTCCTTTGTCTGCTGCAGCATACACCAAATCCCAAACCTGGCGTCGAGCAACAGGATCAACGCCGCCCGTTGGTTCATCCAAAAAAACAATTTGCGGATCATGAAAAATAGCAACAGAAAAAGCCAGTTTTTGTTTCCAACCGAGGGGTAAATCCTTTACGAGTTTATTGGCTTCCTTTTGCAAATCCAATTCTGCCACCAAAGCTTTTCCGCGTTCTTTTAGTTGTTGAGGAGAAAGACCATAAATACCTCCGAAAAACTGCAAGTTTTCAGTGATGGTGAGGTCTTCGTACAAAGAAAATTTTTGGCTCATGTAGCCAATATTTTTTTTGATGCTTTCCGATTTTTTATACACATCAAATCCGGCAACCGTTGCTTTTCCTGAGGTAGGATGCAACAAGCCCGTAAGCATCCGCATTGCAGTTGTTTTTCCTGCACCATTCGCTCCAAGAAATCCAAATATTTCGCCCTTAAAAACGCGAAAAGAAATCTCATCCACGGCGGTGAAATCTCCAAAACGTTTGGTCAATTTTTCCGTTTCTATAACTACTTCAGGCATCATTTTAAAAGTTTAATAAAGCTATCTTCAACACTCGCTTTCACCGGTTTTACAGTGATATTTTCAATTCCTTGCTGATGCAAATAATCCTTCAATTGTTTTTCAAAATCTTCAAAGCCTTCACCATTTGAAAATTGTTCACGATGTGTTGCCAAATGCGCATATTCTCCAAAGGCATAGCTGGAAGTGGTTTTTTCAAATTTTGGAAGCGCTTTTAATAATGCATGCATCCTTGACGCCTTCACCTCGAACAACTGATCAGGATAAGCGGCGGAAATATTTGCAGGTGTATCAATTGAAAGGATCTTCCCGTTTTGAATTAAAGCAATACGATCGCAGAGATCCGCTTCGTCCATGTAAGGAGTGGAAACCAAAATGGTGATGCCTGCTTTTTGTAACCTCTTCAGCATTTCCCAAAATTCCCTTCTTGATACAGGATCAACACCGGTTGTGGGTTCGTCTAAAAATAGCACAGTGGGTTTGTGAATGAGTGTGCAACACAAGGCAAGTTTTTGCTTCATCCCTCCTGAAAGTTTTCCTGCACGCCTTTTTTTGAAGGGTTCCAATTGCACATAAATATCCCGGATGAGATCATAATTTTCTTCGACAGTAGTTTCAAAAACTGTTGCAAAAAAATCCAAGTTTTCCTTCACACTCAGGTCCTGGTAAAGTGAAAATCGGCCCGGCATATAACCAATCGTTTGCCTGATCGATTTGTAATCTCTTACCACATCAAAACCGTTTACTTTAGCGCTTCCGCTGTCCGGAAGCAACAACGTGGTCAGCATTCTGAAAATGCTTGTTTTTCCTGCGCCATCCGGACCGATCAATCCAAAGATTTCGCCTTCATTTATTTCAAACGAAACTTTATCTACTGCCAGGACTTCGCCTTTATTATACGTCTTTACCAATTCATTTGCTGTAACCATAACTTCTATTTTCCAGTGAATGAAACTTCTCCGTACATTCCTATTTTCAGATAGCCGTCGTTATTCACATTTATTTTTACTGCATAAACAAGGTTGGCTCTTTCATCTTTTGTCTGGATCGTTTTTGGCGTAAACTCGGCTTGATCACTGATCCAAGTTACAGTTCCATCATAGGTCTTCATTTTTGAAGTTGAATCGTCCACCATTACTTTCACATTTTGTCCAAGGCGGATTTGGCCAAGTTGCTTTTCTGTTATGTAAGCGCGAAGCATCAACGTAGATAAGTCAGCAATGGAATAAAGTGGTTTTCCTGTAACTGCCATTTCACCTTGTTCTGCAAATTTTGTCAACACGGTTCCTTTAACCGGGTTTATGATCTGTGCTTTTTTCAACTGATCATCTATTTGTTTTATCTGCAGAATCAAAGGTGATATTTCAGAAGAAATGCCGGAATGAGAAGTTGTCAGCGCCGAAGTTTGTGCTTGTCCCTGTTCATTCACCGCTTTCAATTGTTGTCGCGCTTCATCCAGTTGCGCATTTATGTCGTCCAGTTGTTTGGGTGTGGCTGCATCTGCCTTTACCAGGTTTTGTGTTCTTTGCTGTTCTTTTTCAAGATAATTGATCCGGCTTTGGATAACAGCTGCCTGTTGTTTGAATTGTGCAGTTTGTGCTGCAATGTTTGGCAATTTGGCTCCGGTTGCTTTTACTTGTGCTTCCAGTTGTTTCTTTTTTAAATACAATTGAGTTGTATCTATGAAACCCACCCGGGTTCCCGAATCCAGGTTTTCACCTTCATTTATTTTAAAATCTTCAATGATCCCATTTCCCTGCGCCGGAACCATGATCTCAGTCGCTTCAAAAGTTCCTGATGCATCATAATTTTTTTGCCCGTTGTTGCATGCTGAAAGAAAAAGCGATAATAAAATGACGCTTGCGTTCCTGGTTAATTTTTTATTATTCATTTGAGATGCTTTTTATCTATTTTGAATTCAAGGTTATTCTCCTGTTGTATTTCGTTTGTTGTATTCGGCTATTAGCAACTGAATCGAGTGCAAAATTTTATCCTGTCTTGCTGAATTTTCCGCATTCACTTCGCGCAAATAATCCCTGCTGGTTGCAACACCTAAATTCAACTGGGCGAGAGCTGTCTGCTTAATTTGTTCGCGAAGAGGAATGATCTTATCATCTGTCTTTATGATCTTTTGAAGCCGTGAGATATCCTCGTTTTGTTGTTGAAGAACCACATTCGTATTGAAAAGGAAAGCCTGTTTTTGAACATCAATATTTTGCCGGTTAAGCTCGATTAATTTTTTTTCATTCTTTATTGTATAAAACCTTGAAATCGGAAACGTAAGTCTTACGCCACCGATATAAAAAGGATCGAAATTGTTACTCAAAATATTGAGCGCCGGCTTTCCGTAACCTGCCTGCAGGAAAACGCTGAGCTTTGGCCGGTTTTGAGCAGTAAGCAAACTTTTTTGGGCATCAAATATTTTGTCCTGCGAATCGAACAATTGCAATTCAGGCCTTTGAATTTCCGTACCGGGATTAAGTTCTGCAGGCGTTATAAAAACGGTATTGGAATCAATTTTCCTGCCGATAAAAAGAGCAAGCATCTGGGTAAAAGCGTTTTTGTTTGATGCGAGTTCATCTGCCTGCTCGTCTGTTTTTAGTAATTCCGCCTCGAGTACATCAGCACTGCTTTTTAGCGCCGTTCCGTTAGTAATAGCAGCATTTATTTTTTCCAGGCCGTGTCGAACATCCGATTGAAGTAATTGATTTTGTTTTAGCCGCGCCTGCATCAGCAAAACACCAAAGAACAATTGATTAACGCGGTCTTTTAATTTGTAAAGTTCAACCTCCAGCTTCTGTTTATCGACTTCAGAATTCGCTTCCTGCAATTTTTTCTGTTCGCGGATAACAC
Organism: Ginsengibacter sp.; assembly: GCA_051960475.1. Taxonomy (GTDB): domain Bacteria; phylum Bacteroidota; class Bacteroidia; order Chitinophagales; family Chitinophagaceae; genus Ginsengibacter. The sequence continues at coordinate 10,902 of JBQCEG010000044.1, forward strand.
CGCCATCATAAACCGGCTGGTTCACTTCTGCAAACAACCGGTATTGATCTTTGGTTAGGACAGGAGCGCCGGGTATTGCTTTTGGAAATTGCGTTACATCGGATTGGTAAGTGGCCTGCCCGGTAAAATTAATACGTGGCAAAAATCCTTTGGCAATATTAGCAACACTATATTCATTCGTTTTTTCGATCAGTGAATATTGCTTTATCAATGGATAATTTTTTCGTGCGAGCGAATAGCATGAATCCAGCGTCAATGAATTCGATTGTGAAAAAGCGCTAATTGAAATAAAAAGGAAAAGCAACGCAGGGAAGATTTTAATTTTTTTCATTTGCTTTAATCATTTGATTAATTATCAGTCAAAATTTTTTATCGCGCCTTCAACATGGCTTTAATCCATTTCGGGATCAATTCCTTTCTTTCTTTCAGGATGGATTCAAGTTCACTCTTATTAGTTGATGCAATAAGAGTAAACGCAGGTTTGGCCACAAAAGGAAAAACGGTCATCCCAAGAATATTCATCAAAAAATGTATCGGGTTTATATCCGGCCGCTTTTCTTGTAATTGTTTTACAAAGCTCAGGTTGCCGTTAAATTTTTGAACCGGTAAAATATTTTGAATTTTATCTGCGTGGCCTTTCATTTCACTTAAAACAAACAAAGGCAATTCGGGGTTTTCAGAAAGCACATCAATATAATTCGAAACAATTTGTTCAATTTTTGTTTCAAGTTGTGTAGAAGGATCATTAACGATTTGCAACAACACGCCAAAAAATTGTTGCATCTTTTCCTGCATTACTTTTTGAAATAATTTTTCTTTACTGCGGAAATAATAATTGAGCAATGCAAGATTGATTCCTGCTTCTTCAGCTATATCGCGCGTACGGGTTGCGCTGTAGCCTTTCCTTAAAAAAACTTTGCTGGCTGCTAATTTTATTTTTTCCTCGGTAGAAGGATCTGATGATATTTTCTTTTTGTCTGTCACTTGATCTGAATGTTTCCACAAAGCTAAAGATAAAACTTTAATTTAAACAATTATTTTAATCATTTGATTAAATAAAGATTACTAATTACATTTTTATTATTGAAAGGAATCCCATTACAAATAAGCATAATTTGGACTTCCAACTATGCTCTTTTTGACTTACATTTATCGCTGAAACCACCACACCAAATGAGAAAAAAGGAAATTGCCCCTAAGTTTAGCGATGATCATGACGAGAATATTGAAATGCAGAATAATTACCTTTTGATGAAGATCATGCTTGAATCAAATGCTGAAATTAGTTCTTCACACCCGCAGACGCCGGAGATGAGAAACAGCTTTTTAAAGTTTGTGATCAAGAACAAACTGCATTTGACCTTTTCAAATAAAGTGGCGGACCTCCTCGGAAATCCAGAATTTCCTGATGAAAAAGAACTGGATAAAGAAGACTTTAAAATTGAATATAAGCGATTAAAAAATCTATTGTATTCACATTACATAAAAGTAAAGTACCAAAAGAGGCTTTCCGATCGCAAGAAATATAATTTCATCACAAAGGAGTTATTCGAGTTTGAGACAGATCAAAATCCTGAATTGCCGATGACCTTCTATTATGAATTTTTTCACCGGGATTTTGAAAATGAAATAACAGAAGCAGCAGATTTTTTTATGGCCGACTTTTTTGAGAATGAATTTAATTCAGAAAACAATTTTGGCATTGAGGAATTCAAGGCGCCTGAAAATATAAAATGCACCCAGCAGGAATTTGTTGAAAAAATTGATGCCGTTTATCCTTTGTTCCGTGAAATAAGTGACTGCTCATACAACATTGAAAAGATCACTACCAATACCAAGCTTGTGAAGAGTAATTTTGAAGGAGACGGGATTTGCGAAGGAACAGTTTCTTATTCAGTGAGATATCCCGATGGTGATTTCCAAACCATTAATGGCCAATTCAGGATCTATTTTTCTCTTGAATATCTAGGTTTCCTTGTAGGCTATTATGAAATTGCCGGTGTCAATCTTGCTTGCGAGCACGTCAAATAAAAAACCGCGGAACATTACCGCGGCTTCATAGACTCTACGATTAACAGCTCATTTTAACAGCAGACAAACAATTATTCGAAATTTTTATTGCGCCGGATTAAGCCTTTCTAAGGCTTGTTTCAGTTGACTCACCTGACCTGAAGTACTATTTGTTTCCGCAAAAATGGTTTTCGCATTTTCATCAGAACCATAAAAAGCCTTATTGGCTGATTCATCTATAGAAATCACTGAGCCTCCCAAACTGATTCCGGCAAACAAGCCTTTACTTCTGGAATAGGAATAAACTTCTGCTTCCAATTTAGCATCGGTGCTGGCAGTTGAATTTCTACCAAGTGGCCCGGCAGTAACGGATACATCACCGCCGAGTGTGAAACTGTTTTCATCAATATTTTGTAACGTTTCACGGTTCTTAAAGATCAATACAAGATCAACTGCCTGCAAGCCGGCTTGCAAGCCAACACTTCCTCCAGTGATGGTTACAAAAACAGGATTGCTCCAACTACCGTCAGCAAGTTTCACCATTGCAACACCTTTTCCTCTTTTTCCTCCTACAACAAAACCTGCATTTATTAATTTAGGAACAACAATAATTCCCTGCGTAATATCCATCAGTTCGTGTGGAATTTTCTCCTTCATTTGCCCAAAATCCTGCAACACTTTTGTACTTGCGGTTATTTTATCCAGTTCTTTTTGAGCATCCTGGCTTTTGGCCGGTGTGAAAGAAAACAAGGTTGCCAACAGCACTATCGTGTACGTAATAATTCCTGACTTTTTCATAACTGAATTTTTAATAATTATAAACAGCAATAGGAAATACAACATTAATGCCGTTTATGAATTAAAGTAATTACTATTATTTATTTATCTATTTTTTAAGGATTAACTCAACAAAATTTTTCACACACAAAAAAAGCCGCCTCACTAGAGACAGCTTTTTAAAGCTTCTTTATTTTTACTTACAGATTATTCGCCTTTTTCAGCATTTGGAGCCTCAGCAGGCTTTTGTGCAGCAGCTCTCGGCGCTTCTTTTCTCACGAAGGCCGGGCGGCTTGCAGCTTTGGCTTTCTTGTGATTTGCCTGTCTTTTGGCAAATTCAGCGTCGTGCTCACTGCTCCATTTGGTAAATTTTTCCATTGCGGCAGCTTCGTCGAACAAGCCGAGTGAAACGCCACGAAGCAAATGCTTCAGATACAGAACTCCTTTAAAACTTAAAATACGACGAACTGTATCGGTAGGTTGTGCACCTTTGTGCAGCCACTCCAATGCCTTTTGTCTGTCGACCTGGATTGTAGCAGGAACAGTCAATGGATTGTAAGTACCGAGTTTCTGAATAAATTTGCCATCGCGTGGGCTACGGGAATCTGCAACTACGATAAAGTAAAATGGCCTTTTCTTAGAGCCATGTCGTTGCAATCTCATTTTAACAGCCATAAAAAATAGAAATTTTTTTGGGTTGTGAATAATAGGGTTTCTAAAAAGGAGAGCGAAGATACATTCTCTCCATGAAAATACAAAAGATTATCTACGTTTCCTAAAAAAAATTAGAATTTATTAATATAAAAACAGATTATTCAAATTTCCTCTAAAGATCATCTCCTGCCAAGGCCTGCAAGCTTTCCCATCGGCATCTTATTCATCATTTTCATCATATTTTTCATCTGGTCAAACTGCTTGATGAATTGGTTCACTTCTGCAATGTCTTTTCCACTGCCTTTGGCAATTCTTGCTTTTCGGCTTGGGTTAATTACATCCGGATTGCGACGTTCTTCCAAAGTCATTGAATTGATAATGGCTTCAATTCCTTTGAATGCATCATCGTTAATGTCGATGTCTTTTATCTGTTTGCCAATTCCCGGAATCATTCCCATCAAATCTTTCAGATTTCCCATTTTCTTTATCTGCTGCAACTGGGTTTTAAAATCTTCAAAATCAAATTGATTTTTACGGATCTTTTTTTCAAGTTTGGCTGCCTGTGCTTCGTCGAATTGTTCCTGAGCTTTTTCAACCAAACTAACAATATCCCCCATTCCCAAAATACGCTGCGCCATCCTTTCCGGATAAAAAACATCAAGTGTATCCAGCTTTTCCCCGCTGCTTACAAATTTGATCGGTTTGTTTACCGTGTATTTGATTGATATGGCAGCACCACCACGCGTGTCACCATCCAGTTTGGTAAGCACTACTCCTGAATAATCCAACCGCTGATTAAATGCTGCCGCAGTATTCACTGCATCCTGCCCGGTCATGCTGTCAACAACAAAGAGAATTTCTTTTGGATTTAATGCATTCTTGATGTTGGCTACTTCAGTCATCATCACTTCATCAATGGCAAGACGACCTGCGGTGTCAATAATGACAACATTTTTGCTTTTTGACTTTGCTTCCTTAATAGCATTTTGAGCGATCTCAACAACATTCTTATTTTCCGGCTCACTGTACACTTCTACATTTACCTGCGAACCTAATACCTTCAATTGCTCAATAGCCGCAGGTCGATAAACGTCGCCGGCAACGAGCAATGGCGATTTCCCTTTTTTGGTTTTTAAATAATTAGCAAGTTTTCCGCTGAAAGTCGTTTTACCACTACCCTGCAATCCTGCGATCAAAACGATGGCTGGATTTCCACTCAGGTCAAGGTCTGTTTCAACACCGCCCATCAGTTCAGTAAGTTCGTCTTTAACGATCTTCACCATCAACTGCCCCGGACTCACTGCATTGATGACTTTCTCACCAGTTGCTTTCTCCTTGATTGAATCGGTAAATTCTTTGGCAATCTTATAATTCACGTCGGCATCAACCAAAGCACGACGAATGTCTTTTACCGTTGAAGCGATATTAAGTTCTGTTATTCTTCCCTGGCCTTTCAGATTTTTAAACGCGGTATCGAGCCGGTCGCTTAAAGAGTCAAACATATTTTTATGAATTGAATTAAAATGATAAAAAAAGTGAATAAAAATATTCACTTCAGGCTTGCAAATTTACGAAAAAGTTGATTGTGATTTTTGTCGCAAAAACGAGGAAACAGCAAACCAACAAATAATTAAGATTTTTGTTTCTGAGTGAAATAGGAAATCAAATCCGAAGAAATTTCTTCTTCTTTCAAGAACTCAAAATTTTTCATTCCAGGAGCTGCAATTCCGTTTTCGATTATCATTTCGCGGTTGGTGATTACTCGTGCTTCATCCCAAAGACCTGAATCAATAAAAGATTGCAATGTTTTCGTTCCCCCTTCCACTAAAACACTTTGGATGTCATTTTCATACAATGAAGAAAGAAGGTTCTGCAGAAAGTTTTCTTTTTGCAGGCAAATAAATTCAACGTTTCCTTCAGATTGAGTTTTTGAAAAATTATAAACAATGGTTTTTGCTTCCGTATTAAAGACTTTCGAAGATGATTGGATTTTCAATCCAGGTGCAATAATTATTCTTATCGGGTTGTTCCCTTTCCACAGTCTTGTCGTTAGAGAAGGATCATCCGCGAGTACCGTATTTTTTCCAACCAAAATCCCTGCTTCTTCACTGCGCCATTTGTGCACCAAACGATTCATGTATTCATTACTGATAAAAATCCTTTGGTCTGAAGAACCGATTTTTCCATTTGCACTTTGGGCCCATTTTAAAATAATGTAGGGCCGTTTTTTTTCATGAAAAGTAAAAAACCGCTTGTTTAGTTCCCTGCTTTCTTCTTCCAAAATTCCCGTAAGTACTTCTACACCCGCATTGCGCAATCTTTCAATTCCGCTGCCGTTTACTTTTTCAAAAACATCACGGCAACCGATCACCACTTTTTTGATTTTTTTTTGAATGATCAAATCGGAACATGGCGGCGTTTTTCCAAAATGAGAACAGGGTTCTAACGAAACATACATTGTACTTTTTTCTATCAATGGTTTATTTGATTCCGTTACACTCGCAACGCAATTCACTTCAGCATGTGCTTCTCCAACTTTTTTATGATAACCTTCGCCGATTATCAAATCTTCATATACCAGAACGGCGCCTACCATTGGGTTTGGCGCTACATTTCCCGCTCCAAGTTTTGCCAATTGAATGCACCGGCTCATGTATTTTTCGTCTGAATTCAAAATAGGAATTTTACAATTATTGCTTCACAAAATAATTAAGTTTGCGCTAATGACCACAGGCAAGGCATATTCTGAATTTGTAAATGAGCTGCAAAAAATTTATGATCAGCGCGAAGCCAATAATATTGCTGATTGGGTTTTCGAAAAAATAACCGGTTTAAACAAAACGCAGCGGCGGATAAATGCAAACGAGATTTTGGAAGAAAGAAAAACGAAAGAATTAAAAAAATCTCTTTCAGATTTGCTGCAACATAAACCTGTTCAATATGTTTTGAACGAAGCATTTTTTTACAAGAGAAAGTTTTTTGTAAACGAAAATGTTTTGATTCCACGACCGGAGACGGAGGAACTTGTAGAATGGGTTCTTAAAGATTTAAAAGAAAAAACTTCTGGCAGTGAAGCAACAAAAATCCTTGATATTGGCACCGGCAGTGGTTCCATTGCCATTTCATTAAAAAAGGAATTAAATAACTGCCAGGTTTCAGCTTTGGATACCAGTGAAGAAGCACTGGAAGTGGCAAGAAAAAATGCAAAAGATCTAAATGTTGAAATTAATTTTTCGCTTGTGAATTTTTTAAATGAAACTGAATGGGATCAGCTGGAAAAATTTGATTTGATAGTCAGCAATCCACCCTACATTCCAAAAAGTGAAAAAGATTCGTTGGCTAAAAATGTCACAGACCATGAGCCTTCTATTGCTTTGTTTGTAGAAGATGAAGATCCTTTGATTTTCTATAAAAAGATCGCAGCCTTTGGCAAAGATCATCTAAACGTTCAAGGAAAAATATATGTGGAAGTGCATGAAGAATATGCAGGTAAAGTACAGGAGTTTTTTGAAAAAGCCGGCTTCACTTCACAAATAAAAAAAGACATTTACGGAAAAGAAAGAATGGCAAAAGCTTTCTAAAGTTTTATTTTTTTACCGACGCAGATGTTGTAGCACCAAGCTTTTTAGCCACTTCCATAATTCTTACAATATCGCCCCAACTTACCAAAGAATCAGCATTGATCACCACGGCAGGCTTGTTTAAAGAATCTGCAACCGGCAGCCTTTCCCTGAGCATTGGTTCCAAAGAATCAAAAGGGATTTGATCCTGCCCGATATAGACTTGTTTATTTTTATTGATGCTTACGATCACACTTTGTTTGGCCTTGGTATCACTTGAGGCGCGCGGGTTGTTCATCTTGATCACATTGGGATTAGCCATCGTAGAAATGATCAAAAAGAAGAACATCAGAATGAAAAGAATGTCATTCAGCGGCCCTGTATCCAGTTCGGTATCGTCGTTCCTAAATTTTTTCCTGATGCTCATTTAACTTATTCTGGATGATAAAATAATTAGTGAGTCGGTTCCTGCAAAATGTCAACGAATTCGGCGCTGGCAATTTCCATTTTATTTTCGATCCGGTTGATCTGGGTGACCAGGTAACTGTGACCGATATACGCTAATATACCAATGATCAAACCTGTAGCAGAAGTGATCATCTTAATGTAAATACCATCGGCGATCGTGTTGGCTGTATACTCTGTGCTTGCAGCAATCCCTTTGAATAAAGCCAGCATCCCGATGATCGTTCCGAGGAATCCAAAAAGCGGCGCGATGCGCGCTACAATAGAAATGATAGAAAGATTTTTTTCGAGTTTATACAATTCCAGTGCGCCCACATTATCCATACTTTTTTCAATTGCATCGATTGGTTTTCCAATTCTCTGGATGCCTTTGTCGATGATGCGTGCAACCGGATTTTCATTGTTTTTGGAAAAACTTCTTGCCGCAGCCACATTGCCACTAACGATGTGATCGCGAATTATGCGCATAAAATTATCATCAATCTTTGCGGCTCTTTTGATAGCGATCAATCTTTCAAAAAAGAAATAAACAGCAGCCAGCAAAAGAAGCCCAAGCGGAATCATAAGAACACCGCCTCTTTCGAGTGTTTGCCATAAATTCTGTGTTTGTGCGGCCGCAGGTTGTGTTACTGCGGTTGTATCAATCTGCAGAAAAAATAAATCCATTTAAATTGGTTTAGCAACAAATGTAAAAAGTAATTTCAAATTTAATAGATGATAAAATAGGGCGTGGAAACTTAAACAATTTATTAACGGCTATTCGCGATGCACTTTTTCAATTGAAAATGCAGGCATACAAACACTCCAATATTCGCAAACGTCTTCAAAGGGATTGGAATATTGGACCCGGCTTCCTTTCTTCACAAGGATGCTTTCGCCTGGATTCACCACAATTTTTTCTCCATCCACTTCAATCAATTTCTTGCCACGGCTCACAAGAGTGTATTCATCAAATTCCGGATTCTGGTGAGGTTCGCTCCATCCCGAAGGTGCCACCATGTGAGCAATACTTAGATCACCGGATTTTTCGGAAGCCAAACCGAAATGTTCTTCAATTATTTTTCCATCAGTGGTTGGTACACGAAAAGGTTTGTCTTGTTTTATGTAGGGCATGTTATTAATTTAATTAATCAAAAACTCATTAATGAAATGCAGTGGATGGTAAACAGGAATTGATGGTTTATCAAAATCATAAAAGTTCTTGGTAATTATAAAATCTACATCCGAATCCAGAGCCGAAAAGTATTGTAATGCATCTTCCAAATCTTTAAACTGTGAATTCATTACATCATTCATTATTTCAGAATTTTCCTTTGTAAAAACAAAATTCGAAAAGAGATCTACAATTTTTGAATTGAGTAACTTTTTATTCTTAATAATCTTACCCAGGAAATAATATGTAATAGAAAATGAAGTTGGTGAACAATAAAAAACCTTCTTTTCCTTCTCTAATTGACTAAAAAGAAAAATTGTCTGTTTGTTTAATCCATTAGCTGCATTAATCAGATCTATTAGAACGTTTGCGTCAAAAAAAATTTTTCTCCTCATTTTTATCGCGCTTTTTTTATGTCTTCCTCTTTACCGGTACTCACCATTCCTCCAAATCTTTTAGCAAAAGGACTCAATTCTACATTCTTCATTTTTTTGTCTTTCCTTTTTAATAAATCGAAATATTCATCAACCATTTTAGACATACTTTTTCCGCTCACTCTTGCACTCTTTTTCGCAAACCTGATGTTTTCTTCCTTTAATAATAAAGTCACCTTCTGTGTCATAGCTTTAATATTAGTCGTACAAATATAAAAATTTATACGACCAGAAGTATCCAGGAAATAAAATGAAATTCACGCACTTTTTTCTTCCCACATCATTGACAAATGAACCATCGTTTCTGCGGCTTTTACCATATCATTTACGCCGATCCATTCCAACTTTGAATGAATTCCCTGCATTCCTGTAAAGATGTTTGCACAAGGCAATCCCATATAACTTAGCTTGCTTCCGTCTGTTCCCCCGCGAATACTTTCAGTTCTCACTTTTAACCCCGATCGCTCAATTGCTTCAGCAGCATAAGAAACAACCTGCGGATTTTCATCGAGAATCTTTTTCATATTACGGTATTGTTCTACCTGCTTAAATTCGACCGTGGCACCGTTGTAATGATTCACTACTTCCTCCGCAATTGCTTTTAACCTTTCGCCTGATTCTTTTAATTTTTCTTCATCAAAATCACGAATTATGAATTCGATAGAAGCACGTTCCGCAATTCCTTCAAAATGCAGTGGATGAACAAATCCTTCCCTTTTTTCTGTTGTTTCCGGCGACCATTCGGTTGTTGGTAATGCATGTAAAATCTCGCCGGCTACCTTCAGCGCATTTACCAATTTATTTTTTGCATAACCCGGATGGGAAATAACACCATTAATAGTTATTGTAGCGCCGTCCGCACTAAAAGTCTCATCTTCCAAAGAACCGGCTTCACCGCCATCAAAAGTATAACCAAATTGAGCTCCCACTTTTTGAATATCCACTTTCGCCGTTCCTTCTCCAATTTCTTCATCAGGCGTAAAGAGAATACTGATTTCTCCGTGTTTTATTTCAGGATTTTCAACGAGGTATTTTGCTGCTTCCATAATGGCAGCAACGCCACTTTTGTCGTCAGCACCGAGTAATGTATTTCCACTCGCAGTAATAATATCGCTGCCAATATGATTTTTTAAATAAGGAAAAGTAACCATTGACAAAACCTGCGATTTATCGTCGGGCAACACAATATCTTCTCCCTGGTAATTTTTATGAAGGATTGGTTTTACGTTTGTACCGCTACAATCAGGAGCAGTATCAACGTGGCTGCAAAAGCAAATTGCGGGAACATTTGTTTTTGTTGTATTAGAAGGAATTTTCGCATACACATAACCGTAATCATCCAATTCCGCATTTTCAACACCAAACCTTTTTAATTCTGAAACCAGCATTTTCGCCAAATCCTTTTGCTTTTCAGTAGAAGGATGAGTTCCGGTTTTGGGACTGCTTTGCGTATCGATCTGCACATATCGCATAAATCTATCTGCCAGTGAATCTTTATTTATTTCAATTGACATGGAATTCAATTTAACAATGAGAAAATGTGAAAATAGGAAAATTAAGTCAGAGGTTTTTGCAGCAAACAAACAAAAACTGGTGATTTATATTTTTGAATCAACCAATTTTTCCAAAACATAAAAAACAATTGGGCAAAAGGTGGAATTTTTCAAAGTGATGGCGGGTCTTTTGAGTAAAATGTCTTCGTCAGTATAAGGAAACCGGTGACAATCAGATGGCCGGTTTTCATAAATGCTGCAATAATTATCTTCTCCAAGGAAAGGACACGGAGAAGTTTTGGTAACATAATCTCCGTCTTCATCCAACCTTAAATAAGTTTCGATAAAAGCGCCTTCTTTCATTTTCAAATGTTTCGAAATCCTTTTGATGTCGGGCGTTTTAAAGCGTGGAGAATAATTTTTGCAGCAATTGGCACATGAGAGACAATCAATTTTTTCGAATGCTTCTTCATTCAATTCCGGAAGCTTTTTCAACACCTTATTCTTGTCGGCGCGCTTTAGAAAATTTTTATATTTCTTCTGGTTTTCATTGGACCTTTTCTCCCAGTTGTTTAGAACATCTTCATTCATTTTGTAAAGATAGAAACCATTTAAACGCGCTAACAGCATTAAACTGATTTTGGGAAAATTGTAATTAACTTTACTCTAATTAATATAATTATGGAATATATTGTAATACCTACTAATTCCAAGTCGGAAAAAAGCTTCTACCTCGGGCTTTTAAAGAAAATGCAGAAGAGGGCCACAACTATTTCTGACGAAGACATGGAAGATTTTGCTTTTTTGCTTGCCTTGAAAGAAGCCGAGGAATCAGGTACTGGGAGTTTATCGAAAGTGAAAGATCATCTCGCAAAAGTTGCCACTAGATGAAAGTTTCTGTAAAAAAATCTTTTGAAAGAGACGTTGAAAAAATTACAGATAAAAAACTTGCAAAACAGATTTCGACTATCATTAGCGAAATGGAGACTTGTAAAAAACTTTCAGAGTTGAACAATTTAAAAAAGATGCATTCAAAAGGAAGTTATTACAGAATCAGAATTGGAAATTATCGACTAGGATTAAAAGTCGAATCTGAAAACCTTATACTTTTGCGTTTTATGCACCGAAAAGATATTTACAAATACTTTCCATAAAATATTTTTATTTATTACGCCTACTTTCCTACCAAGTCGGTTTTAGTAAACTTTTGATAACATTTTCAATTGTAACTTTGCGCCGTCATTTTCACATAACTTAAAAAGAGTCATTTTTTGTGCGTTTACTGTGAAAATAAAAAGCGTCATTTTTTATGAATCTATTCGAAAAACAATCGGCCGAATTTGCTGAGCGCCACATCGGCCCTGACAAAAACGAAACTGCTGAAATGCTTGCCTACATTGGCATTGAAACCTTAGACGAACTGATAGACAAAACAATTCCGAAAAATATAAGGCTTGAAAAAAAATTAGATATTGGCGAACCAATCAGCGAGCATGAATACCTTGCTAACTTGCGAAAAATCGCTTCCAAAAACAAGGTTTTCAAATCTTATATTGGCCAGGGATATTATGATACCATTACGCCTTCGGTGATTTCAAGAAATCTTTTTGAAAACCCGGGATGGTACACTCAATACACGCCTTACCAGGCGGAAATAGCACAAGGTCGTTTGGAAAGCCTTTTGAACTTTCAAACTATGGTTAGCGATTTGACGGCTTTACCGATTGCAAATGCAAGTCTGCTTGATGAAGGAACCGCAGCAGCAGAAGCAATGGCGATGCTTTTTAATCACAAGAATAAAGACCATGACCACATCACCGCACCAAAGTTTTTTATGGATGAAAAGATATTTGAGCAAACGAAAGAGGTTTTAATTACGCGGGCAAAACCTGTGGGCATCGAACTTATTTTTGCAGATTTTAGAAATGTAGAACTTGACGAGCAATTTTTCGGAGCGATTGTACAATATCCCGACAGCGAAGGAAATATAGAAGATCACCGCACTTTTATTGAAAAGGTTCATAATGTGAACGCACAAGTGGTGATGGCGACAGATCTGTTGGCTTTGACCTTGCTCACGCCTCCCGGTGAATTAGGCGCTGACGTGGCAATTGGTTCTTCACAGCGCTTTGGCGTTCCAATGGGATTTGGCGGACCGCATGCTGCCTTTTTTGCCACAAAAGATGAATTCAAAAGGAGTATTCCCGGAAGGATCATTGGCGTAAGTATCGATGCACAAAATAACCGCGGGCTTCGCATGGCTTTACAAACGCGAGAACAACACATTCGCCGCGAAAAAGCTACTTCAAATATTTGTACGGCACAGGCTTTATTAGCCAACATGGCCGCAATGTATGCAGTTTATCACGGGCCAAAAGGTTTGAAAAATATCGCTAAAAGAATTGCTCTCCTGACTTCTTCATTGGCCGAAGGATTAAAAGAAAGTGGATATGAATTAGTGAACGAATATTTTTTCGATACAATAACAGTAAAAGTTGAAGAAGCTTCAAAACTGCAGTCTCTTTCAGAACAAAAGGAAATGAACTTTTATTTTCCTTCTGATAATAAAGTTACGGTCTCGCTTGACGAAACAACTACTCAAAAAGACGTTCTTGAAATCCTGGGTGTTTTTAATGAATTAAAAAATATTGCAACTACCATCGTCACTTTTGAGCATGAAAATGAATTAGAAAATGTTCCTCTCTCACTGCAGCGGCAATCTCCTTATTTATTGAACCCGGTTTTTAATAAATACCACAGTGAAACAGAAATGATGCGCTACATAAAGTTGCTGGAAAATAAAGACCTTTCACTTACGCATTCAATGATTCCTTTGGGTTCGTGCACGATGAAGTTGAACGCCGCAACAGAATTAATTCCTGTTAGTTGGCCGCAATTCAGCAAAATACATCCATTTGCACCAGCCAGTCAGACCGAAGGGTACAATATAATCATCAAAGAACTTGAAAAATTACTCTGCAAGATCACAGGTTTTAATGCGTGCAGCCTGCAGCCCAATAGTGGAGCGCAAGGTGAATTTGCGGGTTTAATGGCGATTAGAAGATATCATCAAAGTAAAAATGAAGGAAACAGGCAAGTGATACTAATTCCTGTTTCGGCACACGGAACGAATCCTGCTTCTGCAGTGATGGCAGGTTTTAAAGTAGTGGTTATCAAATGTGACGAACATGGAAATATTGATATAAATGACTTGCGAGCTCAGGCAGAAAAAAATAAAGAATCACTCGCCGGTTTGATGGTAACTTATCCTTCAACTCATGGTGTTTTTGAAGAAGGAATAAGAGAGATTTGCAAAATTGTTCAAGACAATGGCGGCCTGGTTTATATGGATGGTGCCAACATGAATGCACAGGTTGGTCTCACTTCTCCGGGTTTTATCGGCGCGGATGTTTGCCATCTGAATCTTCATAAAACATTTGCGATTCCGCATGGCGGCGGCGGACCGGGAATGGGGCCGATTTGTGTGAATGAAAAACTGACCCCTTTTCTTCCGGGAAGCGAGAAATTGGGGCAAGTGAGTGCTGCAAGATATGGTTCTGCGAGCATTTTATTGATCAGCTATGCCTACATAAAAATGTTGGGCAGCGAAGGACTGAAAGCTGCTACGGAGCATGCCATTCTCAATGCCAATTACATGATGAACAGGTTGAAAAGGAATTTCAAAATTTTGTTTACCGGCAAAGGTGGAACCTGCGCTCATGAATTTATTGTTGACCTGAGGCCTTTTAAAAACAGTGTTGGCATTGAAGCAGAAGACGTGGCTAAAAGGTTGATGGATTATGGTTTCCACGCGCCAACATTGAGTTTTCCTGTTGCCGGAACTATTATGATCGAACCAACAGAGAGTGAAAATAAAGAAGAACTGGATAGGTTTTGCCACGCACTGAATTCTATTTACGAAGAAATCAAAAGTGTTGAAAATGGTGAGTCAGACAAAAAAGACAACTTATTAAAAAATGCACCTCATACCTTATCTGTAATTACTGCAGATGATTGGAATCACAGTTATTCGCGGAGCAAAGCTGCATTTCCTTTGCCTTATCTAAAAGAAAATAAATTTTGGCCAAGCATCAGCCGCGTCAACAATACCTACGGCGATCGGAACCTGATTTGTACCTGCGAACCTGTGGAAAGTTATATGGAAGTGGAAGGGTAAAACTTAATGGTTATTACTTATTGGCTATTGATCATTTTTCCTGAGCAGATTAAATGATTTCTATTCCGACAGACAACAAATAAAAATCCAGGTAATTTCTTCATTTACTGTTTAAATCTACGTGAATGAGAACAATTCCTATTCATATTAAAGATTTGATGCGATTCAATTTATTTTTGCCGGATGAAAATATTATTATCATATTTAAAACCTTATAAATGGCTAATCGTTTTAGCGCTTTTTCTGGCAGCGATGAACCAGGTTTTTTCTCTTTTTTCTCCATGGATTGCAGGGCGAATATTGGATTTGTTCGCCAATCATCCACATGTTTTTCCAGATAAAACTCCAAGAACTGAACACCAGTTCTTTTTCGGGCAAGGACAATATCATGGTTTGTTATTTTTTCTTTTGTTGTTGATTGGCACCGCCATGGTAAGCCGGATTGCCAAAGCTTTCCAGGATTATTTTGGAAATGTTTTGGTTCAAAAATTTGGCGCTACCATTTTTACAGACGGGCTGAAACACAGCATGCGCCTTCCTTACCAGGATTTTGAAGACCAAAGTAGTGGAGAAACTTTATCCATAATCACCAAAGTGCGGACAGATACAGAAAAATTTATCACCAATTTTATCAATGTATTTTTCGTCATCATAGTCAGTATTATTTTTATTTCAATTTATGCTTTCCGGCTCAACTGGATGATAATGCCTGTGTACGTTCTTGGAATTTTCGCAATTGCCATCGTTACCAGTTTGCTAAGTAAAAAAATAAAAATTATTCAAAAAACGATCGTTACAGAAACGAACGCGCTCGCCGGAACTACGACCGAATCTTTGCGAAATATTGAGTTGGTTAAAAGCCTCGGCTTAACCAACCAGGAAGTTACGCGCCTCAATAATAACACATTCAAAATATTAAAACTTGAATTACGAAAGGTAAAAAGCATTCGTACGCTAAGTTTCATCCAGGGAACGATGGTGAACTTCCTGCAACAGCTAATCACCTTTACTTTGCTGTGGTTGATATTCAGAAATCAAATTTCTCCCGGGCAATATTTGTCACTTACTTTTTACGGATTTTTTCTTTTTGGGCCAATGCAGGAAATAGGAAACATCATTATTTCTTATCGCGAAGCCGAGGCATCTTTGGGAAATTTTCACACGTTGATGTCAAAACCGCCGGAGGTAAAACCGGCGAAACCTACAACAATTTCAACAATTGAAGAGTTGGAATTTATCAATGTAAAATTCAAGCATCTTTCTGCGCAACATCCGGCTCTAATGGATATAAGTTTTGACGTAAAAAAAGGTGAAACCATTGCCTTTGTCGGACCTTCAGGCTCCGGAAAGACTACATTGGTAAAGCTTTTGGTGGGTCTATATGTTCCACAAAAAGGAGAAATTTTGTACAACAAGATCAATCGTGAAAAAATTGATTTTGATGTGCTGAGAACGCAAATTGGTTTTGTAACTCAAGACACACAACTGTTTGCAGGTACCATTCGCGAGAATTTACTTTTCGTAAATCCTTCCGCTTCCGATAAAGAAATCATGGATGTTTTACACAAAGCATCGTGCAATAACTTGCTGGCAAGGGCAGATAAAGGACTTGATACCTTAATTGGCGAAGGCGGCGTAAAAGTTTCCGGAGGAGAAAAACAACGTTTGTCAATTGCCCGGGCGCTGCTTCGGCATCCTCATTTATTGATTTTTGATGAAGCCACTTCTTCTCTTGATTCTTTAACGGAAGAAGAAATTACCAATACGATTAAAGACGTTTCCTCAAAAAAAGAACAGATCACCATTTTGATAGCCCATAGACTCAGCACGATTATGCACGCTGACAGGATTTATGTTTTGGAAAAGGGCGAGATTATCGAAACGGGCAATCATGAAGAATTACTGGGGAAAATGGGCTTGTATTATGCGATGTGGAGGCAACAGATTGGCGAAAGAAAAAAATTAAGTGTTCAGCCCCAGATGGCGAATTAAAAATTGCTTTTATTTGTTGCTTCACTGCTTTTCTCAAAGCTCTAATTGCTCAAAAAAAGTATTCATAATAAATTTCAAATAGTGAAGTTTTTATTTTCTATTTTGAAATTTGAATGCTACTTTTGCAGCCCTCAATTATTCTAAAAGAGGAGAGGTGCCTGAGTGGCCGAAAGGAACGGTTTGCTAAATCGTCGTACGGGTTAAACTGTACCGTGGGTTCGAATCCCACCCTCTCCGCAAATCTTTTTACAAAAGAGGAAGTTCGGGGCGTAGCGTAGCCCGGTCATCGCGCCACATTTGGGATGTGGAGGTCGCAAGTTCGAATCTTGCCGCCCCGACAACATTTATTAAAGCTGTCTTTTTTAGACGGCT
Organism: Ginsengibacter sp.; assembly: GCA_051960475.1. GTDB lineage: Bacteria > Bacteroidota > Bacteroidia > Chitinophagales > Chitinophagaceae > Ginsengibacter. The sequence continues at coordinate 27,989 of JBQCEG010000044.1, forward strand.
TTTTTATTTTGATCATCGCGTCCCGATGCGAATCGGGAAGGTCGCAAGTTCGAATCTTGCCGCCCGACTCAAAAAGCCATTCCTTCGAGTGGCTTTCTTATTTAATAAAATTGGAAAGGGAAATGCGTTTGCAATAAACAGACTTTTAAAAAGATATTTTTCGAAGAAAAGCCTTTTTTATTGCTGCTTAAGAAGAAAAGAAAGATCATCATTTGCACAAATCTGTCTTTTTGTATAACCTTCCGGATTGTTTGCTTCTGAAAAGATAAATGCTTCTTCTCCAAAAAATTTAAGTACTCCATTTTCCAAACGCAAATAAGTTCCTTCAGGTAAAGCAACAACAGGAACGCCCGGATTCATTCTTACAAATTCAGAAAGGCGGTCGTCCCGCGTTTCACCATTGAAGCCTTCTATTTTTTTGTTGAAATAATGTGGATTCAGTTGAAACGGAAATATTTCAAGAGATTTGAAAGATTGGGGCTGGATGATCGGCATGTCATTCGTTGTTGAAATTGTTGGACTCAAAATATTACTACCAGCGCTCCAGCCTATGTAAGGCGCACCATTCATTAATTTTTCCCTCATTAAGTCCAGCAATTTCAATTCATACAGGTCATGCAGCAATTTGAACGTGTTTCCACCACCGACCATTATCGCATCTGCATTTTCAAGAACGGAAATCGCACCCGAGGGTAAAACAGTTTTAATGGTTATTCCTGAACCATAAATTGCATTCCTAACTGCATCAGCGTATCCTTCATAATTCTGATCAACAGAGGCAAAAGGAAAAAAGGCAATATTTGTTGGTTCATTACCCAGGAAATCCTTGATTACTTGAAAAGCTTTTTCCAAAAAACCTGAATTGCCTGATCTCGAACTGCTAAAGGCAAGAATCTTTTCTTTCGTCATTTTTGAGGTTTGTAACAGTAAAGGATAAACGATTATTGCCTGAGGATAAAATCAATTTTGTCCAATTCTTCTTTCGAGAAATTGATATTTTTTGTTGCTTCAATTCCTTCTGTCACTTGTTTTGTTTTGCTTGCTCCAAGAATTATTGATGTGATCCTGTCATCTTTAAGAACCCAGGCAAGAGCCATTTGAGCTAACGATTGCCCACGTTCCTTTGCAAGCTCATTCAGTTTCCTTGCTTTATTTATCGCTTCTTCTGTTATTTGAGATTCAGTAATAGCTCCGTTGGGCAAATGACGACCGGCTCTTGAATCTTCCGGAATTCCGTTCAAATATTTGTTAGTAAGCAACCCTTGTGCAAGAGATGAAAAGGTGATACAACCGACTTTTTCTTCTTCCAACACATCAAGCAATCCATCTTCAACCCAACGATCAAACATTGAATAGCGCGGCTGCACAATAAGACACGGCGTTCCCAGTTGGCGAAGCATATCAATGGCCTTTTTAGCTTCCTGCGGCTGGTAACTTGAAATGCCAACGTACAAAGCTTTTCCTTGTCGAACAATGAGGTCAAGCGCCGTCATTGTTTCCTCCAAAGGTGTGTGAGGATCAGGGCGGTGATGATAAAAAATATCGACGTATTCAAGGCCCATTCTCTTGAGACTTTGATCAAGGCTGGCTACAAGATATTTCTTTGAACCAAAATCTCCATAAGGTCCTTCCCACATCTTCCACCCGGCTTTTGACGAGATGATCAGTTCATCCCGGCAAGGCTTCAGATCCTGCTTCAAAATCTTTCCAAAAGCAACTTCTGCTGCACCGGGAGGAGGTCCATAATTATTGGCCAGATCAAAATGAGTAATCCCATTATCAAAGGCCGTATGAATGATATCACGGCAATTTTCGTAATCATCTATTTCACCGAAGTTGTGCCACAATCCGAGGGAGATCATTGGTAAATCAACACCACTGTTTCCGCACCTGCGGTAATTCATTTTTTCATAACGGTTTTCATCCGCCTGGTAGGCCATAATTTTAAAATTATAAAGTGAAAAAATACACCAAGGACTTTACAAATCTAACGACTGAAAAAGTAACAGGCAAAGGAATTGTTGAAGAGAAAGAAGAAAAGGAAATTGTGAGAGAGAAAATGAAGCGAATTATAATTGCAACTTTATTTCTTCATTGCTTTTATCAAAAAAGTGAAATTCAGTAAGATGATAGTTTGAGTTCGGACGAACTTTTATTTTTTCTTTAAACTTCATACTCCATCTCATTCTTTTTGATGGAAAACCTTTTGTAAGGTAAGCGTGCATGATCGGGTGAACTTCAATCGTAAGTCCTGAATGTTTCTGCATGATCAGGTAACTCAGGTTCTTTTCGATTTCATCTTCGAGGACGAGCGTTGAAGAAACTTTGCCTGTGCCACCGCAGCTAGGGCACAATTCCATTGTGTTGATATTGGTTTCTGGCTTCATTCGCTGCCTGGTGATCTGCATCAAACCAAATTTGCTGATAGGCAAAACTGCGTGCTTGGCCCGATCTTTTCGCATAAACAAATCCATCTGCTCGGCCAGTTTCTTTTTGTTCTCCGGCAACTTCATATCAATAAAGTCGACAACGATTATTCCCCCGATATCCCTCAACCTTAATTGCCTTGCAATTTCCGCCGCGGCTTCAAGGTTCGTTTCGAGTGCATTTTGTTCCTGGTTGTTGCCTACACTTTTATATCCGCTGTTTACGTCTATCACGTGCAGCGCTTCGGTATGTTCGATGATAAGATAAGCACCGCTTGGAAGATTGACTGTTTTTCCGAACGAAGCTTTTACTTGGCGTGTAACACCAAAAGCATCAAATATAGGTGAGCCATTGCTGTGGTAAGAAAGAATATCAATTTTATCAGGAGCAATGCGTTGAAGATAGCTCCTCGTTTCATTGAAAATATTCTTATCGTTTACAACTATCTTATTAAAATCTTCACTAAGAAGATCACGTAATATGCTGTTAGTTTTTGCCTCTTCCGCCAAAATTTTTGTTGGAGGAACGGCGCCTTTTAAATTACTCTGAATGCTTTTCCAGGTATTGGTCAAACCCAAAAGATCATCGTGTAATTCACTTGCCGGTTTTCCTTCTGCAGCAGTACGCACGATAACTCCAAAGTTTTTTGGCTTCACCGCTTCAATAATTTTCTGCAATCTTTTCCTTTCTTCTGAAGAATGAATTTTTCTTGAAACAGCAATGATATCATTGAATGGCGTGAGCACCACGTATCTTCCGGGGAGGGAAATTTCACAACTCAAACGAGGTCCTTTTGCTGCAATCGGCTCTTTAAGGATCTGAACAAGAATATTGGGTTTTCCGCTTAATACTTCCGCAATCTTTCCCGTCTTCACGATCTCAGGTTCAAGCTGAAACTTTTCAAAATTGATTCCTGACGGTGAATTATCATTCATCGCCGCCTTTGTGAATTTCAATATCGAACGAATGTAGGGACTGAGATCAGAATAGTGGAGAAAAGCGTCTTTTTCAAACCCCACATCAATAAATGCTGCATTGAGTCCCGGAATCAATTTTTTTACTTTCCCTAAATACAAATCGCCAACCCCAAAGCTGGAATTTGCATTTTCATTATGCATTTCCACCAGCTTCTTATCCTCAAGTAGGGCTATTTCAACTGCCTGGGGGGCAGCATTTATAATAAGTTCCTTGTTCAAACTTTAAATTCTTTAATCAGTTTTAAAACAAACAGAAGGAAAGGGATAAAGCCGGGTATACCGGCGCGCGAAAAGTAAAAGGTAAAGTAAAAACTCTACTTTTTCTTATGTCGATTCTTTCTCAAACGCTTTTTACGCTTATGTGTAGCGATTTTATGACGTTTTCTTTTCTTACCGCAAGGCATAAATAGTTTATTTAATAATTTTATAAATAAAGACAAATAAATTTTTGCAACTATTTGTCGTGTTACTCTTTAAGTCGTTACTGGTTTCCTTTCAAAAGTTTTATTCGCGCATCTATCTCTTTTGTAAAGGCCGGGTTATTCACCAAATGTTCGCTTTGTTCGTACCATTTAATGGCGTTTTGCTTATCGCCGGCTGCAGCATAAGCATCGGCAAGCCAGGAAACAGCTTCAAGATTATGAGGATCAAAATCCACCACCTTCTTTAATCTTTCGATTGCTTTATTGTATTGATTTGAAATCACACCTCCAATTCCCAATACCATCTGGGCCTGCATATTATTGGAATCTTTCCTCACTACTTCCAGCAACTGCTGAATTCCTTTCATCGTCTGTTGTGGATTACCAATCATTCCTTCGCCATAAACATAGCAACTACCTAAACCGACTTTCAGATCATCATTTTCCGGATCCAGTTTAAGGGCTTTTTCAAAAAGTGAGGCCGCTGTCTGCGCTTCCCACACTTTCTTTGCCGGATCATCCTCCCTTTTCATGTTCTCTAAAATCAACCGGGCTGCAAAAGTGAGCTTTTTTTCTGAATTATCCAACTTAGCCGCTTCAGCCAAATAATAGGCATAAGGGACAAATTTACCGGCAGAATCTTTCCAGAAATTGGCAAGCGTTGTATATTGATCTAATCCCTGTTTCTTGAGATCGCCCCGGGTGATACTGTTTTCAATTTGGCTAACATAAGCAAGCTGATTAGCAGGCAATTGTTGCTTGTAAGCACTTAAAGAATCTTTAATATTGAATTGAGGAGTTGCAGCCTTAGCCATTGAAGGCATTTCTTTTTTATCGGTCGCTGTTTTGCCAAAGAAAAATAGGACGAACACCAAAACCACACCTGCTCCAGCTAAAATAATTCGTTTGTTCAAAGTATAAAACCGGTTTTTTATCCGGCTGCAAAGTTAATGCATTACGGGCTTTTAGTGAAGTTCCTTTTCTTTAATTTGCTCTACAAATTCCTTTGAAGGTTTAAAGGCGGGAATATAATGTTCAGGAATTTCTACCGCTGTGTTTTTCTTAATGTTACGGCCAATCTTGGCGGCTCTTTTTTTGGTAATAAAACTGCCGAAGCCCCTGATGTAAATATTTTCACCTTCACCAAGTGATTTCTTTACTTCCTTAAATAAGTTTTCCAGTGTAACGAGAACATCTACCTTTGCTATTCCCGTATTTTCTGATATCCGGTTAATTAAATCTGCTTTTCTCATTTTAAACTCTTTTTTTAGTTAGATGAAAATTAAAATGTGTTTTAAAGATGCTTCAACCAGGTATCACAAATTTAGCAATCTTTATTGTAATAACCTGCTATAATATCTTTTGTGTATTTATTTTTTTTTCATTTTACCACAAGAAGTTTACCACGAAATAATATCAATTAAAATATTACTTAATTCATAAATGCAAAACCAGAAATTTTTTGCTGAATCGTTGTTAATGTGGAATGATTTGGACAATAAGAGACAAATGCCCTGGAAAGGAGAAAGTGATCCGTACCGGATTTGGATAAGCGAAATTATCTTGCAACAAACAAGAGTACAGCAAGGTTTGGAATATTACAACCGGTTTATAAGCACTTTCCCCGATGTTAAATCTTTGGCGACAGCCCCCGAAAAGAAAGTCTATAAACTTTGGGAAGGCCTTGGTTATTATTCAAGATGCAAAAACCTTATCGCCACAGCTCAATTCATTTATAAGGATCTGGATGGAAAATTTCCGGATAAATTTGAGGATATTTTAACGTTGAAAGGAGTGGGCAATTATACCGCATCGGCGATTGCTTCCTTCGCTTTCAACTTACCTCATGCAGTTGTTGACGGAAATGTCTTCAGGGTATTGTCGCGCTTTTTTGGGATTGAAATGGCCATAAACACAACAGAAGGAAAAAAGTTTTATGCATCACTTGCCCAAACACTACTTGACAAAAAACAGCCTGGAAAATATAACCAGGCTTTAATGGATTTTGGTGCTATCGTTTGTAAACCGGCAGCCCCACTTTGCAACCAATGTCCTTTGCAAAAAAAATGCGTTGCTTTTAAAAGCAAAAGAGTTGCCGAATTGCCGGTAAATACAAAAACGATAAAATTAAAAGAACGCTTTTTTACTTACCTGGTAATCCAGTATAAAAACCAGTTTTATGTGCGAAAAAGAACTGCAAAAGATATTTGGCAAAACTTGTATGAATTTGTTCTTATTGAATCAAAAAAATTGTTGAATGAAAATGAGTTGATAGTAACCAAAGAAATTTCAAACCTCTTAAATTCGGAAGATTTCCAGATTTTATCAGTTTCGGGTATTCAAAAACAAAGGCTTACTCACCAGCTTATCTCCGCCAGGTTTATTCGTTTAAAAATAAACAATCCATTACAACCTGAAGGAAATTCTCTTGTGGCAATGAAGCAGTTGAAAAGCCTTCCATTTCCGAAATTGATCTCGTCTTTTTTAGCAGATAAAAATGTATCTTTAAGTTGATTTTTAAGATTTTTTAAGAAGAAAATTTCGGTTATGCGTGGAGTAAACAAAGTGATGTTAATTGGCAACCTGGGCAAGGATCCGGAGATTCAATATCTTGAAGGCAATATCCCCGTTACCAAATTTCCATTGGCCACAACCGAAACTTATAAAGACAAGAATGGCAAATTAATTTCGCAAACCGAGTGGCACAATATTGTTCTGTGGCGCGGCCTTGCCGAACTTGCTCAAAAATATTTACACAAAAGCAGCTTGGTTTATATTGAGGGGCGACTCAAAACACGTTATTGGGAAGACCGGGAGCACAACAAAAAAGCGGTGACAGAAATTGTTGCCGACAACCTCATCATGCTTGACAAACGGGCCGATATGCCACATGCCGAAGAGCCGCATGATCCGTTTGGAACACACGAACAAAGCAATCCTGAAAAAGAAGAATAACATACTTTGAATGCACTTTTTATTAAAATTCTATCTTTAGATTAAAATTTCGCTCAACAAAAAGTAATCATTTGCATTCATTATTAGCCATTACCCCTGCATCTACCACCACCATTCTTTTCTTTGTCCTGCTGGTGCTACTTGTGCTTTCATTTTTGTTTGCAGGATCTGAAATGGCCTTTTTTTCATTGTCACTCAAAGACATCAACATGCTGAAAACCCGGCAACAACCATCTTATAAAAGGATTGTGTCGTTGTTGGAAAATCCCAAAGCTTTGATGGCATCATTGCTCATCGCCGGTACGCTTGTTAACATCGGAATAATTCTTATTTCCAATCTTCTTTTGGACCAGTGGATCTATGCTTTGGATTTGCATCCTGCTATCAACTTGCTTATAAAAGTAGTAGCCATCACCCTTGTTCTGGTTTTATTTTGCCAGGTTTTGCCGAAAGTTTGGGCAGCGCATCATAAAATTTGGTTTGCTTCGACAGCTTCACTGATCGTGGAGATATTCAATAGTTTGCTTTATAAAATTAGTATCCGGCTTGTTGCCTTTAATTCTTCGGTAGAAAGTATTTTTCAATCAAAAAATAAATTGAAAGACGACTCTCAATTGGACGATGCCATTGATTTGTTGCCTGACAACAAAGCTTCCAGCGAGGAAAAACAAATATTAAAGGGTATCCGAAAATTCAGTAACACAACGGTAAAACAAACCATGCGTCCCAGGCTGGATGTGAGTGGCATTGAAGCTTCTCTTTCCTGGAGTACGGTTATGAATAAAGTAAAAGAGTTTTCCTATTCGCGCTTGCCTGTTTACAAAAACAATCTCGACGAGATTGTTGGAATTATTCATACGAAAGACTTGTTGCCGCATTTGAATGAACCGGATCTTGACTGGAATCCATTGATGCGACCGGTTTTTTATGTCCATGAGCAAAAACTAATTGAAGACCTTTTGCAGGATTTCAGGAATAAGCGTATACACATGGCCGTTGTAGTGGATGAATTTGGCGGAACTTCCGGCATCATCACTTTGGAAGACATCATGGAAGAGATTATCGGCGATATCCAGGATGAGTTTGATGATGAACAGTTGGCCAACAAAAAGATTGACGATTTCAACTATGTATTCGAAGGAAAAACGATGATCAATGATCTTTGCAGGATATTAAATATTCCTACACACACATTTGATCTGTTGCGCGGCGAAAGCGATTCTCTTGCAGGATTGATTCTTGAGATCGCCGGTGAATTTCCTCAGGTAAATCAACAATTTGAAACCAATAATTATATTTTTACTGTCCTTGAGATCAACAAAAACCGTATTGCAAAAGTGAAACTTACTTTAAAACAGAAACCCGAAAAATAATTCATCTTATCTTGGACGAAAATCGAAACATGCCCCGATTATTTTTAATCATTTTTGTTGGTTTACTGTTTAGCTGCAATTCAAATTACACTTCAAAAAAAGAAGGTTATTTTAAGATAGATTTTCCAAAGAAACAATACACGACTTTTAATGAACCCGGCTATCCATACACATTTGAATACCCTGTTTATGCTAA
>JBQCEG010000045.1:0-11382 GCA_051960475.1 Ginsengibacter sp.
CTAACAAAAGGTATGTTGGTGACATCAGTACTCCCGGGAAAGTAAAATTTGCATTGCCTGCTTCCAGCGATACTTTAAGAAAATTTGAGCTGGTAAGTGAAGATCCTTCAAACATCAGAGATGTGTCTTCATTTCAGAAAAGAAATTTTTTAAATTTTGGTCTTTCAGCCAATCAAGGCGATTACCTGATCATAAGCAATCCTCTACTTTATTCGAGCACTTCGGGCACTAATAATGTAGATCAGTACAGCCAGTACCGGCATTCTGCTGCCGGAGGATCCTATAACACAAAAGTGATTGACATTAACGAACTTGAGGATCAATTTGCTTATGGAATCAAAAAGCATCCTTCATCGATTAAAGATTTTATTCAATACGCTTACAATACATTTTCCGTTAAACCAAAATTTGTATTCCTTATTGGTAAAGGAATTCAGTATGATCAATATGCCTTGAACCAAAGTAGCCAGTTCGCCGATAAATTGGATCTTGTTCCAACTTTTGGCGCACCAGCTTCTGATGTTTTATTGTCTTCGCCATACGGCAGTATTGTTCCAACAGTTCCAATAGGTAGGTTAACAGCGGTGTCCGGAGATGAAATAGCGAACTATCTTCAAAAAGTAAAAGAATATGAACAGGCAGAAAAATCAACCGATCAGTCTTTAGCCAATAAATTATGGATGAAGAAAGTGGTAAACATTGTTGGCGGAAAAGACAGTTCGGATAATGATCTTTTTGGTTATTATATGGGACTTTATAAAAACATCATTGAAGACACACTGTACGGCGCCAATGTTGAAACATTCTCCAAGTCTTCAAGCGCTGCGGTGCAATTGATTGCCAGCCAGAGGATCAGTGATTTGTTTAACAGCGGGATCAGTTTGCTCGCTTATTTTGGCCACTCTTCAGCCAACATTCTTGAATTTAACCTGAGTGATCCAAGTGAATACAACAACCAGGGGCGCTATCCATTTTTCATGGTGAGCGGATGCACGGCTGGTAACAACTATATTTACGATACGCTGAGGTTGTTGCAAAACGCAAAAACGATTTCCGAGAATTTTGTTTTGTCAAAAGAAAGAGGAAGTATTGGATTTTTTGCCAGTTCACATTTGGGAATTCCGCCTTACCTGAACAATTACAATTTGCAAATGTTTCATCAACTGAGCGACAAGAATTATGGAGCGCCGGTTGGCGTGGATATTCAAAATTCCATTAAGAATTTAGGTGGTGACAATCCATCTCTTGATTTTTTTACAAGAATGCATTTGGAAGAAATGTCTTTAAATGGTGATCCGGCGCTGACCATCAATCCGCATCCAAAACCAGATTATGTGGTCGAAGATCAGAATGTGAGCATTAATCCTCAATTTATTTCTGTTTCTCAGAAAGATTTTACAGTAAAAGCAATTGCTTACAATATTGGAAGAGCGGTAAATGATTCCATTATTTTCCAGGTGAAAAGAACGTATCCAAACGGCACCACAGAAGAAATCCTTAGAAAGAAAATAAAGGCAATTTATTATGCGGATTCAGTTGAACTTTCAGTACCGATCATTTCTTCGCGGGACAAAGGTTTGAACAAAATCACTGTTACTATTGATGCAGACAATAAAGTGGATGAAATGTCTGAAAGCAATAACAGCATCACGAAAGAATTTTACATTTATGAAGATGAAGCGCGGCCTGTCTATCCTTATGATTACGCGATCGTAAATGATGCCAATCAAAAACTTTACGCTTCGACAGCTAATGCCATTAGCGCTGCAAAAGATTACGTGATGGAAATGGACACAACTCAACTTTTTAATTCGCCATTCAAAATTTCAAAAACGATCAACCAATCCGGTGGCGTTTTAAAATTTGATCCGGGAATTTCATTGACCGACAGTACAGTTTATTATTGGAGAGTTGCGGTAAAACCTGCTTCAGGTTCCTCTTCCGATTATCACTGGAATACTTCTTCATTCATTTATATTGCCAACAGTTCATTGGGTGCTAATCAATCGCATTATTATCAACATTTGGCATCGGATACGCTTCACCTTCATTTGGACAGTACAAGACAGTGGAAATTCGAGACGATTGATAATTTCTTCGAAATGCGAAATGCAATTTATCCAACAGGCTCCACCTCTGGATCTGATTTTACTGTGAACATAAATGGAGTAGATTTTACTCACGCGATTTGCCCTAATGGAACCAATAACGTTGTTATATTTAATGTGCTTGATCCAACGACTTTAAAAAGCTGGGAAAATAATTTAACTGGTCCGGGTTTAAGTGGAAGCCTTTCCATTTGTGACCCTTTAAGACAAGCAAATTTTGCTTATAATGTTTCAACCATTTCCGGAAGAAAGGCAGCAATAAATTTCTTTGATTCGATTCCCGACAACAATTATGTTTTTGTAAGGAATATTAATGGACCAGATTCTTCTGCCGATGTTTTTGCCAATCAATGGGCTGCAGACACTACTACATTAGGCGCGGGCAATTCACTTTATGATCGTTTGAAATCTGCAGGTTTTGTACTTATTGATTCATTCTATCGTCCACGGGCTTTCGCATTTATGTTTCAAAAAAATAATCCGGATTTTGAACCCGGCTTTGACTTTTCAAAGGGTTCATCAGATGTCTTAGATTTTAAGCGGCCATTTACAACCCTCGACACACTTGGTTACATTACTTCGCCTGAATTTGGTCCGGCCACTGCCTGGAAGCAATTGCATTGGCGTGGGAAAAGCCTGGAAACAAATTCACCAGACAATCCAACAGTAGAAGTAATCGGGGTTGATACTTCAGGAAATAAAACCACACTTTTCACAGTAAATAAAAATCAGCAAGACTTTGACATTTCTTCAGTCAACGCTGCTAAGTATCCTTATATTCAGCTGAAAATGCGAAACGTTGACAGCGTGAAGTTTACGCCTTACCAGCTTTCCTATTGGAGATTAAACTACCAACCAGCACCCGAAGGTGCACTAGCACCGAATCTGTATTTAACTTCTAAAGACACTTTAGAACAGGGAGAAATTCTGCATTTTGGAATCGCATTTCAAAACATTAGTCCGGAAGCTTTTGATAGTTTGAAAGTGAAGTTAATCGTGATTGATCAGAACAATGTAACGCATGTCCTTTCACTGCCAAAACAAAAACCTTTAGTATCGGGGGATACGATAAAAGTGAATTATGAATTGGATACAAAAAATTATCCTGGTCTTAATACACTTTATATCAACTTTAATCCTGACAATGATCAACCGGAACAATATTTATTCAACAATTTCCTTTATCAAAATTTCTTTGTAAAAACAGATAGTTACAACCCGATGATGGATGTAACTTTTGATGGCGTTCATATTTTAAACAAAGACATTGTTTCAGCAAGGCCGCATATTGTTATCAAATTAAAAGATGAAAACAAATCGCTGGCGCTGAATGATACTTCATTGATCAAAGTTCAAATTCAATATCCTGATGGTTCATTAAGAACTTATCATTTTGACAACGACACGATGAAGTTCACACCGGCTGACCTGGCAAAAGGAGACAATACGGCGACTATCGATCTGACTCCTGCACTTGGTGGAGAAGATGCGCAATACGAACTGATTGTTTCAGGAAAAGATGTGGTTGGAAACGAGGCAGGTAAGATGGCTTATCATGTTGATTTCCGCGTGATCAACAAGGCAATGATCTCCAATTTCCTTAATTATCCAAATCCGTTTACAACTTCAACAGCATTTGTGTTCACGATCACCGGATCGCAGGTTCCACAGAATATTCGGATACAAATTCTTACGATAACGGGAAAAGTGATCAAAGAAATTACCGAAAATGAACTTGGCCCGTTGCACATCGGTAGAAATATTACAGAATACAAATGGGATGGTACAGATATGTATGGTCAGAAAGTGGCGAACGGCGTTTATTTGTATCGCGTCTTAACCAACATTAATGGTGGAACCATGGATCCCTTTACCGAAGCAAATGACAAAATTGACATTGGAGATGGACATGCAAAAAAAGGTAAATACAGGTTTTTTGTAAAAGGATATGGAAAAATGTATTTAATGAGATAATTTTCCAAATCAGGAGTATCAAAAACAAAATTTTTTGGAAACGAAAAATCTTTATGTACCTAATAAAAAAACATACTTCCCTCAAATAGATTCTTTACGAGGTCTTTCTTTTTTTGCAATATTTTTATTTCACACTGTTCGCTTACCGCGAAGTAATTTCTTAGGCGATTCTTTTATCCGGTTCATTTATGGTAATCTTCATCTGGGTGTCGAAATATTTTTCGTTTTGTCAGCTTTCCTTTTAACCATGCTTGCCTTTATTGAGTATGACAAAAATGGAGACTTTTCTTTCAAAAATTATTTTACAAGACGTGCTTTAAGAATATGGCCTTTATATTTTTTACTCCTGCTGATTTCGTTTTTGTTGATCCCTCGCATTGCGGCAATATTTAATTACAATGCTTCTCTACCTAATGCATGGTTCTACATCTTTTTTATTTCCAACTTTTATTTGCCTGATCACGTTTTCTTTTTGAAAATTCTATGGACGATTTCTGTAGAAGAACAATTTTATCTTATTTGGGGATTGAGCCTGAAATTCTTGAAGAAAAGAATAAAATTAATTATCGGATTATTAATTATGGTTAGTATATCATTTTCGATTTACGCACTCATCTTTAAGATACCTCAATATTTTAATACACTCACTTACCTGGTTGATTTTGGATTTGGAGCTTTGGCAGCAACATTATTATTTTCAAAAAATAAAATATCAAAATGGATTGCAGGAATGTCACCTGTTCAAAAAAATTTTTTTCACTTCTACCTTCTTTTTCATTTTATTCTGTTCTATTTTTTAGACAATTATTCAACTGGATTGACAAATGATTTTCTAAGCTTATTAAATCGTTATGTATTCTTATTTTACATTGCCTTACTCCTGATTGAGCAGGTTATGAATGATGCTACGGCTACTGTTTTAAAGAACAACAAATTCCTGGTTTATACCGGCAAACTCTCTTACGGTTTATATTGTTATCACGGCCTTGTAATTACATTCATCAACTTATTAATCTTGAAGTATTCGTTACCAAACGTGTTGATGATTATTATTTATTTAATCCTGGACTTTGGCGTAGCTACCCTTAGCTATTACTATTTTGAAAAACCCTTTTTGTCGCTTAAGCAAAGATTAAGAAGGATTTAAAAAGCAAATAGTCTATTATTTTCAGTTAAGAGAATCGAATCATCAATTCTCATGCTATTCAATAAATATGATCGTCCTAACGGGCATAAGTAGACGAAACAGTATCTAAGAGATTATTATTTCTTTTTTGAAAAGGTGCCGATAATTTATCCTATCCATTTCTACAGTAAATAAACAATTTGGCAGAGTTTTTATTTTCAAAAAGAACTGAACCTGATATGAAAAAATATAAAATAACTTCGCAGGCTATGGAAAAGAAACAAAAAACGGAACAATACGATGTGATCATTATTGGTGGCGGACCGATTGGTCTTGCTTGTGCGATAAGAGCGAAAAAAGCAGGACTAAAATATGTGATCCTGGAAAAAGGTGTGTTGGTAAACTCTTTATTCAACTACCCCGTGAACATGACTTTTTTCAGCAGCAGCGAGCGGTTGGAGATTGGCGGCGTTCCTTTTGTAAGCAACAATGTGAAGCCCACGCGCAGTGAAGCTTTGGAATATTACAGGAGAATCGTCACTTCTTTTGACCTCAATATTCATTTGTTTGAAAAAGTGACAGAAGTGAAGAAAACCGGAAAGAATTTTAAAATAAAAACTTCAAAAAGCGATTATACAACTTCAAATGTGATAATGGCCATGGGCTTTTATGACATTCCTTATTTGTTGAATGTAAAAGGTGAAGATCTTCCTAAAGTGAAACATTATTATGATGATCCTCACTTCTATGCTTTCCAGGATGTATTGGTAGTTGGCGCAGCCAATTCAGCAATAGATGCGGCACTTGAAACTTGGCGGAAAGGAGCAACTGTAACAATGGTAGTTCGCGGAGATAAGATCAGCGACCGCGTCAAATATTGGGTGAAACCTGATATTGACAACCGTATCAAAGAAGGATCAATCAAAGCTTATTTTAATTCTGAAATAAAAGAAATAAGAGAACACGAAGTTGACATTCAAACGCCGGATGGAGTTGTGACAGTAAAGAATGATTGGGTGTTGGCGATGACAGGTTACAAACCCAACCTGGATTTTTTGAGACAAGCAGGCGTCAAAATTTCTGAAGATGAAGTATGCAAACCGGATTACAGCGAAGAAAATTATGAGACAAACATAAAAGGAATTTACCTCGCCGGTGTCATCTGCGGAGGCATGAACACACACAGGCTTTTTATTGAAAATTCGCGGGTACATGCAGAAAAGATCATAAAAGACATTGTGGCAAAAAGAAAAAAATTAACCGTTTAGTTTTGGTTTTTTCTTTCTCTTTCAATTATGGAACGATACTTTTTTTCACTGTTTACATAAGTAAAATGAGTTGAAAAAAAGCCAACGATCAATGCAGCGCCAATCATCATGTAAATAAGATTGGGACCGCCGGTCGCCCACAAATTGGTGAATAATTTCAGAAGAAAAAAGATGACAAGAAATGAAATGACCGTCCAGGCAAAGGTGAACAACAAATAGTATTTCCATCTTGGGCCGCTCTTCTGATCGCGCCATTGTTCTAAAAACCTTCTTTCAGCATTGGTTATCATAGGAATACTTCAAAATTGTTGTTATTATTTTTTCGTTTACACCAGTAAACAAACAAAAATATTCTTTTTATTCTGCCATCATTTCTTTCGCTACCGCAATCACATCTTCAACATTTGGCTTACTAAAATAATCGCCGTCACTTCCATACGATGGCCGGTGATCTTTGCTCGTAAGTGTTCTTGGAGCCACATCCAGCCAGCGATAACCTCCCTGTTCTTCCATTACTCTATTGAACATAAAGGCCGACGCGCCTCCAGGTACATCTTCATCGACAAAAAGTATCCTGTTTGTCTTCTTTAATGACTCAAGAATCATGTGATTGATATCAAATGGAAGCAGAGTTTGTACATCAATAACTTCGCAACTGATGTTCATTTTCTCCAGCCTTTGAGCCGCTTCCATGATGATCCTTAAAACAGAGCCGTAAGAAACAATGGTAATATCTTCTCCCTCACGAATAATTTCAGAAACGCCAAGCGGAACTCTGAACTCGAGCAAATTCTCAGGCATCCTCTCTTTAAGCCGGTAACCATTAAGTGATTCAACCATCAAAGCAGGATCGTTTCCGGCAAGCAAAGTATTGTATAATCCTACGGCCTGTGTCATATTACGGGGAACACAAACGTACATTCCTCTCAAAGAATTAATGATCATTCCCATTGGGCTGCCGCTGTGCCAGATCCCTTCAAGACGATGGCCTCTTGTCCGCACGATCATCGGTACACTTTGTTGCCCTTTGGTGCGGTAATGTGTTGTACAAACATCGTCGCTCAAAGGTTCTAACCCAAATAATAAATAATCCAAATATTGTATTTCGGCAATCGGTCTTAAACCACGTAAAGCCAAACCAATCCCCTGCCCCATTATCGTCACTTCCCGGATACCGGTATCAAAAATGCGTCCTTCGCCGTACTTCGCTTGCAAGCCGCTAAATCCCTGGTTTACGTCGCCGATAAAACCAAGGTCTTCACCAAAAGCAACAACTTTTTTATTGGCACCAAAAAGTTGATCAAAATACTTATTCAATACTTCAAATCCATTTACCAATTCTGCATCTTCAGGAATATTTGCGGGAACAGCTTTTACTTTTAGAGCCGATTTGGATCCTTCATTATAAAGATGGGTATGAAAAATTTCACTGTTTTCGTTCCTTAACTTTTTATAAAAATCTTTAACTTCAGTAATATCTTCAGCAGGATTTGCCAGGTCAATAACAGATGCGAGGGTTCTCATTACATCACGGCGCAAAGGTTCGCGTAAAGAAGAAAGGTCTTTTATGCACTGCTGTATTTCTTCTTTTCTTTCGGCTAATTCGGCAAAATTCTCAAGCAACAGGATGGTTTCTGCCACCTGTCTTTTGATCGGAGTAATGTACTTGTTCCACGCGTGTTGTTTGCTTTCTTTTACAAACAACTTGGCTTTATCTTCGATCTCATTTAATTCATCTTCATCTGCGAGAGAATTGGCAAGGATCCAGTCACGCATCTGTCTTTTGCAATCCCATTCTTTTTCCCATTCAAGTCTTGCAGGACTTTTATAACGTTCATGGCTACCCGAAGTTGAATGCCCCTGTGGTTGTGTCAGTTCATCCACATGAAACAAAGCGGGAGTATGAGTTTCACGAATATTCTTTATCGCTTCATCCAGGATTTCGCACATCCCGGCATAATCCCAGCCTTTTAGCCTGTAAATATTTATTCCATTGCTTCCATCTCTCTTTTGCAAACCACTCATCGCTTTTGAAATTGATGATTTGGTTGTTTGATAATCTTTGGGAACAGAAATGCCATAACCATCGTCCCAAACAAAGACCGCAAGCGGAATCTGCATCACACCGGCAGCATTTAACGCTTCCCAAAAATGCCCTTCGGATGTAGCAGCATCGCCGATTGTGCAAAAACAAACTTCATTTCCATTATTACTCAAATCCTCAAATTCGTGCAATACTTCTACTTCCCTGAAAAGTTTAGATGCCATTGCCAGGCCTACTGCACGAGGCATTTGACCCGAAGTCGGTGCTATATCTGATGAAATATTTTTCCTGTTGGCAAGGTCGAGCCAGTTTCCTTCTCCGTCAACAAAAGGTGTAGCAAAATGAGAATTCATTTGCCTGCCGGCACTGAAAGGATCATTCTTCAAATCCGGATCTGCATAAAGCTGCGCAAAAAACTGTTCTATAGTCGCCATTCCGCTGGCGAACATAAATGTTTGGTCACGGTAATAACCGGCGCGAAAATCACCGGGCTGGAAAAACTTCGCCATTGCCACCTGGGCCACTTCCTTTCCTCCTCCAAAAATCCCAAATTTTGCCTTTCCTGTCAGCACCTCTTTTCGACTCAGCAAACTGGTTTCCCGGCTTTCGCACACCATCCTGTAATCTTTCAAAACCTCTTCCCTAAACTTTTCAAATGAAAGGTTCTCCAAAAGGCTTTCTTCACTGATTTGTTTGGTATCCATGTGCGCAAAAATATTAATTATGTCCGATGAATGTTAAAAATGTCAAAACGGCCCCACAATTTGCAACCATATATGGCGTTTTAGTATCTTTGAAACCGCATTACTTCTATAATATGAAAAAAGTTTTTACACTCATTTGTCTCATAGCGTTTTCTTATTTGGCGAACGCGCAAATAAGTGTTTCTGCTCAATCGAACGTTACTAAAGTAAGCAAAAAGAACAAAACATCCACAACAAACTATATTACATCCGCTGTTTCTGAAGGACAATTAAGTCTAAAGGAATCCGAATTTGACTTTGGCAAAATACCCCAGGGAAAACCGGTTACCCATATTTTTGAATTTACTAACACCGGCAATGCACCTTTCGCGTTGGACAATGTAGTGGCAAGCTGTGGATGCACAACACCGGTTTGGAATAAAGACACTATTCCAGCGGGCCAAACAGCTTCCATAAAAGTGGGATACAATGCTGAAAATGCAGGGCCTTTTACCAAGCTGGTTACTGTAACTTATAATGGAACGCAAACAAAGCAGATCACGATAAAAGGCGATGTTTGGAAAACACCACTTACTTCAGCGCCTCTTAATACTGCTTTAAATTCTTTAAAAACCGAACAATAAAAATCATAAACAAACCTCATCATGAAAAAGTTATTATTAGCCGTACTGGTATTATCATCCACAAGTTTATTCGCGCAAAAGAAAGCTGACGACATTGCAAGATTAAATACCGAAAACTATGATTTCGGAAAAGTAAAACAAAATACTCCACCTACAGCTACCATCACAGTTACCAACATAGGGACAGAACCATTGATCATTGAGCAGGCAACTCCTTCATGCGGATGTACTGTTTCTGATTATACTAAAGCACCAATTGCCCCCGGCAAAACAGGAACTATCACTGCCACTTACAATGCGGCTGCAGTTGGTCCGATCAATAAAACACTTACTGTGAAATTTGCAGGTGCTGACGATGTGAAATTTGTGAAATTGACCGGCGAAGTTTTGACTCCTGAAGCTTATGCAGCTTACATAGCTGCACATCCAAAGGATAAAAAAGAAAGTAAAACAACTTCAAAGTCGTAATTAATTAAGCTATTTTGAAAAAGCCTTCGCCGAAAGCGAAGGTTTTTTTATTTGGAGCAAAAAAGGAAAATAAATTTTTTTGAAATTTATTGATTTACTGCTATACTTGTGAAATGAAAAAATGTAGTCAATTTTCCTAAAAATAAAGTTCCCCTGTAGAAACAGGGGAACACTTTAACGTATTGCTTGATATGAGACTCTTAAATCGATTTTGCGCTGATTCACAGCTTTCTTAATCCTCAATCCTTTTTTTCAATCAGAGTTTTTATTAACTCATTTGTTTCACAAAATTAGGGCGATATATTTTATCTGCATAATTAAGTTTAAGTTACTATTATTATTGCAGACACCACTATTTTTTTCCGAAATGCTTTGCTAATAAGCGTTTCATCCTAAAAACAACATGATGTCCAATCATTTTTCAACTAATTACTTTTAGAAAATATTAGCATTTATCGTTCCAAAAACACAAGCGGGTATTATTCTGGTGCTAATGAAAGGTTAAGCTGCACCTTTAAGGCATCCCTAAGAGAAATCAATTATCATCTCTCTCGCCCATAAAAACGGGTAGTGTAAAAGAAAATACCGATCCTTCACCTTCTTTACTTCTTACATTAATTCGTCCGCCTTCTTTTTTAATGATCTCAGAAGAAATGTACAAACCAAGACCGATTCCGGGAAATGAATTTTCATAATTGCTGTCAACCCTGAAAAACTGATGAAAAATTTTCCCCTGGTTCTCTTCTTTAATACCGATCCCAAAATCCTGGATTTCGCAAACTACTTCGTCACCGAGGTTGAAAGTGCGAACTATAATTTTGTCAGCATTGGGTGAAAATTTATTTGCATTATTCACAAGGTTGGTAATTGTTTGCTCAATTTTTTCCCTATCGGTCTTTACCATCAGTTCGCCTGCGCCGCACTGAATATCTATTCGCTTATTCATGGTTAGTTGCAAATCATTAACAATACTTTTTACAAGTTGATCAAACTTGAATACGGAATAATTCAACTGCAAATGGCCCGACATCATTCGCGTGGCATCCAGCATATCATTTATCAGGTTG
>JBQCEG010000046.1:0-5407 GCA_051960475.1 Ginsengibacter sp.
TATCATTTGAAAAATCGGCTTCAACAATCTTAGTATTGAGCAACAATTGAAGATTACCCGAGCTTAAATACGGTGCAAGAAAATCGTATAAAACGTTCAGAGCAACGCGTGGTTCAAAACACAATAAAGAAACCAGTCCATTTCCCGGGTTCAAGTTTTTTCTATTGCGCGCATCATCGGTTAGTGGATAATTTTGTTGGTAATATTTTCTTACTGCTGTCCTGAAATCCCGATAGAACTTTGTTGCACCAAAAGTTTCAATCCAGCGGTGCTCGTCGAGGCAACTCAATCCCTGTTGCGTTAACTGTCCGCCAATCCAATCGGTTTCTTCTGTAAGAATTACCGATTGACCATTTCTCAGCGCTGCCATCGCTGCTGCAAATCCTCCAACGCCTGCTCCAGCAATTATTACGTCTGCTGTATATTCATCTTCACCGTTATTGAAATTTTTTGTTGCGGAAAATCCTGTCAATGATTTTGAAAAACCAGGAGTAGTTCGGAATGTAAAAGCGCCACAACTCAAAGTAATCAGTTCAACAAAATTTCTTCGGTTCATTACTTTTTTTATTAGTCAATTATTGTAAACCCGTAATAACAGATGACAATTCAATTTGAGAAATGTTTCGTGTTGGCACGAATCCAAGTATACGATTTTTCAAATAGAAGTTTATTTATTAATCATCCTGTTCTCATCGTATTCTCCAACTACTGAATAATATCCGAAAACAACCAATCCTACAGCAATCAAAGGCATTAAAATAAACAAAATGATTATTCCAAACACAACACCGTCCTGGGTGCCGGAGACAAGTTTGGGGAATCCAAAAGAAATTAAAAACCATGCAGATACTGCAGCTAATAGAATCCATATAATGCCAAATATTCTTCTTATGATATTCATTTTCTTATTTTTAAACGATTCACTTTGTATAATTTGTTCGCGGAAAATTTTAGAGTAAATATCCAACTCACTTGGGAAGTTCGGATTATTACAATTTTCTTCACTCTGTATGGAGAGCCGTCATTTTCTTTGTTATATAAACAGAAGTTACAAGAAGGCTGATGGTAGCCAGAATAATGGGATACCATAGGCCTTCCAGATAAAAAGAAGGAACTTTCATGCTTTTCGCATTCATCACCAAAAAGACAGAAACCGCAGGCAATAATCCTCCCATTATACCGATGCCAACATTATAAGGTACAGAAAAAGAAGTGTATCGAATTTTCACTGGAAATAATTCTACAAGAAAGGCCGCAAGGGGACTGTAGGTTAAAGTACCAAAAACAATCTGTATAAAGACGAGAAAAATAAGTTTCCATTTATTAACTGACGAAACGGTAATGGTCTTGATCACCGAAACCTTTTTTTTATCAGTTAAAACCTCGGGATTATCTGACCTGTTCAGATGTATTGTGGTTACTTCTTTTAAAATTGTGCCATCCTTGAAGAACCTTTGATCTGTATATACTGAATCTTTAATTTCTCCTACTTGATGGAGTTGAGAGGTGAAGATAGCCTTTGAAGTTAATTCCTTTTTTTTCGATAAATCTGTTATTCGATACATGGTGCTATAGATGGGTCTGAAAAAGAGGATAGCGAGAATCATTCCCATCAGCAGTACCAGCTTCCTGCCGATCTTATCACTTAGCCATCCAAAAAGCACGTAGAAAGGAGATCCGAACAATAAAGCGATAACCATAATAGTAATCACTTGTTCCGGATCAACAACCATCGTATGTTCCAAAAAGTTCATGGAATAAAAATGACCTGTATACCAAATTACTCCCTGAGCAATGACAGGTCCAAATAGAGCCAGTAATACAAATTTCAGGTTGTATCTGTTCCCAAAGCTTTCTTTCAAAGGGTTCTTAGATGTAGTTCCTTCTCTTTTGGCCTTGGCAAAAACAGGAGATTCGCTCATCCTTCTACGAATGATGTAGGAAATATATACCATGAATATGGATGCCCAGAACGGTATCCTCCATCCCCAGGAATTAAAATTGTCAGCAGTCATACAATTTCTGGTTATAAAAATCACAGCCAAGGAAATAAGCATACCGAGAGATGCGGATGTTTGTATCCAGGAAGTCCAGAATCCAACGGTACCCTTTTTTGAGTGTTCGGCAACATAGATTGCTGCACCTCCATATTCTCCTCCCAGTGCAAGGCCTTGCAATAATCGTAAAATGAGTACCAGCAAAGGGGCGAAATAACCAATAGACTCATATCCCGGAACAAACCCGATCAAACAGGTTGATATTCCCATGAGAAGCAGTGTTATCATGAAGGTGTGCTTACGACCGATGAGGTCGCCCAGACGACCAAAAATAATACCACCAAACGGTCTGACAACAAATCCGGCTCCGAAAGTCGCAAGGATGGACAAAAAAGCTGCGGATGGATTCGTGTCAGGAAAAAACTTAGCTGAAAGGATGGAAGCCATGCTCCCGAAAATGAAGAAATCATACCATTCTATAAGTGTACCTGATGCTGAGGCACCTACTACTGGCCACATGTTATTCTTTTTTCCCTGATCATCCATTACAGTGTAACTTTTTTTATAACTTCTATTTCCCGAAAATTGTTAAAAGCTTACTCAATCGGTTTATTATTACTGATCTTTTAAAATTTTTCGTTTCCAATTCGCCTTCATTGGAAATATTTTATTTGCCAAGAAATTATCAGTTTTCTTTTATTTTTCAAGTGAAAGGATTTGATGGGAATCGATCAGTTCGTTTTTAAGCTTCCCATAATCCACATCCTGAACAGCCCTTCCATCCTTCACTGCCATCGCTGCAGCAACTCCTGCCGATTGCCCGATCATCATAAACACAGGTTCCATTCGAATCGACCCATATGCGACGTGAGATGCAGATAAACAGACAGGTATTAGTAAATTAGCACATTCATTTCTTTTGGGAACAATAGCCAGGTAGGAAATGCCATAAGGATTTTTCACCCCGATCTCCACGTCTCCCTCATTCTGCACATCACCTTCTGGTGTTACATATCTTTGAACATTATGACTGTCCATCTGATAATTGCCCATAGCAATGGGCTCCGGAACACTTTTGCTTCCATTTAGATAGTTTTCAGTCATTACAAAATCACTTACCAAACGTCTGGCTTCTCTGACATACAACTTATAGGGCATATGATTGTTATCTTTGAATTCATCCTTTGGCAATCCCCAAGCTGCATATTTGTCGCGGACTTCAGCCGGTATTTCCGGATCATTTTGTACAGTCCATATTAGCCCTTTTGTCCAGTACGCATGTTCTTTATCAATTTTACTTCTGACGGCGTATGAAGCTTCCGGATAGTTGTAATTCATCCCTATGTAATCAGTTGAAATTCCTCCATCATTATTAGAATCAGTTTTGCGATTTGGCAATGGAGAGAGTTTCCAAAATGTCTGATTTCCCTTTTCTGCAGCCCTTATAATCAATTCAAAATCTCTCTTTTTATAATTTAAAGGTTTTGACACTTTTATCCGGTTTGCGGTGGCATCTGTAAGACAAATCCTGTAACAATATGCCTGTATCTTCTTATCACCTTGACCGTCTTTGCCTCCCGTATTCCTACGTACACCAGGCAAAAGTCCACTTGATGAATCTCCCTTTTGTACATAAGGGTTTATGCCGCGGGGCAGTTGATTTTTTGTGGCCAACGCCGCTTCTATTCCATTAATGGTTTCATCGTATTGGCTGTTGGGTTCCCTGCCGGTCGTATAAGATACTCCCGCAGCAGCCATCAGGTCACCTTCATAGGTAGCATCAATAAATACTTTACCCCTGAAGGTGTTACCATTTAACATGGTGATAGATACTATATTACCGTTTTCTTTTTTAACGCCACGCTCACGGTCCAGCCATTGATCTGTTTTCAATGGTATTTTATTTTCGGTAATAAGATCATTAAAAACTCTTTCTGCTACATGTGGCTCAAAAGTCCACATCAGGCTATCAGTGATCCTGTAGATGGAATTGCTTGTCTTTCTCTGATAGTCAGCAAAAGATTCTTCTCTCCACGCATTTGGATTCTGATAATAGCTTCTTATCCTGTGGAAAAAATCGAGGGTCAGTCCGCCGATTGTTCTGTGGCGACCCTGATTTCCTATATCCGTCCAACCCAACCCGCTTGTAGTAAGGCCTCCAATGTGTTTTTCAGGACTTAACAGGATTACAGATGCACCGTTTTGTTTGGCTGCTACCGCTGCCGTAATACCGGCAGAAGTAGCTCCGTACACCACCACGTCATATTCTCTGTGGACCGCCTGGGCGGTAATATTGCAATTTATGTAAAGGAGAAGGAGAAGAACAAGCGTACTTTTAATTTTTTTCATCTCAGGGTTTTAATGCATGAACAAGTTATACGTCTTAAGGTTTTTCAGTAAGTTGATGATCCATATCCGGGTCATTTTTAAGCCATTGCTGCAGGCGTGAAACATTGATCTGTTGCACGGGCACTTTTTCATCGATTGCTAAGGATGCAGCCTCTGCTGCAGATTGACCGAGAACCATGAAAACGGGCTCCATACGAATGGAACCATAAGCGATATGAGTGGCAGAAAGACAGACTGGCACGAGAAGGTTGGTGCATTCATTTTGTTTTGGAGTAATGGAGCGGTAAGAAATTGGATATGGTTTAAAGCCTCCCACCTCGACATTACCTTCGTTTTTTACCATTCCATTTACTATGATACGTTGACAATTATGGCTATCCATCCCGTAGGCCGCTAATCCTATTCCATCATTCACCGTGACCGAGCCGCGACAGTTGTGTTCTGTCATCACATACGCACCCAGCATCCTTCTGGCTTCCCGTACGTACAGTTGAGGTGTGAAATGACCGAATTGTTTGTATTCATCCTTTGGATAGCCCCAGTTCTTAATAAAAGTTTGTATTTCCTGAGGTACCCGGCTGTCGTTTTGTAAAAAATATAGCAGCCCCTTAGTGTAAGCTAAATGTGCATCAAATATTCGTTTTCTTTCCTGATAATTAGCTTCTGGCCAATCATAGCTTTCACCTATCATATCAGTTGAAAAACCGCCACGGTTATTAATGTCGGTTTTGCGATGAGGCATAATACTCCAGATGAAATAGTCATTTATTTTACGCATAGTTGGCTGAGCTGCAAATAACCGCAATAAAAGTTCATATTTACTTGAATCGTACCCTTTAGGCCTCGTAATAGGAATGCGATTTTCCGCACTATCTGTCAGACAAACTCGGAAATTGTATGCCTGTATCTTTTTATCTCCTGTACCGGTCGAGCTGGGTGCATCTTTACTTATTCCCCAAACCAAGCCTGAAGAAGGATCTCCCGGGATTTTATACGGGCTCACGTTATCTGGAAATTGATGATACCCCGATTGTTTGTGATATTCAGGCAATTGAAAACCG
>JBQCEG010000047.1:0-5999 GCA_051960475.1 Ginsengibacter sp.
AAGATGTGTAAAGCTTATTCAGTATTATTGTAAACCCTGTAAAGCCTGATCAGGATTATTCCTAATTACTGTAAAGCTCACACAGGATTACCAACCTAAACTGTAAAGTTTTTTCAGTATAAGACAACCTGAACTGTAAAGTTTTTTCAGTATAAGACAGTATAAGACACAGGTATAGTAAGTGCGGGGATAGTGTATGGATGAAGTATGGATAATGTATGGATAGTGTATGAGAAGCGTATGAAAGAAGGTACGATAATGAGATGAATTCTTTTTTCAACCTTTCAGAATCAAAAAAAATTTTCGAAGAAAAATTGCCGTAAACATAAAATATGTACATTTAAACTTCAATTCATTATTTAACGTATTGCTTTTTGTATTTTTTCTTGAAAAATATCATTTTAAAAATTAACAAACACCATTATTTAAAATCCATTCAACCTAAATCGATCTTTTCTGATGAAACTTAGTACCCGGCTCCAACTTTCCACGATGATGTTCCTTGAATTTTTTGTTTGGGGCGCATGGTTCGTAACTCTTGGAACTTTTTTGGTAAATAACTTAAGTGCAAACGGAGCACAAACAGCAAGCGTTTTTTCAACACAATCATGGGGCGCTATCATCGCGCCTTTTATTATTGGTTTAATAGCAGACCGGTATTTTAATGCAGAAAAAATCATGGGCGTTCTGCATTTGGTCGGAGCCTTTTTGCTTTACCAGGTTTATAATTATGGCGAAACAACTGCTGTTTATCCTCCCGAAGTTTTCTACTATTTACTAATGTATATGATCTTGTACATGCCCACACTCGCTTTGGTCAATTCAATTTCATTCAACCAAATGAAAGATCCTGAAAAGGAATTTTCTTCAATAAGAGTTTGGGGAACGATCGGCTGGATTGCGGCAGGTTTGCTGATCAGCGCATTTGTATGGGATTCTAAATTGCACATTCAACAAGGCATGATGAGAAACACTTTCCTTATGGGTGCCATTGCATCTGCTGTGCTCGGGATTTTTAGTTTTACTCTTCCAAAAACTCCACCGAAAGTAAATAAAGAAGCAAAGGTTTCTGTTTCCGAAATTTTAGGACTAGATGCTTTGAAATTATTAAAGAATAAAAATTTCCTTTTGTTCTTTATCGCTTCCATATTGATTTGTATTCCCCTGGCTTTTTATTATCAATATGCGAATCCTTTTCTTTCAGATATCGGGATGACCAATCCCACCGCCAAAATGACGATTGGCCAATGGCTCGAAATTCTTTTCCTGCTGGCGCTGCCTTTGTTCTTTAAAAAATTCGGTTTCAAAAATACGATCCTGCTGGGCATGATTGCCTGGTCGATTCGCTATGCATTATTTGCCTATGGAAATGCCGGTTCACTTAGTTTTATGCTGATCATCGGGATAGCACTTCATGGCATTTGTTACGATTTCTTTTTTGTATCCGGACAAATCTATACCAACTCAAAGGCAGGACCGAAATACAAAAGTGCCGCCCAGGGTTTGATCACTTTGGCAACTTATGGAATAGGTATGTTGATAGGATTTGAAATTGCGGGATTGATAAAAGATATGTACACAACAGCTGCCGGTGCAGTAGATTGGAAAATGCTATGGATCATTCCATCAGCAATTGCATTTGTTGTATTCCTGTTGTTTGCCATCTTTTTCAGCGACAAGGTCAAAGCTGTTCCGCCTGGAGAATTGGAAGAAGATATTGCCGTTAATCCACTTTAAACCACTAAAGTTTCAATGAAAATTTCAAGAAGAAATGTGATCAAAAATATGGCGCTGGGTTCTACTGCGATTGTAGCCGCTCCCGCAATTTCGTTTGCAAAAAAACTGGAAGAAAAAGTTCCGGCCAAATTAAAGGGTAACATCAATCATTCTGTTTGCCGTTGGACATTTGGCGATATGTCGTTGGATGACTTGTGCAATACCGTAAAAGATATTGGTTTCAGCGCCATCGATCTTTTAAAACCGGTTGACTGGCCCACCTTGCAAAAGCATGGCGTCTATTGCTCGATGTGTTATACCAATGGAGAAAACAATTTGTACAAAGGCCTTAATGATCCTGCCAATCATGAAAAACTCATCGGAGAATATTTGGAAGTAATTCCTGAAATGTCAAAATACAATTATAAGAACCTCATCTGTTTTAGTGGTACACGACATGGCCTGGATGATGAAACAGGCATGAAAAATTGTGCAGAAGCGCTTGATAAAATTTTGCCTGCAGCAAAGAAACATGGCGTTACCATGGTGATGGAATTGCTTAACAGCAAAATAGATCATAAAGATTACCAATGTGACCACACAGCCTGGGGTGTGCAATTATGTGAAAAAGTTAACTCAGAAAATTTTAAATTGCTCTATGATATTTACCACATGCAAATTGATGAGGGAGATGTCATCCGAACCATAAGAGATAACCACCAATACATTGCGCATTTCCACACGGGTGGTGTTCCGGGCCGGCACGAAATTAATGACACACAGGAGTTGTTTTATCCCGCTATTATGAGAGCCATAAAAGACCTTGGATACAAAGGTTATGTAGCACAGGAATTTATGCCTACGAGAAAAAACAAAGTGGACTCGCTGAGAGAAGCGATTAAGATTTGCGACGTTTGATTTGCTTTTGATAAAATTCTTTTCAAAAAGAATGAACATATTAATTCAATTATTACTCACACACAAAAACAACTTCCGTTAATTTCGGAAGGGAGGACACAACTATGGCAGAAAATACCTATGATGCAATTGTTATTGGATCAGGAATTTCCGGCGGATGGGCCGCCAAGGAGCTCACCGAAAAGGGCCTCAAAACGATAATGCTTGAAAGAGGAAAAAACATTGAACATGTAAAAGATTATGTAAACGCGGTAAAAGGTCCGTGGGAATTTCCTCACCGCGGTGGCCGCACACAGGAAATGATTAAAGATTATCCTGTTTTAAGAAGAGATTATCCATTGAATGAAATGAACCTCGATTGGTGGACAAATGAAAAAGATTGCCCTTACACAGAAGTAAAAAGATTTGACTGGTTTCGTGGATATCATGTAGGTGGACGTTCGCTTTTGTGGGGAAGACAAAGTTACCGCTGGAGCGATCTTCAGTTTGAAGCCAATGCAAAAGATGGAATTGCTATTGACTGGCCTATCCGATATAAAGACATTGAGCCCTGGTACACTTATGTTGAAAAATTTGCAGGAATAAATGGTTCCAAAGAAGGATTGCCACAATTGCCGGATGGCCATTTTATGCCGGCAATGGAAATGAATGTTGTTGAAAAAGATGTAGCTGCAAGGATAAATGATCATTATAAAACCAAGCGAATGATCATTGGCCGCTCAGCCAATATTACTCAACCAATCCAGGCAAGAACCAATTGCCAATACAGGAATAAATGTTGGTTGGGATGCCCGTTTGGCGGCTATTTCAGCACGCAATCTTCTACACTTCCGGCAGCTATGAAAACGGGAAATTTAACCGTAAGGCCGTGGTCAATTGTTACAAAAATTCTTTACGACAAGGATACCAAAAAAGCAAAAGGCGTTGAAGTGCTTGATGCAGAAAACAACAAGACCTACCAATATTATGCGAAGGTGATCTTCCTCAATGCCTCCACTTTCAACAGTGCATGGATTTTGATGAATTCGGCAACTGACATATGGCCGGATGGCTTGGGCAGCAGCAGTGGTGAACTGGGTCATAATGTAATGGATCATCACCTGGGAGTTGGCGCGTCAGGAATGGTGGAAGGCTATGATGATAAATATGTTTACGGCAGACGACCAAATGGAATTTACATTCCGCAGTACCGAAATATACTTGGTGATAAGAGAGATTATATAAGAGGTTTTGGTTACCAGGGAGGCGCAAGCAGAGAAGGCTGGAACCGGAATATTGCTGAGATGCAAATAGGGGGCGATTTTAAAGATGCACTCGCAGAACCGGGGCCGTGGACGATGGGTATTGGAGGCTTTGGAGAAATTCTTCCTTATCATGAAAACAAGGTCACTTTAGATAAAAACAAGAAAGATAAATGGGGATTGAATGTTCTTTCATTCGATTGTGAATGGAAAGACAATGAAAGAAAGATGAGGGTTGACATGAAAAATGATGCAATAGAAATGCTGGAAGCCGCAGGCGTAAAAAATGTAACGGGCTTTGATGGCGACGGCACCATGGGCAGGGGTATTCATGAAATGGGAACAGCAAGAATGGGGAAAGACCCAAAAACTTCTGTTTTGAATAAATGGAACCAGGTATGGGATGCCCCAAATGTTTTTGTAACAGACGGCTCTTTTATGGTTTCTTCGAACTGCTGTAATCCGTCACTCACTTATATGGCGATGACCGCTAGAGCAGCAGATCACGCGGTGAGTGAATTGAAAAAGAAAAATATCTAATCATCAACAAAAACAAATTTTTTAATAAGAATTTTAAAATCAAAAGAAATATCATGGACGACCAAAAAGACAGGAGCATTTTAAATTCATCAAGAAGGGATTTTTTGAAAAACACCGCGCTCACAGCGGCAGGATTTATGATCGTTCCACGCCACGTTTTGGGTGGAAAAGGTTTTACAGCACCAAGTGATATGGTAACGATTGCCAGCATTGGCGTTGGCGGAAAAGGATGGGACGACATCAACCACTTTTACTCAAGCGGCATCGCCAACATCGGTTATTTGTGCGACGTGGATACAAGGAGATCAGCCGATGCTGTAAAGAAATTTCCAAAGGCGAAATATTACAAAGACTGGCGCGAGTTGCTGGAAAAAGAACACAAAAATATTGACGCAGTTTCGGTTTCAACACCTGACCATACACACGCGGTAGCCGCTTATTCGGCAATGAGTCTCGGCAAACCGGTTTATGTTCAAAAGCCGCTGACTCATGATGTTTATGAAGCGCGCATGTTAACAAAAGCTGCTAAAAAATACGAGGTTGTAACACAAATGGGCAACCAGGGCGCTTCAGGCGATGGGGTAAGGCAATTGCAGGAATGGTATGACGCCGGAATTATTGGGGATGTCCACACAGTTTATTGCTGGACCAACAGGCCCGTTTGGCCGCAGGGAATTCCGCGCCCAACAACTGCTGCTCCCATTCCGCCAGAATTAGACTGGAATCTTTGGTTGGGAACTGCTCCTGAAAAAAATTATTTCGACAATCTGGTTCCTTTCAATTGGCGGGGCTGGTGGGACTATGGAACAGGCGCTTTGGGCGATATGGGTTGTCATATTGTTCAGCCTGCATTTGCCGTACTTGATCTTGGTTACATCAACTCTGTTCAGGCAAGTGTAGGAACCGTTTACGTTGGAGAATTCCGTGAAGGATATTTCCCTGAAAGCTGCCCGCCATCAAGCCACGTAACGATGCAATTCCCTAAAACATCCAAAACACAAGGGCCGGTTGAAGTGCATTGGATGGACGGTGGCATTCAACCAACAAGGCCAAAAGAATTAGGACCAAATGAAGTTTTTGGGGACGGTGGAAACGGAACCTATTTTATCGGGACAAAAGGAAGCATGATGTGCGGCACTTATGGCGCTAATCCACAATTGTTGCCTACTTCAAAAACCAAGGAAGTAAAAGTTCCTCAAAAATATCCACGAGTTGCCGGCGCTGAAGACGGACACTACATTGAATGGGTAAAAGCAGCAAGAGAAGGTTATGGAAAAATTCCTTTAAGCTCTGATTTTTCAGTGGCAGGGCCGTTAACAGAAGCATTGCTTATGTGCAACCTGGCCATCAGGGGATATAATATTCGCAAACCGAAGGCCACTGGCAAAGGATATGATTATCCTGCCCGTCATGTGGAGTTGGTTTGGGACAGTGATGATATGAAGGTTACCAATGTAGATGAAGTGAACCAATTTGTAAAACGTGATTACCGAAATGGTTTCGGCGTTACTTATAATGTTTAACTTTTAAATTTTTTTCAAATGAACAGAAGAGAAGCCGTTCAATATATTTCATTGATTGTTG
>JBQCEG010000048.1:0-30730 GCA_051960475.1 Ginsengibacter sp.
AAGATGTGTAAAGCTTATTCAGTATTATTGTAAACCCTGTAAAGCCTGATCAGGATTATTCCTAATTACTGTAAAGCTCACACAGGATTACCAACCTAAACTGTAAAGTTTTTTCAGTATAAGACAAAGTTTTTTCAGTATAAGACATAGGTATATTCAGTACAGGACAGGTATAGTAAGTGCGGGGATAATGTATGGATGAAGTATGGATAGTGTATGGATAGTGTATGGATAGTGTATGAACATAGTATGCCCTGGATGATTGAATGGCCAATGGAAATTCAGCCAGAGCCATCGGCTCGAATTATTTTGTAGCCTCGGATTTCAATCCTGGGTTAGATATTGTGCCCCATATTTTAATCACAGTGTAAGGCAATAAATTATGCCCCATTTTAAACCCGTTGTGCAAATCGAAATATGTTGCCCCACATTTCGGTGGCCAATATATTTTCCAGTAATATTTCACATGGGCCTGTGGCGGGCGATATATTGTTAGTGCTGGGTTTTTAATCCGCTTTTTCCGCTGTTGTTGTCGTCCCCGCCAACAACAATTCTGAAATCCTTATTGCATGAAATCCGTCAAAAATTTAAAATCTTTTCATACAAGTAAGACACGTATTGCTCACTGGCCTGTCCATGGAGATAAATTGTTTGAATCACGTTCCAACCCCGTTTCCTGTCGTCTATTATCTTTCTATCTTTGTCACAACGAAAAAACTATGGAGGATATTCATTCACATTCACATGCTCATGGCCATTCTCATGGTATACCGGAGGCACTGACCAATGTAAACGGTGCTTTTATCATTGGCATTAGCCTAAATAGCCTTTTTGTGGTCATTGAGGCGATCATCGGATTTTCCATTCATTCATTATCACTTTTGTCTGATGCGGGCCATAATCTTGCCGATGTTGGAAGCCTTGCTCTTTCCTTACTCGCCTTCCGGCTTCTGAAAATAAAATCGAATGACAAATACACATACGGTTACAGGAAAACCACGATTTTAGCTGCATTACTAAATGGCGTGATCTTATTAATATCCATCGGTGCAATTGCTTATGCAGCAATTGACCGTTTTTACAATCCTGTTCCCCTGCCCGGAAAAACAATTGCATGGGTGGCTGGCGTTGGCATTGTAGTGAATTTTGTTACCGCCTACCTGTTCATGAAAAAACAACAACACGACCTGAATGTAAAAGGCGCCTATTTACACATGCTGGCAGATGGAATGGTTAGCGTTGGAATTATGATCGGTGGTTTTTTGATTTATTTTACCGGCTTACAATGGATTGATCCTGTCATCAGCATTATCATTGCGATCGTGATACTTATTGGAACATGGGGATTGTTGAAAGAAAGCTTTGCCCTCTCTATGGACGCCGTTCCGAAGGATATTGACCTTAACGAGATCAAGAAAAATGCGGGCGATGTTGAGGGGATAAGAGATATCCACCACATCCATGTGTGGGCAATGAGCACCACCGAAAACGCAATGACAGCGCATGTTGTAATGGATGGCTGC
Organism: Ginsengibacter sp.; assembly: GCA_051960475.1. Taxonomy (GTDB): domain Bacteria; phylum Bacteroidota; class Bacteroidia; order Chitinophagales; family Chitinophagaceae; genus Ginsengibacter. Next base: position 1,524 of record JBQCEG010000048.1, read on the forward strand.
AACGACCTCAGCGAGGTGAGTGAAATAAAAAATAAATTAAAACATCGTCTTGCTCACATGGACATTCAACACATAACCCTCGAAACGGAATTTACTGATGAGGATTGTGATAAAGAAAATTGTGATTAGTATTGAATTTGCAGGAATGCCAATGCTTAGCATTTAATAACAATTCAACCACGGAACACCCAACAATAAAACAATAAAACAATATAACCATCCCCAATAATTCAATAGTTGAATAATTAAATAATTTAATTCAATACCTTCAGGCAATAAAACTCACTTGAATGCAACCCTTCACTCCCCTCGGCAAAGCCCGTTTTATTCACTTCCTGACAAAAGTTGACAACCTGCTTACCGAAGCTGCCTCATCTGAAGACCCCGGCCGGTTGATCTATGCAAAAGACATGCGCACACCTCTTTTTATGCTGGAAGGGCTGAGCCGGATCTACAAAAAGATCCACAAAAAGAAACAAATAAAAAAGATCAATGCCGAATTCAAAGACCTCGAAGATTTCCTGGGACAGATCGATTATTATGATGGGTTTTATAAAGAATTCGCGGACAATAAAAATATCCCGGAATTGATCACGGTTTATTTGAAGAAGCAGACCGACGAAAAGATCAAAGAGTTCAATAAGCATCTTAAAAAGGAAAAATGGATTGGGAAACACAAAAAACGTTTGAAGAAGATCTATAAGATCCTCGATTCAATTGAATGGTACGATGAAAAAAATGATACGGTTGCCGTTTTGGAGGTTTACCAAAATGACATCGAAAAGATCACCAAAAAGTACAAGGATCGAAAGAGGGAATTTACTGACATTGAAAAGGACGTCCACGAACTACGAAGAGAGCTAAGGTGGTTAAGCATTTATCCCCAGGCATTATTGGGATTGGTTGAATTAAAGGCGGATGGGGAACCACCGGAGTTTCTGAAGAAGTACCTTACACCTGAAATTGTAAACTCACCCTACAACAGGATGCCTGATGGTAGCGCTTTGCAGAATCACATCATCCTGAACCAAAATTATTATTACGGCCTCAGTTGGATGATTGCAGAGTTGGGCAAATTAAAAGACAGCGGTTTGAGAATTGAACTTTTGGAAAAAACGATTCGTAAGGTTTATAAGGCCAAAGCAAATGTTTCACAACTGGCCTTTTCTCTTTGCGACGACCATCAGCCCTCGATCCTCGAAATCCTGAATGAAGCAGAAGGAATTACCAAAACATTTTTTGATGAAGATGTTTTGGAACACATTGTCGTTTCTGTTTTTATTTCATGATTGACTTTCCCGTGTTTCAACGAATTAAAATCTGCAACGGATTAAATCCATTTCTGTAAAACAAGTCAATGCAGGCTCCTGGCTGCTCAATAAATCAGGCATCGAGCCAGGTATACTTAAAGAAAAAATTATAAAATTTTCTTCGTTTACTGGTAACCGTTATTTCCATTGTGCTTAAATGCTTCCAAAGCCGGATAGACTAATTCCATCCGGATGCAATCATTTAACAGGATCAATGATCTTGTAAATCACCGGCCTAAATCGAATTATACCAGAGCCATCGGCTCGAACAATCTTGTAACACCGGATTTTAATCTGGTGACAGTATCAAAAGAATGGAATGAGAGCCGTAGGCTTGGCACATTTATCTGGAAATCGATTACACATAACCGTTAGTCAGCCTTTTTTACCACCAACACCCTGAATGTTCCCGGTATCATCTTCGGCCTTCCTCCTCCATTGTTCTTTTCAAATGACGCTGTTGGCAGGAAAAGCGCCCCGTTGTCCTCATCAATGGCAATGGTTCTTGCTCCCGGTTGTGTAGGATAATTTCCAACAACCGAAAAATCATTGGCATCTTTTTCTTTTATTGCCGTTATGGTTGCGCTTCGCCCATTGGATGAAAAGATCATTTTATTTTTCGGATAAAAAGCCACGCCGTCGCAACCTTGCCCTGTAGGAAGTTTGGCAACTACCTTTCCATTCGCGGCATTCATGACTACAAGCCATCCCTGGCAACCTGCAAACAAACGGTTTGTGCTCTTTTCCATTACCAGTCCCGTAGGGCCTTCTGCGCCATCCAACTGCCATTGATTGATGACTTTGAAAGTTTTGAGATCAACTTCCGCTATTTCATTCTTGTTCTCAATGTTGACAAACAACTTTCCTTTTCCATCGGAAACAGCGGTTTCGGGCTTCCCTCCCACTTTAATTGTTTCCACCACCTTTTCTTTTGAAGGATCGATCACCGAAAGATCTTCTGACCGGCCGTTACAGGTAACGACCTTTTTTGTATAAGGCTCAAAGAAAATCGCATCGGGGTCTTCTCCGGTACTCACCTGCCCCGTTACCTTACCGCTTTTCAAATCAAATACCGTTACTGTATTTAATGCACCGTTGCTTGTAAACCCTTTTTGCAACTGATCATCAAATGCAATTCCATGAACACCTTTTGTATTTGGAATTATGCCAATGGAATCACCGTTTTCCTCGTTCAAAATATTCACCTGCGTTGAATGCGACACATAAATTTTACCATTGTGAACGGCAATATAATCCCAAAACCCATCCCCGGAAACGGGAAATGTTTTAACCACTTTGTATTGGGTAGTTTGGGCTGATGAAATGGCAGTAGCCGTCATCAGCAAGAGTGATAAGAAAAGTTTCATAAAATTTGTTTTATAGTGTGAAAGTTTTAAACTTGCTTCCTGCTTCTTGCTTTTTACTGCTTCCTACCTGGTACTTATTTCCTTTTTCGCATTCTTGTATTCAAGTCTCAACATTGACGGGAGGACGATCAACAATAAAGGTAATGCAACAATAAATCCACCAATAACAGCGATTGCCAATGGTTGATGCAACTGTGCCCCGGCTCCTATTCCCAATGCCAGTGGCATCAGTGCGATAATTGCACCGAGCGCGGTCATCAACTTGGGCCGCAACCGTGTAGAGATTGCATACACTACCGATTCATCAACCGATTTATCCTCGAGCGTTTCACGAAACTGCAAAAAAGTAAATATGGAGTTTTCACCAATGATGCCTACGATCATGATCAGTCCCGTGTAACTTCCCACATTCAAAGGAGTATTCGTAATAAGCAGCGCAATATAACTTCCGGCAATGCCTAAAACAGCAATAATTAAAATGGTGATAGCAGGCTTTATGTCCCTGAACAAAAACAGGATCACCCCAAAAACCAGTATGCTTGATGAGATCAATATCATCAGTAATTCTGAAAAAGATTTTTGCTGCTGCGCATAATCTCCTCCGTATTCAATGGTATATCCCTGTGGTAAATGAATTTGACTGCTGAGCTTGCTTTTTATGTCTTTAATCGTACTTCCCAGGTCACGGTTCTCAAGCCTGGCCGAAACGATACCCATTGTCTGCAGGTTTTCCCTGTTGATCTCTGCGGAACCTTTCTTAAATTGAACAGTCGCTACCTGCTTCAACAATTTATAGCTTCCATTTGGCAAAAATATCTTCGTGTTTTCCAATTCATCAACCGTTCTCGTCCGGCTTCCCGGATAGATCAGCCGGATAGGAAAAACCATATTATTCGCAAACACATTTCCGGCAACATTTCCCTGAAGTGCCAGCTGCACCTGCGATTGAAAGTTGGAGGGTGTGATCCCGTACATCGCCAGTTTCTTAAAATCAGGAGCGACACTTATTGAAGGTCCCGCAATTACGACCCCATCGAAAACATCAGCCGTACCTTTCACTTTATCGACGATATCACTCACTTGTTTCGAAAGTGCATGCAATTTTTGATCATCATCACCGAAGATCTTTATTTCAATCGGCTGTACGGAGGTCATTAGGTCGCCAAGCATATCGCCGATCACCTGTCCAAAATCAACACGCAATTCCGGCTGTGAGGATTCAATCCTTTTTCGAATTTCTTCGATCACCTGGTCGGTACTTTTCTTACGGTTCTTTTTCAATTGAATCAGATAATCGCCTGTGTTAGGTTCAGTAATAAAAAACCCCATTTGCGTTCCTGTCCGTCGTGAATAAGCTTCCACTTCCGGGGTTGACATGATTATCTTTTCAACTGCATGCAATTCCCTGTCTGTTTCTTCCAATGAAGTTCCGGGAATGGAAGTGTAATCGAGCACTATACTTCCTTCATCCATTTCCGGTAAAAAACCGGTTTCGAGATGGGGCAAAATGAGAATAATACTGGCGATCAATGCAGCCACAAATAAAAAGCTGATCCATGGCCTGAGGATGAACCATTTTACCCAACCTTGTCGCGGAACTGATTCTTTCTTCTCTTCTTTTTTTACTTTTTTCTTCGTGCGTGAAAAAATAAGGTATATAACGGGAAGGCATATCCAGGTAACGAAAAAAGAACAAACCAATGTAATGATCATGGTATTGGTCATCACATTAAAATAGGCGCCGGCTACACCGCCCATCAGGAAGAAAGGAATAAAAATGACAATCGTACTAATGGAAGATCCAACCATTGCCGGGAACAAGTAATGTATCGCTTCATGAACAATTTCTTTATAAGAAGCATCCGGGTATTCTTCGTGCGTCCGATGTATTTGCTCTACGACCACTATTGCATCATCAATGATTAACCCGATAGAAGCGGCAATAGCGCCGAGTGTCATAATGTTGAGTGTGTAGCCAACTGCATACAACATGATCAGTGTAAGCCCCAGCGTAACCGGAATCGTGATTAAAATTGTGGCGCTTGCCTTAAAAGACTTTAAAAAAATAATTGCCACAATGATCGCCAGCAGCAAGCCGATCCAAAGGCTGTCGGTAACACTCTTCACCACTGTGTTTACAAAATCCGCCTGTATGTAATAGGGTTTTATGGTAACTCCCTTGGGAAGAATTTTTTGCAATTGCTTTATCTTCTCCTTCATTTGTGCAGACATGTCGATCAGGTTGCTGTTCGGTTGTTTTACAACAGCAATCAAAACACCTTCGTGGCCGTTGGCATTGATCTTAACGTATTGCACGGCTTCGTTTACCTGTACTTCCGCAATATCTTTCAACAATACCGTTCTGCGGCCATTGCCCGACACAATTACGTTTTCCAGATCCTTTAAAGAGGTAACAGATGCATCTGTAAGCGAAAGGTATAAATAACGGTAATTGGAAAGATACCCGTTTGAATTGATGAATCCGGTTTGAGCAAGTGCTGAGTTTACTGAATCGGGGGTAATACCCAGGGCACTCATTTTTTGAGGATCTAGTTTCACCCAATATTCTTCTGATTTTCCTCCCATCACTCCTATGTCGGAAACACCGGGCACCTGGCTGAGAAATGGTTTAACGGTATAAACAGCCAGTTGCTTTAATTGTATGGGCGAAAGTGAATGGCTTTCCAGGGAATAGCCCATTACAGGCAGAATGGAAGGATTCATTTTTTCAACCGTAATATTCACATTGGCCGGAAGCGTATTCCTGATCTCTGCAATACGTGATTCAATTCTTTGCTTGCTCAGGTCAACATTGGCGTCCCAGTCCAGGAATGCAGAAAGCTCGCAACTGCCGCGGCTGGTGGTACTCCTGACATAATCCAGGTCAGGAATCTTTTTAATCGCCAGTTCCAACGGACGTGTAACCGTGACCATCATACGATCTACCGGCTGCAAGCCGGCATCAGCAATGACCTTGATCTTTGGAAAAGTGATCTCAGGAAAAAGGGAAGTCTTTAATTTGGTATAAGTAAATACGCCTCCCGCAATGATCACCGCGATCACTACTGTCAGCGGGCTTTTATATTTCGTGAAATAATCAGACCTCTTCTTTGGTGGTTCTGATCGGTTCACATTTTCTTCCTGGTTGTCCATTCAAGATCTTTTTACAAATATTTTCCAATCATTGCTTCATTTGCGTGCTACTGTCGGTGGGTGCTTTCTGAGGTTTTTGCACAATTACAATAGCCGTGTCGCCCAAGCCGTAATTGCCTCCTGATAAAATTTTTGTCTCCGGGTCAAATTGTGGTTTCAGAATTTGAACTTTATCTTCCTTTTCAATTCCTTTTGTAACAGGCACTTTAACGGCTGTACTATCATTGATCAATTGCATCACCCAAAATTTCGTTTGTGTTTCATCCGTTAGTACCGCTTCAGAAGGCAACGTTTGTGCATCCTGTACTGCATTCCTGAGGATCTTCACCCTGGCTATCAAATCCCTCGGAATGCTCTTTGATGTATTTATTCTTATCGAATACTGTTGAGTTTGTGAAGCCGAATCGATCATTGGCAAAGAAGAAGAAATAACACCATCAAGCTTTTCATTATCCGGCAACACAAGTCGCACGTGCTTTCCTATTGACACAAAAGGTTTGTCTTCATAAGGCACATTCATCACAAAAACGAAACTTCTTGTATCACTTATCACTGCCAGCTGCTCGCCATCCTGTACATAATCGCCGTCCTGGTGATCCACCTGCATCACGTACCCGGGCGCATCCGCCTTTATAACATTAACACCCGAAAATTTAAATGAAGAATCAAGCCGGTTCACCGCATTACCAATTGCCGCGGCTTCCTTGGTTTTCAAAACAAACAATGCCTGCCCCCGGTGAACATAATCGCCAAACTTTACATTTGATTGGATGATATAACCGTTGAGGTTCGACTTTACCACATTCTGTTGTAAAAAAGTAGAGGTAGCATTCAGTTCGATGGAATCATCTATTGAAGTGTGCGAAACGGTTGTAACAGTAACAGGTGTTTTCACTTCTTCACTTGAATCAGATTCGGAAGAAGTGGATGAAGAATGACAACCGGCTGCCAGTAAAACCACAATTATCGCAAAGAAATAATTTGCCGGAACGGAACCCCGGGGGCCTTCCTGCTTTATTTTCATTCTGCTAAATAAATATCTTATCATGCAAGCATATTTTACAAATTCATGTTCCAGTAATTCAATTGTTGTATCACCTGGTATTGTGCAATTTGATTTTGAACCACCAGGTTTTTGGCAGTAATATAATTGTTCAGTGCCAGCACATAATCTGCTATTCTTATGTCTCCTGTTTCCAGCAATTTGCCATTCACCTTTATCAGCGTTTCCAAATAATTTATTTGTTTATTGATAGAAGTACTTAAACCTTTCAATTCATTCAACTGTTGCTGAAGCTGTTGCAACTGCTGTTCATATTGATTCGTAAAAAAGTCTCTTTTCCTCTGTAAAGTATTTTTCCTGAGGTCCAGTTTCTTAAAAGCCAGTTGTTTTTGTCCACCATCGAAAATGGGAACCGTCAGGTTAATGCCGAAACTGTATCCAAAATTTTTGTAGGGTGTAACCTGGAAGGCGGATTGATATCCGGCATCTGCAAACAAATTAACCTTTGGGCGGTATTGTACTTCTGCAAGACTACGCTCGTTTTCAATTCTTAAACTGTCGAGGTTATAACTCAAAAAGAAAGGCGATTCTTTGGCGTTTAAGTTAGGAATTACACGAAGATCGGGTGCATCAAGAGTTGCGGTTGAAGTGTCAACAATTCCTGCCAGGTAATTAAGCGAATCGTAGTCCATTTTGTATTGCACCTGCAATTGATTTCTTGCCAATTGTTGTTGCTGAAGTGTTACAAGAAATGACAAATAATCTGCTTGCTTGTACACGTTTTTTTGCGTCAAAATTTTCAATATTTTTTCTTCATTGCTGAGCAATTGGATCACTTCATCATTTATACCCAGTTGAAGTTGGTCGCCATAAGTCGTAATGTATTGACTGATGATGGACTTTTTTAAATCCTGGTTATTGATCGCAATTGTATTGTTTATTGAATCATTTTGTAATTGCAGGCTTTCAAACTGCAGGCTTAAATTCCGCTTGTTGTAAATGTGTTTATTCAAAGCCACCAGCGCCGAAAGTTGCTGCCCGTTTGTAATCACTTCATCATATCCCCATCCATTTACGATTGGCGCATAATAAGCGTTTCCACTTCCGGACAACTGCCATTTATTGCCGGCAACAATTAACTGGCTGTCTAATTTGTTTTGGAGGATCTGGTTGCGCAGTTCATAGATTCGTGGATCGTTTTGGAGAGATTGCTGAATAAAATAATTCAAGTCTTTTGTCTGGGCTATAGAAAGAAAAGGCAAAAGAAAAAAAAGTGCCGTTATGTAAAATCGTCTATGCATATTTCTACAAAAAAAGCTATTCTTTTTGTTTTGAATAGCCTTTATCGTGCAATAATTTTTATTTTTTTGCCGCTTTTATAAATCGTCCGTTCTTGTCAAAAACCAGCGCCGCGCCGTTCAGATAAGCAACATAAGAAGTCTTCTCATGCAAATCGGTAACTTTTCCCGCTCCGGTTATTGCAGAGTTATAAGTCATATTTATATATCTTCTGGCTGCTTCAGGCAATTGATCTACAGGCATCGCCACAGTTTCTTCAATAAACTTTCCTGAAGGTGTAAACACAACACTGTTTCCTTTTTTCCATTGTGCTTCATAATCATCATCTCTTCTTTGCCAGTGCACATTTTTAATGTTTGGATACTTTTTAATAAACGCCTCTTTCACTGTTGCAGGAACGGCTATGTTCTTATTTGTTTTGTTCTGCTGGGCAAAACTACTGCCGCTTGTTCCAAACAATATGGTGATTGCAATTAAAACTTTTTTCATAACTCAAAAATTTATTGTTCTTTCACCATGCTACAAACATAAAACCAGATTTTGAAGAAAATTTGAAGTGAAATAAACGCGGGATAAATTTTAAGAACGTCGGGGTTATTTGAAAATGTTTTGTTTAAAAAAAGCCACCATTTTCAGGCAGCTTTTTCTTTCATGTTACAGGGGTAATTATTCGGATCTTACAAAATTTCCGTTTGCATCAAAGATTACGTCTTTTCCATGAACTTCAGCTTCATATGAAGTTTTTCCTTTTGCATCGGTCACTTTACCCGCTTCTGTTACTTTGGTGTGGTAATGACTTTTTACGTAACTCACCACATTTGACGGAAGCTGGCTCACCGGAATCTCTTTTACGATTTCAATAAATTTTCCGGCAGGAGTAAACTGGACAGAATTTGCCTCATGGTCTTTTCCACCCCAATTCGCTTCATAATTTCCATTTTCTTTTTCCCATCCTATGTGGGTTGCCTGCGGGTATTTTTGATGCAAGGCGGTTTTTACTGCGTTGGGTACGTTGATGTGTTCATTGGCTTCATTTTCCTGTGCAAAGGTGCCATTGCTCATTGCAAACAGGATTGCCGTAACTGCTACAATCTTTTTCATAATTGATCGGTTTAAAAGTTTTCATTTAATTTATTGCACAAATGTATCAGGTGAATTTGTGGAAAATCTGAAGAATGAAATGGATCGAAGAGAAGAAAAAGTTATACTAAGAGAAGCTGTGATACTATTCCTTACGCGAAAACATTTTATAGACAACGGGGCCTGTAGTAGTAAGTAACAACAAAATTATAATGGCAAATACATGTTCCTTAAGATCAAATCCGAAATTATCAAGGAACAATCTTTCAAGATAATGCCCTGCCATTAAGATACTGAAAACCCAGGCAGCGCTTCCTAAAATATTGTAGCGCAAAAAGCTCTTTTTATCCATCTTTACAATGCCTGCGACAATCGGGGAAAAAGTTCGCAGCATGGGCAAAAACCTTGCTAATACAATAGCAATATCGCCATGTTTGTCGTAGAATTCTTTCGCCTGGTACAGGTATTTTTTCTTAAAGAGCCAGCTATCCTTTCTTTTAAAAATCACGGGACCCGTTTTAAAACCAATCCAATAACCCAGCTCATTTCCTAATATGCCGGCAAGAGAAATCAAAACAAACAACATCATCACTTCTATAAAATCGTTTTCAAGCCCATTGTGTATTACACTCTCCATAAGCTTTGAGCTATAAACGCCAGAAAGAAGTAACAAACTATCACCGGGGAGGAAGAAACCTACCATCAATCCGGTTTCTGCAAAAATTATAAACATAACGATCCATATTCCGCCATGGTCGATATAAAAAACCGGTTTATTAAATCTTTTAGTGTAAAGTTTATAAGTTCTATCATAATTTTTTTAGGGGCATTGACTGAGGACTTTTTAGCATACGGTAGCAGGCAAAATGCAACACCTTCATTTTAAGGCGGGGAAGAAAACCACTATTGAAACCTTTGATGGCAACAGGTCGGAAGTAATCCAAAGTGCAATAGAAGCGTTTCGTATTCCAAAATCCCTCAGGAACGAATACCATGTGCGCTAATGATAGCAAAAATGAGGCCGCGAGGCAATTGCAAATCCTTGTATTTTATCTTTTGATTCTCTGGAACGACTAATTGAGAATTGCAATTCAGTAAACTAAGAAATAATGCAACTTTCAATTTGGGAATATTTTTTGTTTCAGTAAATTCCACATCAGTTTTTTCACAGATTTGATGTTTATCTTTGCTTCGGCATAATATTTATAAAACAAAAAAACAATGTTGCTTCAATTATTAAGAGTAAAAATTCAACAACTGATCGTAACGGAAAGTTCGGAAAGCTACCCGGGAAGTATTGCCCTTCCTGACGACCTGATCGAAGCTTCCGGACTTAAATTGTTCGAACAGGTGCACATCAATAACCTCACGAATGGCAACAGGATCGTGACTTACGTGGTGAGAAGCAACAAACCCGGTTATGTTTCATTGAACGGTGCGGCGTCCAAATTGTTCAACAAAGGCGACAAAATTCATGTGCTTGCATTTGGTTATTTTGAAGAAGAAACCGAAGCGCGCGGATTTCAGCCAACGATTGTTTATGCCGACGAGCAAAACAAGTTGATCGAGGCGAAAGAATACATTTTTTAGAACAACGTATTTGAAAAAGTTAATCAGCAGATTAAGCGATTGGTATCACTGGCCATTTTACCTCTTCTATTCTCCCCTGTTTTTTGTTTGGTGTAAATACATTCTTAAGAGTCGCGCAATCTGGTTTTTCAGCACGTCCAACCCGCGCTTAACTTTTGGCGCTTTTGAAGGGGAAAGCAAGAAAGAAATGTATGAGACGCTGCCTGAAAGTTATTTCCCCAAAACCATTTATATTAAAGCAGCAGAACCTTTACAGGAAGTTGAATCCAAAATTCAAAATGCACAATTTTCTTATCCTTTTATTGTAAAACCAGACGTGGGCATGGAAGCAATTCTTTTCAGGAAGATCGATAGCTGCCGTTATCTTGGTTATTATCACCGCAATATGCCTGTGGATTATTTGATCCAGGAATTCGTGGATTACCCCATGGAAATAGGACTTTTTTATTACCGTTATCCAACAGAAAAATCAGGGGTAATAAGCGCCCTTTTTGAAAAAAGATACCCTGCCATTAAGGGAGATGGAATTTCTACAATAAGGCAAATTGCGCAGAAGCAAAAGACTTCAATTACCGAAGAATTATTAAAATTGGATGATACGCAACTTGACCGGGTTTTAGAGAAAAATGAAGTTTTGAATTTATCGTTTGTGGGTAACCGTTATCACGGCGCCACATTTCATGACCTTTCCGATCAAATTGATGAAAAATTATTGAAAATGTTTGATGAGATAAGTCACGCCAGTTTATTTTACTATGGCAGGTATGATATCAAATGCACTTCAATAGATGATCTGAAGGCAGGAAGAAACTTTTCCATTCTCGAATTCAATGGTGCCGGTTCAATACCCAACCACATTTACACCGGCAAATATTCGATGTGGCAGGCCTATAAAGAAATTTCCAAACACTGGCAAATCCTTTACCGCATAAGCCGGTATAACAACCGGCGGGGTTTGCCTTATTGGAATGTAATTAAAGGAACACGTTTTTTAGCAAGTGCTAAACTGCATTTTCGGTTCTTAAGAAAATGCGATAAAAAATTAGTGCTTAGAAGTTCGTCCGCTGCAGTATAAACAATTTACTTCCTGAAAGTATACACGATACCCGGCTCGAGGTGGCCATAATTATATTGCAGGTGAAAGGAGATTGTATTTTTTGCCTGTTCAGGCGCTTTAATTTTCGCATACCGGTGATAGTTATTTACGATATGCTTGCCGGTTAAATATCCAAGTGCTGCGCCCACTACCACATCGGTTGTCCAGTGTGCATTTTCTGTAACACGGCTTGCTCCAATCAATGAAGCAACTGTATAGGCGATAATAGGAATTGCAGGCTTATCCTTATATTCAGAAGCGAATACAGTTGCTGCCGCAAAAGCTACTGTGGAATGACCCGAAGGAAAAGAACTGTACGTTTTTTTCCCGTTGTAGTCTCTTTGTACTTTGGTAAAAGGTCCGAGAAACCGGGGAGATGCTACCTGGTCGGGGCCGTAATAATTAGGTCTCGTTTCACCCGCCAAAAACTTCAGGACCGTTTCCACAGCCGCTCCCGTTATATAAGCCTGGGTAGCCAAAAGTGTAGTGGTGACAACTTTCTTACGTTTAAATATCAAACCATAACTTGCCAATGCAGCAAGGGTCGCTCCTTCATAAATCCCTCCAACATTGGTAACATAATGGCTTATATCATTCACCGAGGTGTTCCTGTTCCGGAGTTTTAACGCCGCCTGTTGAATAGGTTTATCTACAAGAAACAGAGCGCCGGTTCCTGCGGCAAAAATTCCGAAATTGCGCCAGTCCTTTCCTTTCATGTGAAATGGCTTGGTGAACTCCTGCTTCAGGTCACTACCTAATAAAACGAAATATGATTTGGGCGATAACTCTGTCCGCTTATTATATGCTGCCGGATTCGTGTTGTTGATTTGTTTACCCGAAGTATCTTTTTTCAGGCTGAGGCTGTCCAGTTTGTTCACCAATGTATCTTGTGAAAACGCGGTTACGTTGAGGCACAGCAAAGGCAATATGAAGAAGTACTTCCTTAACAGTTTCATATATATAATATTTCTTTTTCAATATGCTTAACAATAAGCATTCCAAAGCCTGCCAATAATGATGAAGAGAAAATCAATCCGCAGGAGAATTAAAATTTATTTCAATAAAATGCCAGTGATCTTTATAGCTGTAGTTTATTTTAAATTGATAAACTTCACTTATCGTTTTTACAATAGATAATCCGAGGCCCAGTGAATCAGGAGAAAGAGAATCTTTTTTAAATCTTTCAAATAAATGATGGCTGTCCTCGTGCAACTCATTGCCGGTATTGCTTACCCTGAATAAATCCTTTTGCAATTCCACCCGTATACTTCCTGCATCCACATTGTGTTTTATGGCGTTTGAAATAAGATTGGAGATCAATATTTCCGCAAGTGCCTCGTTCATTTTTACCACCACATTTTCCTCCACATTTTCTTCAATTGTTAAGCCACGGGCAGCCAGCAGTTCTTCATAATCATTAAGGTAACGCTTAAGCATAGACGAAAAATCAATTGCCTCTATATTTTCGAATTGGCGGTTTTCGATCTTTGCCAATAATAACAATGAGCTGTTAAGCCGCGAAAGTTTTAAAGCTGCTTCATTCACCGATTGTAACACTTTCATATCTTTTTCGGAAAGATTTTCCGACTGGAGCAACCATTCTATCTTATTGGTAATAATTGCAAGAGGGGTTTGTATCTCGTGGGATGCATTTTCTGTAAAGCTTTTCAGGTTTTCATAATCGAGTGTCAATTTCCGTGTCAGTTGAATAACCGTTTCATTCAATTCCCTGAACTCATCAACATCAGTTGGCTGCAACTTTATTTTATTCTTCGAGGAGAAATTAAATTGCGTGAGTTGCGTTAGTGTATTGCGGAAGGGTTCCCATAATTTGCGCAGTAAAAACCTGTTAGATAGAAATAGTACCAGGAGCAGGAGGATGATGATGAAAAGGGTAACAATCAATATTAATCTTACTATGTCTTCAGTTTCCTGTTGTGATTTTGTAACAGTGGCTATATAATTATTGCCTCCCTGGGATACAAGGAAATCTATACTCCGAAAGGATTCTACCTCATCTTCTTTTTTATTAAGATGATCGTGCGTTGAATAGCGGTCATTAAAATGAGCGAGCTTGGTTAGCTCGAATGAAATCTCCTGGTCTTTATAATCCGAAGTCTCCGGCAATTGCCCGGTTTCTTTTATATGTTGCCTGATTTCACGTTGTTCTATTCGCAGGTCTTTATCAAGTTGGTAAACGAGGATGCGATGAAGAATAAAATAATAAGCAACACTGCTTGTCAAAAGAACAACTATGATTATCGGGATCGTTACCCGGTTGTATTTCGCAATTAATTTCATTGGTCGGTGAATTTATAGCCCATTCCATAAACCGATTTGATATAATCAGCTTCACCTGCATCCATTAATTTTTTCCTCAGGTTTTTGATGTGTGTATAAATAAAATCATAATTGCCGCCCATTTCACTTCCCCACAAATGCTCTGCTATCGCTTCTTTGGAGATGACACGTTTTTTGTTGGAAATAAAATAAAGCAATAATTCATATTCCTTTTTGGTCAGATCAACCGGGCTCTTCTCAACCATTACCGATTTACTTCCGGTATCAATCTCGAGGTTTTGAAACTGAATTTTATTATGGCCATCAAAATTTTTTCTTCTTATAATAGCTGCTATTCGTGCATTTAATTCCGAGAGATGAAAAGGTTTTGACAAATAATCATCTGCACCCAAATTCAAACCTTTAATTTTATCATCCAGTGAGTTTTTTGCTGAGATGATCAATACGCCTTCAGTTTTATTATCCTCTTTTAACTGCTGCAAAATCTTTAATCCATCTCCACCAGGCAAAGTGATATCCAAAAGGATACAATCATAACTATTGTAATCAAGTTTTTGAACAGCCGAATGGTAATCACCAACCGTTTCACAATCATATTCATGAACAGAAAGATAATCAGCTATGCTTTCGCTCAGTGCTTTTTCGTCTTCTATAATTAAAATTCGCAACGCGTTTTTTTTTGAAAACTACGAAATGATTTTGAGCAAATTTTGAAGAAACAACAGGCGATACCGTCTCAAGGCGGAAAATAAAAAAGTGTATAAAAACTTCATTTACCGTACCAGTTAAAAGAATTTTTCCAGCTTTTCCCTGATCTTCTCCGGCATATCCGTTCTCTTCATTGTCTTTGCATCCAGGAAATACAAGGTAACATCACCGATATTCAGCAATTCATTTTGCTCATTATAAATTTCACTGTGAAAAACGATCTTGGAATGCAAGGGCATTTCTTTTACCATCGTTACTACTGTGAGCAGATCATCATAAAGTGCGGGCCGCAAAAAGCGAGTATGGATCTCCGTTACAGGCATAATCACTCCTGTGGCTTCTATTTGCTTGTATGTTAAACCAAGACTTCTCAGCGCTTCCGTTCTTCCAATCTCATATAATTGCGCGTAATTTCCGTGATACACAACCCCCATCTGGTCAGTGAGCGCATAATGAATCCTGATTTTTGTTTTATGAGTAAACATGGAATGTAAATCTTTAAATTACCTGCCGATCATAGCGTCGATGCTGATCCTTCCCGGTCCGACAAGCAAAATAGCAAAGGAAGCAGCGAGATAAATAGCGCCTCTTTCACCTGGCCCAAGAATTTGCCCGTGTGTAGCAACAAATACAACAACGCCCATCGCAATCACGATCGGGATACAAGCAAAGCGTGTAAACAAACCAAGGATAACGAATACCGAACAAAACAATTCGGCAAAGATCACGAGGGAAAGTGAAAGTGTGGAACCCATGTGAAGAAAGTTCATGAACTTATAACGAAGAGAACTAAATGCAACCAGTTTGCTGTAACCATGGCTCATCAACAGGATGCCTAAAGTAACGCGCAAAACCAGCATAGCGAAATTGAAAGCACCATTTGAATATTTCGTCGATAAAAATCTACTCATTCTTTTTTACAATTGTATTAACAAAGATTTGCGCAATTTAAATTGTTTTTAAAATCAATCAAATATTTTTGAAACGATTTAAGTGGAACGGTGTTTGTATTTTTGCCCTCAGCAATATCATTTGCAACAAGTAACGGTTCGTTTGTTTTTTTAATTCAATATTAAAAAGTAAAATTCAAATTAATGACGCGTTTGATTCTTCCCCTGGTATTTACCCTGATGTCTGTATCCTGCTTTTCACAAGCCAATTATTTTATTACCGATCCTCAGAAAAAATTCAAGGAAGCTGAAGATTATTTCATCAAAGGAGAATACAGCCTTGCTTACCCCTTGCTAAAACCTTTGCTTGATAAATATCCGGAAAACACAAAAAGCAGCCACGCTTACCTGAATGAGGATGTTGAATATTATTACACAGTTTGTGAACTGAAATTAAACCAGGAAGTGGCGGTGGATGATGCAAAAAGATTTATTGACGCCGCGAACAACGAGCCCCGTCAACAATTGATGAGTTATCATCTTGCACAGTATTATTTTGTGAGAAATGATTATGCACGGGCAGTTGTTTATTATGAAAGAGCGGGCTATAATAACCTGAGCAATGAACAAATTGCAGATGCAAAATTTGAATTGGCTTATTCTTATTTTCAAACAGGACAATACCGGAATGCAAAGCCTTTGTTTGATGAAATTCATCAACTGCCTTCGAATAAATATTATTATGACGCCAATTATTATTATGGTTACCTGAGTTATCGCGACCATGATTACAACAATGCACTCTCCTCTTTTCAAAAGGTGGAATCGAAGCCAAAGTACAGCAACCTCGTTCCTTATTACATTGCACAGATCTATTATTTCCAGGGCGACAAAGACAAAGCCTTGCGATACGGCGAAAGTAAATTGGGCAAAAACGGAGTTTCCAACCGTAAGGAAATGAATCTTTTGATGGGCCAGATATATTTTGAGAAAAAAGAATTCAATAAAGCCCTCCCGCTTTTGCAAGCTTATGTTGCCAGCAGCAAAAAGGTTTCAAAGGAAGTGATGTATGAACTCAGTTATTGTTATTACAACGCGAATGATGTTCAGAAAGCGATAGAAGGGTTCAAGCAATTGAGCAATGAAAAAGATTCGTTGGGACAAAACTCAATGTATCTTTTGGGTGACCTGTATTTAAAAACAGGTCAAAAAGAAAATGCAAGAAACGCTTTCCTTTACAGTGCTGACAACAACAGCAATCCCAAACAGCAGGAAATTTCAAGATTCAATTATGCCAAACTTTCGTATGAACTCGGTTACCAGGATGTAGCTTTAAATTCATTGAATAAATTCCTTGATCTCTATCCCAATTCGGCTTATGCGAATGAAGCAAAGGAGATCATCATCAATCTGCTGGCTAACACCAACAATTACGCAGAGGCACTTGCATTGTATCAATCTTTTGCGAAACCGACACCCACCATGGAAAGGATCTATCCAAAAATTCTTTTCGGAAGAGCCACCGATTATATTAACAATCAACAATTGAATGAAGCAGATGATCTGTTGAGCCAGGTTATCAGGAATCCGAACGCGGGGCAGGTATTGCCATTTGCTTATTTCTGGAAAGGAGAAGTTGCGTACAGGCTTAACCGTTATGATGAGGCGCTGAAAGATATGCTGAGTTACCTGCAATATGGAGGAATATTAGGAGAAGCAAGTCCGACAGATGCACATTATGTTTTGGGTTACAGTTACCTGAATCTTGAAAATTATTCACAGGCACTCGCGAATTTTAAACAAGTTGCCCCGGCCATTACACCAACATCCTCTTCTTTGCAACAGGATGCTTATGTAAGGGCAGCTGATTGTTATTTCATGATGAAAAATTATGGTACTGCTAAACAGATGTACCAAAATGTGATCAGTAACGGATTAGCACAAAGTGATTATTCATTGTACCAGGTGGCATTGATCAACGGCATCAACAACCCTGCTGCAAAAATTCAAACTTTTAATACGCTCACCCAGCGATATCCGCAAAGTGATCTCGTTGCAGAATCTTATATGCAGATTGCGAATGCTTATATGGTGCAGGAAAAATTTGCAGACGCAATACCTTATCTCAATAAAGTGTTGAACATTAAATCAGCGGCGAGTCTTTATCCGAATGTTTATCTGAAACTCGGATTGGCGAATTACAACTTGAACAACAACGAGGAGGCTTTGCAGGATTATCAAAAATTGGTAAGTCAATACCCCCAATCACAGGAAGCGAACGAAGCTTTGGATAACATGAAAAGCATTTATGTGGAGATTGGAAGACCGAATGATTATGTCAACTTCCTGCAAAAATCCGGGAAAGTGATCAGCGTTTCTGAAGCCGATTCCCTTACTTATGCAGCTGCAGAATTGCAGTACACGAATAATGATTGCGCAGCAGCCATTAATTCATTCAACAATTACCTCAGCAAATATCCACAGGGTGCATATACATTGAAAGCTAATTTTTACAAAAGTGAATGCTATTCAAAAAGCAAAGATTGGCAGAATGCGGTGGCGGGATATGAAGCAGTGATCAACCAGGGCAACAATCCTTATGCAGAAAGAGCTGCGTACGATGCCGCGCGGATTTATTATTTTGAATTAAAAGATTACGCTAAATCAAAAACTTACTTTGGCGACTTGCTCGAACTGGCTACTACCCCTGAAAACCAGTTGGAGGCTTTAAGAGGTTTGGTTAGAAGTTATTACCAAACCAAGGATTTTGCGGAAGCTAATAATGTTGCAAAAGAATTACTTACCAAAAAAGGCATCAGCACCGACGACAAGGCAATTGCCAATTTGGTGTTAGGCAAATCATTGCAGGCAAATAATCAATGTGACGATGCCATCAAAGCATTCAAGCAGGTGGCAGCAGTCAATAAATCTGAATGGGGTGCTGAAGCACGATATGAAACTGCCAATTGTTATTATACGCTTAACCAGTTGAACACCGCTGAAAAGGAAGCGCTTGATGTGATAAAAGTGACAAGTGCTTATGATTATTGGGTAACGAAAGCCTACATTTTGTTGGGTGATATTTACCTGAAAGAAAAGGATTACTTCAATGCAAAAGCCACTTATAAAAGTGTAGCTGACAATGCGGTAATACCTGAGTTAAAAAAAGAGGCAGCCGATAAGCTCAACCAGGCTACTGCCCAAGAACAACAAAATTCAAAAGTAGAATCAACACCTTCAGACAGCACAAACAGTAAATAAAATTCAATACAAATTTTAGCAGACATGTTTAAAAAATTGATGACATCCAAATCCGTAAGCAGAGCGATCCTGATCTTGCCATTGTGTTTTTTATTTACTGCATTGCACGCGCAGGATACGACAAAGAGACAAACGATTCAAATCACTTCGTCTTACAAACCTTCATTGAGAAAAACGGTTAAGATCAATTTGTATCCCACCCCGGTTCCCCCTGATACTTCAAGGCCGAGACTGGCTTATTATATTCCTCCTGAGAACTTATTTTTTACCTACCAGCCCACCGTACTGAAACCTTTGTCGTTGCAGGCAGACACTTCATTGAAACTCGGTGACCGGAATCAACTGAAGGTTGGTTATGGAAATTTATCTACCCCTTATGTTGCCGGCGCTTTCAGCTTTGGAGATGGCAAACATGCATTGGGTAATATTTACGGCAATTACATTTCATCGCGCGGGAAAATCAAGAACCAGGATTTTGGTGAATGGAATATTAAAGGAACGGGAAGCATTTTTTCAGATAAAAATGAAACATATGCAGGTGCCGGTTTTGCAGAGCACGAGTATTATCAATATGGTTACGACCACAACCTTTATTCCTTTGACAAAACGAGCATCAGGAGAAGTTACCAGGATCTTTTCGCTAATTTGGGATTCAGAAATATTGCAACAAACGATATAGGCATCAATTACGATCCTCATTTAGTTGTTCACGAATATTCAAGAGAAGGACAAGCAACTGAAAGTAACCTCGCAATTAATATTCCGGTAGAAAAAAGGTTTTCAGATGCAGTATCTTTTAAGATCGCTGCGCGGGGAAATTTTGATCAATACAAGATCAAAGACACCACAGTTACTGCCACCAATAATCTTTTTGAACTGGCGCCGGAATTTGTTTATTACAGCGACATGTTCACCTTTCACGGAGGTATAACTCCGTCATGGAACAACAATACATTGGCTGTTTTCCCGAATGTTTATGCTGAATTTCAGTTGCAGCAAAACGCTTTGATCCTGCAAGCGGGATGGGTTGGAAAATACATTGCTAATAGTTTCCGTACGCTGACCAAAGAAAATCCTTATCTGCGTGATCCTCTTTTTATTAACAACACCAAAGAGGTACAATATTATGGCGGCATCAAAGCTACTGTTGGCAAGCATTTCAACTTCAATGCAAGAGCCGCCTTCATCTCTTATAACGACATGCCTTTGTTTGTAAACGACTCAACTTATGGCAATGCATTTATTTTGACCAACGAAAGCAAAATGTCAGATGTCCAAATTCATGGAGACATGAACTTCATCAGCCAGGACAAGTTCACTGCTTCTGCAGGGTTGGATCTAAACAGCTACACAGGGCTTCATGATAATTCCAAAGCCTGGGGATTGTATCCGTTAAAATTAACCGGTTCATTAAGATGGAATGCCTTTAAAGAGCTTTTGTTTAAGGCAGATGTGATCGCATTTTCAGGAGGAAAAGCACTGTTGAAAAATGGTGCTGAAAAAGATTTGACGGGTGGCACAGATTTGAGTCTTGGTGCAGAATTCAAACTGAATAAGCAATTCAGCGTTTGGCTGGATTTCAATAATGTGCTCAACAGCCAATATGAATACTGGAACAATTACCCGGTTTATGGATTCCAGGTAATAGGTGGTGTGCTCGTTCACTTTTAAATCGATTCTCACTAGCTTGATGCGAATAAATTACTGATATTTGCGACCATGGAGGATATCATAGCTTCATTTATTGCACAATCGAAAGACTGCCGGCTCAGGGATGTGGGCAGGTTTAAAGTAATTGATAATCCTGGAAGGGCTGATGTGGCCAATAAACAAATGTTGCCTCCATCGCAGGAAATTACTTTTAGCCAGAGAGAAGAAAAGCTTTCTGACGGGTTGGTAAAATATGTTTCAGAGCAAAAAAAAATTACTCCTTCAGAAGCAATAGACCAATTGAAGCGCTGGTGTTCCGAGGCAAGAGACAAACTGAAAAAAGGAGAAGAAATTAATTTTTATCCTTTAGGCGTTTTGAAAAAAGGCACATCAGGAAATGAATTTGTGCGTGACACACGCCACGTTACAAGTTTTTTTGAACCGATAAATGCAGAGCGGGTGATACATGAGAATGCAGAGCATGAAATGCTTGTCGGCGACAAACAAACTACCTCTTCTGTCATGAGCCATTTTTATGAAGAGGAAGAAAGTACTGGAAAAAACAACACCTGGAAAATCATTGGTATCATTTTGCTGATCATCGCATTCTTCCTTTTGTTCCTTCATTTTTATGCGAATCCTTTTTCAGTAAAAACAATTGGCAATCAACAAAAAGTAGTTCCGGCTGTTGCACCCAAAACCTACACCACACATTAATCTATTAGATGGATGATCGTTTATAATTCATGTCCTGTATGTGGCAATCAAAATATTTATAAAGTTCTTTCTGCAAAAGATTACACCGTTTCAGGGGAAGTCTTTGAGATCTGGGAATGTGGTGATTGCTCACTTCGCTTTACACAAAATATTCCTGGCGCCGGCGACATTGGAAAATATTATCAATCGGAAGATTATATCTCCCACAGCGACACAAAAAAAGGATTCACCAACAGCCTTTATCATTCTGTAAGAAAACGAACACTGCAACAAAAAAGAAAGCTGGTTGAAAGTTATACGCATAAAAGCGCCGGAAGTATCCTCGACATTGGTGCAGGAACCGGGGCATTTTTGAATGCAATGAAAATCGCAGGTTGGAATTGTACCGGCATCGAGCCGGAAGAAAGTGCGAGAAACAAAGCAAAAGAATTATATGAACTTGATTTGAAAAATGCAGAAGCGCTTTTTACGCTTTCTTCTCAAAGTTTTAATGCCATTACCATGTGGCATGTTTTGGAACATGTTCACCAACTTCAAGAATACATAAAGCAACTAAAACATTTGCTGAAGGAAGATGGAAAATTGTTTATCGCAGTTCCAAATTATACTTCGGAAGACGCGAAGATTTACGGGCAATATTGGGCAGCCTATGACGTGCCGCGCCATTTGTATCATTTCTCTCCAAAGGCTATGGAAAAGTTACTAAGTGAACATGGATTACAATTAGAAACGCTAAAACCAATGTGGTTTGATAGTGTGTATGTCAGTCTACTCAGTGAAAAATACAAAACCGGTAAATCCAATATTTTAAAGGCTTGCATGAATGGGATGCAATCAAATCTGAAAGCATTGCGCGACAAATCAAAATGCTCTTCCGTAATTTATATTGCTTCGGCAAAATAAAAATATTTGTTTCTTGTTTGTTTACTTGCCAACCTATTCCTGGTATCCATACCTGAATATTGAAACTGTCGCAGAATCTTCATCTGATTGCAATTGAAACCACCCAAAAGTGGTGTCCGAGGAATTTATCACCCTTGTAGCTAAATAAGATTTTGTTGTCCATAAGTTTCCAGTATAAGGAACAGTATGAGAAGGGTCTATGTTTGAGTCATAAATTGAAACCTTCCAATAAGCTGTATCGTTGGTTGTAATTGCAAACCAAGATACCCATTCAAGAGAATTTGAAATTGAATCTCCTTCATGCAATGGCTTCGGACACAATTGAAGGTTAGAAGAACCTGAAACTTTTACTACCGAAAATTTAGAATTTGTATAATATTTTGAACCCGATTCAACCGTATGATTTGCGCTAAATGTAACTACATTATCAAAATCGGGTTCGTATTTTACCAGTAAGAGATTTGGAAGATGTGTATCAGTATATAACACCGGGTATATTCCTGTATCCTTATAAACCTTTATCTGTACGGGGGGAGTGTACTCCTTATAGGCAAAGTTTGTTTTTGAAACTGCACCTGCAGTAATTGGTTTTGTAACATGGTCAGTCCTGGACTCTTTATTACAACTTACTGTTAGAATTAAAAAGAGTAAGCCGGTAAATACAAATGTTTTTTTCATTCAGTTAAGCAGTTAACTGGCGCTAAAGTATATACAAATCCGTTAAAATCAAAAACCGCGGACGCATCACCAATAACAAAATAAAAATTTACTTTTTTCCTCCGTTCACTGATGGCCTTTCAATGCTTAATTTATTTTTTTCCTGCAACTAATTTTGCCATATCAACCATTTGATTTCGAAGAATCAAAGTATCGTTTGAAATCTTGTAATGGTCAGATTTAGCTAATGCATCCAGGAATTTTTTTTCATTATTAATTCCGTTACATAAAACATTGGTTCGCACCATGTCGCCAAAGGATATTTCATTTTTATTATTTGTGCTAAATTTTCCTGAAAAGGCGTTGCATCCACCGTTTCCGCTGACCGTACTGTCGGCTTTGAATTCGAGGTACATAGATTTGGAAGTAGCATTAGGAGCTACCATTTGGCCATTCAATGCGACAAGATTCCAATGAGTGCCGATGAGAGGCGTGTTCATTTTATCAGAACTTCTTCCCCTGAACGAAGACGAAAAAATTATTAACAGAAGTAGCGGAATTGCTGAAATGGATAGTGTTTTCATTTGGATTGATTTTAAGATTCTGAGGAAATATTTCCATAAAATTTATGAATATGATTAAATTCACCAATCATAACTTCTTATGTCAAAAAAAAGAAAGCTTTTTTCTCCTATTACTATTCTAATGATCGTGATTGTGATCGCTGCTGTCGCAACCTGGATCGTACCCGCAGGCAGATACAATACACTTTCTTACAGCGGGAACAGTTTCAAATATGATACCGATTCAGGCACTATTTCGTTACCTTTTAACAAAAAAACACTTGACAGCCTTTCCATTTTTATTTCACCTGAAAAGTTTGCTGAAGGTTCAATACGAAAGCCCGTTGCCGTTCCCGGAACGTTTCACCTGATACCGAAAAATTCGCAGGGAGCGATTGCTGTTGTTGAAGCGCCTGTAAAAGGTATCATCGATGCAATTGAGGTGATCTTGTTTATCCTGATCATTGGCGGATTCATGAATGTTTTTAATGAAACCGGTGCCGGCGTCAAAGGACTAACTGCTCTCTCCCACCGAATGAAAGGCCGCGAAGCGTGGCTAATCATCATCCTTACTTTTTTATTTTCCTTTGCTGGTTCGTCTTATGGAATGGCAGAAGAAGCATTGGTATTTTATCCCGTTCTAGTCCCGTTGTACCTGGCTGCCGGTTATGATCTGCTGGTTCCGTTGGCTGTTATTTTTGGAGGAACGCAATTGGGTTATCTATCTTCTTTTACCAATCCTTTTTCAACCATTATTGCCTCCAATGCCGCTGGAATCAATTGGACAGATGGACTTGTAGAAAGAATTCTAATGTTCATCGTTTCTACCGGCATCCTTATCTGGTATTTGGTTCGCTATGCGCAAAAAGTAAAAAAGGATCCTACCAAATCAATCGTTTATAAAGTGGATGGAAGTGTAAAACCTCCTTTTGAAATAATAGATACTACGGGCAAAGAAGAAAAGCTGTCTGCAAAAAACAGGTTACTGTTGCTCCTGTTCTTACTGACATTTTTAATAATGATCGTTGGTGTCGTCTGGTTCGATTGGTGGCTGGTTGAAATGTCAGCACTGTTTCTTTTCTCGTCAATTTTGATGGCAGTGATCACGAGGGAAAAGGAAAGTCTTTTTGTCAAAAAGTTTATCAGTGGCGCTGAAAGCCTGCTTGCTGTTGCATTCATTGTTGGAGTTGCCCGTGGCGTAACAATTGTTTTGAATGAAGGCCACATCAGCGATTCTATTCTATATTATTCGGCAAAAATGGTGAGTGGAATGCCTTCGGCACTTTTCATCATCGTGTTACTGATCCTTTTCATGGTCTTCACTTTGTTTATTGCTTCTTCTTCGGGAATGGCGGTACTCACGATGCCGATCATTGGCGGACTTGCTGTCATCGTTAATGTTCCGGGAAGAGAAATTGTAAATGCCTATTTATATGGGATGGGCATCATGGGATTTCTTACCCCCACCGGACTTATCCTGCCTTCACTTTCGCTGGTGAACGTTAGTATAAAATCGTGGTGGAAATTTATTTATCCCCTTCTCCTGATTCTTTTTGTTGTGTGTGCACTTTTTCTTATTGCAGGCATTTACATCAAATAATTTGCATTTTTTTTTAATTTAAGGTTCAATATTTGTGGCTGATCATTTTAAAAGATTTTAAAATGAAAACTATAAAATATCACAGGATAGTAAACTTATTTTTCCTGTCTTTTTTGACAATCCTATTTGGCAGTTGTTCTTCTACACGCACTGCTACAAAACCGGATGTGGAAGAAATAAGTAACATGGTCAACACACACCGGTTTACGTTTGTTGCAGAAAGAGTAAACCCAATGCGTGGAAGTTCAAGGCCGCTTACCAGCTATTATGACGCTGAAGTGAGAGGTGATACGCTGATTTGTTATCTTCCTTATTTTGGTCGTGCTTACCAGGCGCCAATAGATCCAAGCAAAGGAGGACTCGATTTTACCTCTCACTCCTTTTCCTATAATGTTACTTTAAAGGATAAAGATGAATGGCAGGTGTATATAGAACCAAAAGACATCCAGGATGTGCAACAATTGTATTTTCAAATTTTTGGAAACGGCACAGCCACTTTAAATGTGGTAAATAACAATCGCGATCCCATCTCGTTTTATGGGCACGTTAAGAAATTAAACGAGTAATTTTATTGCATGGATCAGCAAACAGGAAAGTACATCCTGATCGTGGGAGTTGTTATCGTTATTGCCGGAGTATTGGTGTATTTCTTTCATGATTACCTGAAATGGATCGGCCGGCTACCGGGAGATATAAGAATTGAGAAGGAGAATTTCCGCTTTTATTTTCCCATCGTTACGATGATCATCTTAAGCCTGCTGATTACACTTATCATCAATATTTTCAAAAGATTCTTCTAATTCCTCCTGATGAAATATTTTGTTGTAAAGGATTCTGTTGTAAGAAAAATCTGGGGAAAAAGCGATACCATACTTTTTATTTTTGCAGGTTCTGCAGCTGAGTTTGCGCTGAATAAAGCGGTTGACTGGCTTTACTTTACCGGGCGACTTCCAAAAGATCCACTCGGAAGGTTGTTCTCAACGGTCAAGTATGCACGAAAAATAATTTTTGCCGAAAATGAACCGGCAATGAAGATCATCGATTCAATTTATGGAATTCATAAAGTGGTAGAAAAAAACCGGGGTGAATCGATTCCTGATTGGGCTTACCGCGACGTCCTTTACATGCTGATTCATTATTCAATTGCTTCATTCGAATTGCTGGAAAGAAAATTATCAGAAGATGAAAAGCAGGAAGTTTATGATGTTTTCTATCGTTTTGGAAAGAGAATGCAATTGAAAGGTCTTGCCGAAAATCATAAAGATTGGCTGTTACAAAGAGAAACTGATATGCAGAATGATCTTGAAAAAACTGAACTGACAATAGATCTTTTTAAACAATACAAAAACCATCTCGGCGCCATCCGCTATTTTGTTTTGATAGAAGGCCAAAAGCTGATCATACCCGATAGGGTGAGAAAGTTGTTAGGTTTCAGCCGCTTTTCATTTCTTTCGATTATTGTACCTCTCTATAAGCTCAGCAGGAAAATGCGTTTGGATAATTTTATTAAAAAACTTTTGCTTCCAAAAGAATATGCAAAGCAAATTGCTGCTCTTGATGTGGTTTAACTATGCATTGAATTGATTCTGGCATAATAATTTCAATTCAAAAAAATTATTGTTCACCTAAAAAATCAACATCATGGCAAAGTATGGAGATAAAACCGAAAAAAAAGTTCACAAAGCCTTGCATGAAATGGAAGAAGGAAAATTAAAAACCGGCACAGGCAAGAAAGTAACCAACCGCAAGCAGGCAATTGCCATTGGCTTGTCGGAAGCAAGAGAGGAAGGAGATAAAGTGCCGCCAAGAAAAGATAAAAAGAAATAAAGGGCTTTTGTTCCAAACCTGCAAACCATTGCAGGTTTGGTTTTGATGAATTGTATCTGCCAAAACGAAAAACTGTTGTTTTCCTTTTTTTACTGGCAATCAGTCCGTTCGATTGTTTCCGCTCATCAAACATTTACTTTCTTTTAAAACTTCCTTTCCTTACTTTTATTTTTTTAACTAAACTACTTACACACTTTATGAAAA
This sequence comes from Ginsengibacter sp., assembly GCA_051960475.1. Classification (GTDB taxonomy): domain Bacteria; phylum Bacteroidota; class Bacteroidia; order Chitinophagales; family Chitinophagaceae; genus Ginsengibacter. Next base: position 28,703 of record JBQCEG010000048.1, read on the forward strand.
GATTTTTTTACCCGGCAGCAGCCTTATTTTTTATTGTTCTATCGGGAAGACTGAGTGCGCAGCAGTTGTACATGCCGCGCAACATCAAGATTGCTTATGAAAATGGTACCCGTTCTTTGGAAGGACCTCCCGGAAAAAATTACTGGCAAAATGAAGGAAAATATGATATCAACGAAACAATAACGCCTGCAACAAGATTGGTTTCGGGGCAGGAAAATATCGTTTATTCAAATAACAGTCCTGATACATTACAAGTGTTGGTGATCCGGTTTGTAAACAATGTTCACAAACCAACTTCACCGCGCGGAGGACAAATGAGCGAGGATTTTTTCACAACAGGTTTGGACATCACTTCCTTTTCTGTAAACGGGCAAACCTATAATGTAAACAGCAAAAATTGGGGAACAGTAGGCGTTGTCAGGTTAAAACAACCTTTAATGCCTCACACTTCAGCAACCGTAAACATCGGCTGGAATTATCCTTTGTCAAAACAGGACGGCCGTGAAGGACAGATCGATAGTACAACTTTTTATGTAGCTTACAGTTATCCACGCATTTCTGTTTTTGATGATTATAATGGCTGGGATGTTTTGCCCCATACGCTTCGCCAGGAATTTTATAATGATTTCAATGATTACAAGCTTTCAATCAAGGCGCCGAAAAATTTCGTGGTTTGGGCTACCGGTGATTTGCTAAATCCCGACGAAGTTTTGCAACCCACATTTGCAAAACGGTTGAAAGATTCCTACACATCAGACAAGGTGATCCACATTGCCAACCTGAAAGAAATGAAGTCAGGAAAAGTAACCAGGCAAAATGACTGGAACACCTGGAAATTCAGTGCAGATCACATCACAGACGTATGTTATGCCGTGAGTGATCATTATGTTTGGGATGGAGCAAGTGTAGAAGTTGATCCTTCAACGCATGGGCGTTCAAGTGTACAGGCGGCTTACAATGATACGGCTGCGGATTTTCATCATTCAGTTGAATGGGCACAAAATTCTTTGCGGTTTTTCTCAACTCAATGGCCCGGCGTTCCTTACCCGTTCCCCAAAATGACCGCTTTCCAGGGGCATGCTGATATGGAATATCCAATGATGGTAAATGACGGAACCGTAATGGGAAACGGGCGTTTCGGTAACGCAGGTTTCAAATTTGCCCAGATGGTTCAGGATCATGAAATCGCACATACATATTTTCCATTTTACATGGGTATCAACGAAAAAAGATATGCGTTTATGGATGAAGGTTGGGCCACCACTTATGAATACTTGATAGGTCTTGAAGAAAATGGAAAAGCTTACACTGATTCAACTTATAAAAGGTTCCGCATCGAGCGTTACATCAGTGATCCGTCAACTGATGAAGACCAGCCGATCATTACCATGTCGAACCAGGAAAGCGGTGCCGGTTATGGAAACAATTCTTATGGAAAAGCTTCTTTGAGCTACCTCTCCTTAAAAGATTATTTAGGTGATTCAACTTTCAAAAAAGCACTGCATTTTTACATGAATGAGTGGCATGGAAAGCATCCGATTCCATGGGATTATTTCAATTGCATGAGCACAGGTTCAGGAAAAAATCTGAATTGGTTTTTTCACAACTGGTTTTTCACCAACAATTATATTGACCTTAAAATTGACACGCTAAAAAAAGAAGGAAATGATTATACGCTTAACGTAACCAATGTTGGCGGGTTTGCTATTCCCTTTGATGTGAAGATCACTTATGCCGATGGCGAAACTGCCACAATGCACGAGACACCGGCGGTTTGGGAAAATAATGAACACGCACAGGTGTTTAAAATTCCTGGTGATAAGATCATAAAATCCGTTGCACTCGATGGCGGTATTTTTATGGATTACACACCGGATGATAATGTATGGAAACAATAAAAGAAACCCGTTGGCGGAGTTAATCGGCAAGAGTATGCTTTACTCTGCCAACGGGTTTGTTGTATATAAATTTATTTAAAAACTGTAAAACTGTCAAGCCAGTGACCTTTGCTAAAACTCTGGACTTAAA
>JBQCEG010000049.1:0-26702 GCA_051960475.1 Ginsengibacter sp.
GTAAATTTTGTGCAGACGCTTGATGATGACCACATCTTTGTACGCACTTATGAACGCGGAGTTGAAGACGAAACTTTGAGTTGTGGAACCGGCGTTACCGCTTCCGCATTAATGGCGGCGCACAATGACAATGGTTTTAACCACGTGGAAGTTAGAACCAAAGGTGGCCATTTAAGTGTTGAGTTTGATAAAATAAGTGATTCCGAATTCAGGAATATCTGGCTTTCCGGCCCTGCAACATTTGTTTTTTCGGGTGAATATGAAATTAAAGACGTATGATTTTTAATGTGCGCGTTTACGGCATTTTGGTAAATGAAAAAAAACAGATTCTGCTGAGCGATGAAATTATCCGCGGCAATTTCTATACAAAATTCCCCGGCGGCGGATTAGAGATCGGCGAAGGAACACGTGATTGTTTGCAAAGAGAATTCCTGGAAGAAATGAACCTACGCGTGGAAGTTGGAGATCATTTATACACAACAGATTTTTACCAGCAAAGCGCCTTTAATCCCGATCACCAGATCATTTCTATTTATTATCATGTTTCTGCAAAAGAAACTTTTGACCTCGGGAAAATAAATTCCTACAACCAGGAGCAATCAGAAACATTTCGCTTTCTGGATCTCCACCAATTTTCAGAAGAAGATGTTACTTTACCCATCGATAAAGTCGTAGCACGAAAACTTACGCGGATGAGATAAATTATTGCATTATTCAATTACTTCATTATTCAATTATTTGATTTTTCTTCCCCAACAATAAAACAATAGAACAATAAGACAATCTTAACTACTAAACCAATTAGCTAATAAACCAATTAACCCGCAGTAGGAATATTCTCAAATCCACCTTCCTCATCTCCCATTGCAGCCAGCTTCATTTGGTGCGCTACATGATGACCAACATATTTTTCTATTCTTCCTTCCACAAAATAAATGACAGGAGTGAGAACAATGGCCAATGTAAACTTATAGAGATAGTTCATAATGCCGACCGCCAGGATCAACTGCCACGAAAACAATCCACTGAAAGCAATAAACAATACTATATAACTATCGACCAATTGCGAAACCAATGTGGATCCTGTTGCACGCAGCCAAAGCTTTTTATTTCCTGTTACCTTTTTAATTTTTTGAAAAACAAATACATCCACCGCCTGGCTCACCAAAAATGCCACAAGACTTCCAATAATAATACGCATATTTTGACCGAAAATAGCACTAAACGATGCCTGGATATTTTCAACTCCTTGTTCGTGACTGCTACTTAACCACGCGCTGGCAGGCGGCAACGCAATCGCGATAAAATACATAAGAAAGGCATAAGAAATAAGAATAACAGCTGTAATCGAAATTCGGCGGACGGCTTTTGGACCGTAAAATTCATTGATGATGTCGGTGATCACAAATTCCAGCGGCCAGAGTATCACACCACAGGTAAGCGTAAACGCTAATCCGCTTTGGCCGAAAAGTGTGAAGTTAGCCGGCTTCAAACCAAACAAACCTTCCAGGGAAAATAACTTCATGCCGATCGCTTCGGCGATCAGGGCATTGGCAACAAAAAATGCGGTAAAGCCGACAAAAATTTTCGTGGGTTTATCATTTACAATTTTATGGATCATAACTGTTATTTATAAAAAAAGAAGTAAAAAAACTCAACGGGCAAAAAGGCAATATTGACAATAGTAAGCCATTTAGGCAAGACCAATTTTTTCTTTAAAGCAAAGACTACAAGGTAGGTAATGCACATGATGAGGTTGATCACAATGGCCAAAAAACCAAGGATGATGACGAGGTCTTTAAAGAACGGAAGCTTTGTGACGGTTCCGGGTGTTGCGTTTCCAGTTGCAGAGGATTGTATAATTGAAAAAATTACAAACAGCACAAAGCAAAGATTGCAGATAAAAGTGAACCTCGAAAAAAAGGCAATTAATTTCATTAATATACAGCGTTTTGAAAAACTCTCACCAAAATAATATTAATTTGTCGGAATTATATTTTTTTGAATGGCAAATGTACTGAGTATTGTTACCTATAAAATACTTCCGCCAAAATTGGGTGGACAAAAGGGAATTGCGCTCTTCAATGAATATTTTTCCAGGGAAGTAAATTTGTTTTGTTTCACCATTCAGGACAATGATCCTTCACTTGCGCCATACCCTGTTTTTAACCGGCTCTCAAACGAAAAACTGCGTTATATCAATCCATTCTATTTACAAAAGATCAGGAAAATTATCCAGGAAAATAGCATCACTCATGTAATTGTTGAGCATCCATATTATGGATGGATGGCTTTGTTGTTGAAAAAATATGAAAAAGTAAAAGTGATCGTTCATTCCCACAATATTGAATCGGAAAGATTTAAAACTGTTGGCAAATGGTGGTGGAAAATTTTATGGTATTATGAAAAATGGATTCATACGAAAGCTGATTTTACTTTTTGTATTACCGCGCAAGACCGGAATTATTTTCATGAAAAATACAAATTGCCATTGCAGAAAAGCGCAGTCATCACTTATGGAATTTCATGGAATGATGCGCCAACTGGAGAGGAAAGAAATGAAGCAAAGAATATTTTACTCGAAAGATATTCTCTTCCACTGGAAACAAAATTATTTCTCTTCAATGGAACGCTCAATTATCATCCTAATTTAATGGCCGTCAAAAATATTGTTGAAAAGATCAATCCTCTTTTTTCAAAGAAAAACAAAGATTACAAGATCATCATTTGTGGTAAGGGATTGCCTGGCGAAATGAATGAATTAAAAGAGTATGCTTCGCAAAATATTATTTACGCAGGTTTTGTGGATGATATAACCCAATATTTTAAAGGAGCCGATGTTTTTATTAATCCTGTGAATGATGGAGGCGGCATCAAAACAAAACTCGTGGAAGCTCTTGGCTACAACATGAACGCCGTTTCCACAGAAAACGGCGCCATTGGAGTGGAAGCAAATATTTGTAATGGCAAATTGTATTTATCCGGAAACCAGGATTGGGAAGCATTTGTAAACAACATGGAAAGAAGTTTGGACAACAGCAATAGCATTCCTTCTTCCTACTTCAATCACTTTTATTGGAAAAATATTGCTGCAAAAGCTGCGGGAATTGTTGAGCAGCTAGAATGAAATTTCAAAGTATTTCTTCGTTTACTCCTTACCGTTATTCCATCATTTGCTCCACATGGGCCAATCTCCCATCTTTTGTCATCCCTTCAATGATCACACGAAAAGATTCTGTTACATCATTGTTGAAGAACTTTAAAAGGACTTTGTTATTGCCCGGTGTTGTGATCACTGATGGGTTCCAATAAAGCGTTGTCCTCAAATCCTTCTTTTCATCATCTGCTGTGAATGAATCATAGTTGGGCGAATAAAATTGCCTGATGATTGTGTATCCACTCACCATATTATTCGAAAGTCCTTTGCCTGGCTCCTGTTTCTGGTCGCCGCCCTTACGGGTATAAATCGCGATCGCTCCATTGGCTCCTCCGCCGGTAGCACCCATAAATGGCGGCTGAAAAACTTTTACATAAGCCACATTGCTTACCGATAAAGTTGAAAGAAGATCCGCTGTAGCCGGCATCTCATCGAGGAATAATTGTGGTGTTCCACCCCGGTAAGTTAATGTAGGCGGACTCGTTGTTGTATTGATCTGAAGTCCGGCTACTTTTCCCTGCAGGTATTGGAAAATGTCCAGTGAAGTATTCCTGAAAGGATCATTCAAAAGGTCAAACTCACGGGCATCCCCACCCGAAAATAGTCCTGAAGTATAACGCTTGTCCAGTTCCTCCAATGGAGAAGTAGATTTTCCTTTGATCGTAACGGTAGCCAAAACTTTTCCTTTGTATTCCTGCAGCAACCGCTCCATCTCATCATTCAGGTGAATGTGGTAATCATAGCCGGTTGTGTCGGCAGCATGATTAAAATAAACGCCGGTCGCTTTTTCATTTTGTGAAAACGGCATCAGCTTGTTGTTCAGGAACTGAACATTTACATCACCCAATTCGTTGTTTTTTCCAACCTGGTAATAAATGGTGGCCGTATCAAAAAGAACGATTGAAGGATCAGAAAAACTTCCGTCAGGGGAAACAGGAACCGGGATGATTTTTGTTCCGGCATTCTTATTACTGATCATCAATGTGATCTGTTTAGCCAGTTCCAGCTGCGTTGGTGTCGCACCATACACCTTTCCTGAAAGGGTGAGGTAACTGGTGTCCTTTTGGTATTTGATCGTTGGAAAATTACCGGCCACTAATTTTTCCCAATCTATGTGCCTCCATCCGTTGGTCAGCATTACCAGGTCGAGTTGCTGCATCAGCGAATCGCTGTTGTTGCTGAAGTAATAAGCGGGATTGTTGATCTTTCCTTTAAGCTCACTGCTCAGCAAAAGAGTTGATACTATATTATTACTGGTATCTTCTCCAATGGCGGCATCCGTAACGGCTACCGATAAATTGGCGGAAAGGCTGTCCGGCACTTCGATCTCAATTTCATTTCTTGCCCGCTTGTTTAAGCCCCAATGCTTTACCGTCATTGTCGGCTCAAAGTCGTAATCCTGGTTTTTCACAAAAGTGATCCGCTCTGCAAGCGGTTTCCATTGCTGGTTAAAAACAGTAATGCGCAAAATGCCTGTCGGCAGATTTTCCGTAGGAATGATACCGCCGGTTGTGCCTGATGCAATATCTTTTGTAATATTAAAAACCGGTTGCTCATATTCAGTCCCAACAATATGAACGGAAGGAAGGCTCGCTTGCAAATCGGGGGAAACGGTAACCAAAAAATTCCTTTTTGTTCCCTGCAGTCCTATCTGGAACGAAATTCCTGAATTCTGAACCTGAGGCAATTCAGTTTTGTGTTGATTTCCTTTTTCGTCTTTCCAGTAAGCAACAAACTTTTCTGCCTCTTTTGGCAACAAATAAAAGAAGCCCATCCCATCGTGGATCTCAGTCATTTTGGTAGCGACCTCACCATTTGCCTTTTTTATCTCACCGCTGATTTTAATAGGTCTTCCATATTGATCAGTTGCTTTAAAAGCGATCTTATTATTTACGCCTGCTACGAAATTTCCTCCTTCAGGGAAAAAAGCAAGTTGTGGCTTTATTTCTTCTTTTTTCGTGTGTGGCACACTGTCTGACAGTACACGAAGATCTTTATTGTACAAAAATGCCGAATCAAAATTCAACATCCATTTCGTGTACGCCTTAACGTGAAGATATTGTCCTTTGTATTTTTCAGGGATATCAAATTGCCCGATCGCGGTTCCATCTTGCACAGGACTGATTGTATGCAAAAGTAATTTCCCGTTGGGATCGCTCCAGTCGATGTAAACCGTTTTGCTTTCACCAGCCGGAAAGATGGTCTGCATCAGGTACATTTTGAACCAAACGGTTTCCCCCGGAGCATATGCGGGCTTATCATAATGCATGTAAATTCTTTCCTCTGTAAAATTCTTTGCATACGTCTGCAGATTTTTCTCAAAATTTTGAGCGCGGCCATTTGCAATCGAAAGGATAAGTGCAAATGACGCGGCTATCAGTTGTTTCATTTTGAAATTATTACATGAAAATATTGCGGTGTAAATTAATGTAAGAAGAGAATTGAACCAAAGAAGAAAATTCTTTTAACAATGACAAACAAAACCATTCATTCCTTTGAAAAAAATTATGAAATAAAGTAGTTTTGCAGAAAAACGAATGGCGTTCAGAAAAGTTACGGAGGAGCCCTCTAATCACCGTCACCTCGAGAAAATGACGGTTGCAGAAATTATCAAAAACATTAATAAAGAAGACCAGCAGGTGGCCACCGCCGTACAAAAAGCTTTACCGCAAATTGAAAAACTCATCTCAGCAGTTTCGGAAAAAATGATCGATGGCGGAAGGTTGTTTTACATTGGCGCCGGCACCAGTGGCAGGCTTGGCATCTTGGATGCAAGCGAATGTGTTCCTACTTATGGCGTTCCAAAAGGACTTGTTGTAGGCATCATTGCCGGCGGCCCGAAAGCGATCGTTGATCCGGTTGAACATGCCGAAGACGATACCGAACAAGGCTGGAAAGACTTGCAGGAATACAAAGTGAATGAAGGAGATTTTGTGGTGGGTATCGCGTCAAGCGGCACAACGCCTTACGTGATCGGTGCATTGAAAAAATGCAGGGAAAACAATATCGCTACCGGAAGCATTGCCTGCAATCCTGAATCTCCAATCAGCGAAGTGGCCGACTTTCCGGTTGAAGTGATCGTAGGTCCTGAATTCGTTACAGGCAGCACCAGGATGAAAAGCGGAACCGCACAGAAAATGGTTTTGAACATGATCTCGACAACCGCTATGATCCAAATGGGAAGAGTGGAAGACAATAAGATGGTCAATATGAAACTCACCAACCAAAAGATCATTTCTAGAGGCACAAGAATGATCATGGAAAAAACCGGTATCAAGGACGAAGAAACCGCTAAAGCTTTATTGCTGAAATACGACAGCGTTAAAAAGGCGATGGAAAATTATAAATAAAGTTTCCGTTTTTACTTTTTATTTCGGGAAACCCAAATAAGAATTCCTGGTATTTGTTGCTTCACTGTTGAGCGGTAAAATCAACCGCCAATCAATTATTTTTGCGCAATGTCATTCACTTCCTACATACAATATGCCGCTATAAAAAGTTTGTCCAAACTTTACGGCAAAGACTTTTCAGAAAATGATTTCCAGGTAAACGAAACAAAACCCGAGTTTACCGGTGATTATACCATCGTACTTTTTGCACTGGTTAAAACTTTAAGAAAATCGCCCGAAGCTTTGGGAAATGAACTTGGAGAACAGTTATTAAAAGACAATCCTGCTTTCTTTTCTGCTTTTAATGTGATCAAGGGATTTTTGAATCTTTCGATAGCGGATGAACGGCTCACGCAACTTTTAAAGGAAAATTACCAAAACGAAAATTTTGGAAAAAAGGAGAAGACGAATAAAAAAGTGATGGTGGAATATTCTTCGCCCAACACCAACAAACCGCTGCACCTTGGTCATTTGAGAAATAATTTTTTGGGATGGAGTGTTGCTGAAATTCTAAAAGCCAATGGAAATGAAGTGGTGAAAACCTCCATTGTAAATGACCGCGGAATTCACATTTGCAAAAGCATGATAGCATGGGAAATGTTTGCCCACGGCGATACTCCCGATTCCACTCATGAAAAAGGCGATCATTTTGTGGGCGACTATTATGTCAGATTCAATGATGTTTACAAACAGGAAGTGGATGAGTTGATAAAATCGGGGAAACCAGAGGAAGAGGCAAAGAAAGAGGCGCCGATTATGAAAAAGGCCCAACAGATGTTGTTCGATTGGGAACAGGAAAATAAGGACGTAAGGGATTTGTGGAAGATGATGAACGAATGGGTCTACAAGGGTTTTGATGAAACCTACAAAAGGATAGGGAGCGATTTTGACAAAACCTTTTACGAAAGCGAAACTTATTTACTCGGAAAGGATTTTGTAAAAGAAGGATTGGAAAAAAATATTTTATTGAAAAAAGACGATGGAAGTGTCTGGATCGATCTTTCAGAAGAAAACCTTGGAGAAAAATTGTTGCTGAGAAGCGATGGCACTTCGGTTTATATGACGCAGGACATTGGTCTGGCCAAACAAAAGTTTGAAGAATTCCATTTAGATAAAAGCATTTATGTGATCGGCGATGAACAACTCCATCACATGAAGGTTTTGAAAGAGATCATCCGGAAATTAGGAATGCATTTCGCAGATGAAATTTTTCATCTGAGTTATGGAATGGTGGAACTCACCACGGGCAAAATGAAGAGCCGTGAAGGTACGGTTGTCGATGCGGATGATCTTATAGATGAAATGGTTGCTACGGCGGAGCAACACACGAAAGAACTGGGCAAGGTGAATGATTTTTCTGAAGAAGAATTAAAAGAATTATATGAAACACTCGGGCTCGGGGCTATGAAGTTTTATCTGCTCCGTGTTGATCCTAAAAAGAGAATGATCTTCAACCCTGAAGAAAGCATCGATTTTCATGGATTTACCGGACCCTTTGTTCAATATACTTACGCACGTATTCAATCCATTCTAAGAAAAACAGGAAGTGAAGGAACTGAAGTTGCAGCAAACGAAATATCGGCTGAGCAGCTTCTTCCTTTAGAAAGGCAATTGATCATCGTACTCGAAAAATACGGCAACATTCTTTCTGATGCAGGCAACGAAATGAATCCTTCACTCGTTGCAGGATATGTTTTTAATCTTGCCAAATTGTACAATTCTTTTTATACCGAACATTCAGTGTCGCATGCAGAAACAGAAGCCAAAAAACAATTGCGTTTAGCCATAAGCGTTATGACTGCGGGAGTGATAAGGAGCGGATTGCAATTGTTGGGCATTCAAGTGCCGGAAAGAATGTAAGTTGAAAAATCTATACATTATGAAAAAAGAAGAAACTGCTCCTTCTACCCTTCCTTCATTTTGGGACAGTTGCTACCTTGGAAATCAAACAGGCTGGGATCTTTCAGCGGTTTCACCTCCTTTAAAAAAGTACATAGACCGGTTATCAAACAAAGAAATTTCCATTCTTATTCCGGGTTGCGGCAATGCTTATGAAGCAGAATACCTTTCTAATAATGGTTTTAATAATGTAACGCTCATTGATTTTTCAAGTGTTGTTACAGGTCGCCTGCGGGAAAAATTCAATGGCTTGCCCGTGAAGATTGTTAATGAAAACTTTTTTGATCACGAAGGAAAATATGACCTTATCCTTGAACAAACATTTTTTTGCGCACTGCATCCTTCCTTAAGACAGGATTATGTACAAAAATCTTTTGAGTTGCTTAATGAGAAAGGAAAAATCGCCGGTGTTTTTTTCAATAAAAAATATATTGCGGAAGAACCTCCTTACATTGCCAATGATGAGGAATACCACCGCCTTTTCAAACCTCGTTTTGAGTTCCTGAAATATGAAGACTGCAAGGATTCCATTCCTCCACGACTTGGAAGAGAAGTGTTTTTTGAATTTCAAAAAAGAGATGATCTTAATCGCGTTTCTTAATACGCAATCTTTTTTCCTTCACATTTACCCAGATGGATAAAATGTCAGGTGAAAGATCAAAATAAACGATAGCCCCACCAAACAATCCTGCAAACACAAATGTCCGCAGCAAAATGGCTCCCAAACCATGAAGTTGCCTGAAAGCAAAAAAACAAATCGTATAAGTGACAAAAGCCAGTAAAACCGCATAAACTGTTTTATAACTGAACGGGTGCATGTTAAATTTGGTTTTCAAAAACAGGATCCTGATAATATTATAAACAGAGTATGAGATAAGGGTAGAATATCCTGCGCCGATAATTCCATAATGTTTTACCAAAAAATAATTCAAGGGCACAGCCAGCGATAACAGGATCATTCCACTTATGAATTCAAAGCGCCAGAAGGTAGATGTACCAATGATTTGAGAATTAACTCCCGTTCCCAAATCGACTACGCGGGCAAGTCCTAAAAAGAAAAAGATCCATTCCGATTGATGGTAAGTCGGTTTTAACTTAAAGGTGATAACCGCATCCGTATAATTTAGCCAGATGATCAGAAATATGCCCAATGAAGCAATGAGTAAATTGATTCCTGACCTTTGGTAAATCAAATTGATCTTATCATAATCCTTGTCTTTCCATGCCTTGGATAAAACCGGGATGGATGCTGCTACAGCACCCCTCTGAGGAGCCTGCACGAGGCCCGAGATCACAAAAGCAAGACTAAAGATTCCAACAGAATCCGTTCCCAAAAGTGAAGCAATGATGATGGTATCGATAAAGGCGGCAATAGTATAAATGGTACTTCCCACATATATGAGTGATGCCATCGCGATCATTTTTTTATAAAACTTTTTCATCACCCTACTGATGGTGAAAGTGATATAAAATTCTTTTTTCCAGATAAGGTAAATCAATAGAACCAACGCAACCACACCATAACTGAAAGCATACATTTTAATAAATGTGTCGAAGTTGCCGATCAATTTAAAACTCAACAAAAAAATGAGCAACAGTGTGATGAGCCTGAAAAAAAGTTCGCGCAGGAAAGTGGTGAATATAGACTTACGGATGTTCCATGCAAACACTTCAAAAATGGAAAAGATCAACAAAGAAAATCCAAAAGGAAAAACCCAGAAATAATATTCAACAAACAAAGGCGAATTGCCACCGAATTTCCGGATCACCAGGTCTTTAAAAACAATACCCGCAAGGATTACGAAAAAAAATCCGGCAAGGCTTACCAACAAAGTCCACGTGATCAGGTCATTCTTCTTTTTCGGAAGATTGTCATTAAAATAGGGATAAAACTTATAAACGACAGAAACCATTCCGAGATTGGCAATTGCATACATCATGTTGCCTACCGCGATAAAAATTCCTGTAAGGCCGTATTCGGAAGGAGTAAAAACAGAGCCTTGCCTCGTGAACATATAAGTATTCACAAAACCAACCAAAAAACCGGCATAAACAAAAATGGTGGAAACAATACTTTGCTTTCGGACCTGCGACATATTTCAATTTAAGCGACTAAATTAGCGTAAATAATTTTTCAGGATGGAATTGGTAACAGATGGTGGCAAGATATAAAATAATTTGGCAATCCGGTTGTTCAAAGCTTTCGTAATTTTAGGAAACGATGATAATGAAAAAAAACTTTCATCTTTTTGTTGTTTCACTATTGGCGATTGCTTCATGGCATTGCCACTTTTCTTCCACTTCAGGAGAAAAATCTTCTCATTTAATCGGCCAAAATTTGGAGGCAAAAAACCAGGTGGTACTTGAATTGTTCACTTCCCAAGGCTGTTCGAGTTGCCCGCCGGCCGATAAATTCATTGGAAATTACATTAACAATGATCACGTTATTCCTCTTTCCTTTCATGTCGATTATTGGGACAGGCTCGGTTGGAAAGATCCTTTTAGTTCTCACGATTTTAGTGAGCGACAGTTTAAGTATGCTTCGGCTTTGCATTCAGATTATTATACGCCTCAACTTGTCATCAATGGCACACAACAATTTATTGGCGGCGAAGCAGGCAAAATAACTAATGCGATCAATCAATTGCTTCCTTCATCTCCCGGGACATCGCTTTCCATTACAAAAGCTGAAATAAAAGACAGCACATTATTAATTAGTGTGGATTTAAAAGGAAACGTACAGGATGCAAATCTTGAGGTTGCGCTTGTTCAAAAAAAAGCGGTAACCCGGGTGGGCGATGGTGAAAATCGAGGCGTTACCCTAACCGATTTTAATGTGGTGCGGTATTTCCAAACAATTGAGAATATTAGAACTGGTGAAAATAACCTGTCTTTGAATATTCCTCCATCACTAAACGCCGGCAATCGCCAAATGATTTTATATATACAGGAAAAAGTCGGCAACAAGATAACAGGGGCCTTAAAGAAAGATTTTTAGAAACTAGCGGTACCGGCTAAACGAAATACAGTGAACGAACTTTTAAAGAAGAATTTTATCTCCTAATCAGTCCCCGTTTCATTTCTTGTGAGCACATAAAAATTTTTATCCACTTTAATGTCATTTACATTGGAAGGTGCTTTCTGGTATTCGGTGGTAGGATGTATAAAAATTAGTTGGCCACTTTGGTCATAAACTTTTACCGGCATATTAAAGCCTTCCACACAATTGCCCCAGCGGTAAAAGATATGCCCATTCTCCTTCTTGTATTCCAGTGCCGGAATATCGGTTGTGCGCAGATATTGGTCAAAGACTTTTGAAAAATCAATGCCGGCTTGTTTGCTGATGTAATTTTCAACCTGTTGTGTCGTAACGGTTTGATGATAAAAAGTCGAATTCAATCCTCTCAGGATCATCCTGAACTTTTCATCATTATTGATGATCTTCCTGATCATGTGAATCATATTGCCACCTTTATAATACATATCACCACTCCCCTCTTCGTTCACACCATAATGGGCAATGATGGGCTTATCGTTTTGAATATTTTTCCTTACGCCCATCACGTATTCATCACACGCCTTTTTTCCAAAGTAATAATCCGTGTAAAGCGCTTCTGCATAGTTGGCAAACGATTCATGGATCCACATATCAGCAAGGTCTTTTGAAGTGATATTGTTGCCAAACCATTCATGCGCACTTTCATGAACGATAATAAAATCCCACTTCATTCCCCAGCCACTTGCCGAAAGGTCATGGCCAAGATATCCTTCCAGGTAATGGTTGCCATACGCAACAGCACTTTGATGCTCCATACCGAGATAGGGCGCATCAACCAGTTTGTAACCATCTTTATAAAACGGGTAAGGACCAAACCAATATTCAAATGCTTTCATCATTTTAGGCGCTTCCTTAAACTGAACTTTTGCTTTGGCAAGATTGGAATCAAGCACATAATAATCCATAGTCAGGTTGCCTTTAAGCCCTTTATAAACCTGCCCGAAATGAACATATTTCCCGATGTAAAAGGTAATGTCGTAGTTATTGATCGGGCTTACTACCGCCCATGTATAAACGCTTTTCCCATTATCGTTTACCACACTTCTCAAACGGCCGTTACTGATGCATTGCAAATTGGAGGGAACGCTAAAATGCATTTCCGCACTGTCCGGTTCGTCGGCCTGGTAATCTTTGCAGGGATACCAGACACTGGCGCCCCAGCCCTGGCAGGCAACAGCTACCCATGGATTACCTCCCGTATCTCTTTTATAAATAAATCCACCATCCCACGGCGCTTTTTTCGCTACCCGCGGCTTGCCGTGGTAATACACAACTAACTTCGACACCTCAGGAATTTTCGCAACTCCGCGTTTACTGTTTTTGTTTTTGGAGGTAATTTCTATTGTGTTGATATCATGTTTGCGGGTCTCGATCGGCCCTTCTTTTGGAAGGTAAACGAAGTACGCATTTCCTTCCTGTGAAAAGGACAATTTTGTTTTGTTCAAAGGAAACTTAGGCGAACCGGTCTCAAGGATAGCTGAATCAAATTGCATCGGTTCCTGCAGATCAATTTGAAAATAATTTGCATGCTCTTTTGTTAGTTCACTGTAGCTGATCGCATTATACCCACTGATGGTGCTGTCCTGCAGGTCAAAGTCGACATGAAGGTCATATTTTGTGGCATTCCACCATGACCTCCCCGGCCCGTTGCTTCCCCGCAGCGTGTCTGCATGAGCTAACTCCTGGGCATGTAAAATTGAAATAGAGAGAATCAAAGAACTAATAACAGCAATTGTCTTTTTCATTTACTAAATTTATTTTTTTTAAACCAAAGATGAAGTTAATTAAACAAATCTCTTTACCACTCAAAAAAATGATCCGTACACGCTTTCGCTTTCTGCTTCCCATCATCATTATTATTTTTTCTTCCTGTTCACACCATCATACCGATAAAAATATTTTCCGGTACAACGATCAATCCGGCATAGCCACATTGGATCCGGCATTCGCCAAAAATCAATCGATTATGTGGGCCGTGCACCAACTTTATAACACGCTCGTTCAAATTGACGACAGCCTTCACCTGGTTCCTTCGCTTGCCAAAAGCTGGGATATCTCCGATGACAATCTCACTTTCACTTTTCACCTTCGTAACGATGTTTATTTCCAGGACAATCCTGCTTTCGCAAACGGAAAAGGAAGAAAAATGACCGCGAGGGATGTGGTGTACAGCTTCTCCAGGATAATGGATAAAAATACCGCGAGCAGCGGCGCATGGATCTTTAATGGCCGCCTTGATACAGTTGAACCTTTTAAAGCAATTGACGACACCACTTTTCAATTAAAATTATTAAAACCTTTTCACCCGATACTTGGTGTGATGAGCATGCAATATTGTTCCATTATACCGCATGAAGTGGTTGAAAAATACGGTAAGGATTTTCGGCGTCATCCTTGTGGCACCGGCCCTTTCGAGATGGTGGCATGGGAAGAAGGACAGGCACTCATCCTGAAAAAAAATCCAAATTATTTTGAACGCGACAGCACCGGTCAAAGGCTTCCTTACCTTGATGGGGTTAAAGTAACTTTTCTGCAAAACAAAGCCACGGAGTTCCTCGAGTTTCAGCAGAAAAGGCTCGACTTCGTGAATGACATTGATCCTTCTTTCAAAGATGAAGTGCTTACAAAAGCCGGTGAATTGCGGCCTGCCTGGAAAGGGAAGATCAGGTTGGTAAAGAAACCGGCACTTACCATTGAGTATCTCGGATTTTTATGCGACAGTACTTTATCAATTGTAAAAAATTCTCCTTTAAAAGATGTGCGCATACGCAAAGCGATCAACTATGGTTTCAACAGGCGGAAAATGATCCTTTATATTCGCAATTCGATGAGCATCCCGGCTGAAAGCGGGTTTGTGCCTGCCGCCTTTCCTTCCTTCGATTCCAACGCGGTTAAAGGCTATCATTATGACCCCGCAAAAGCATTGGAATTATTAAAGGAAGCAGGCTATCCGAATGGTGTTGGATTACCGGCTTTCAAGTTACTAACGGTACCCATATACGCAGATTTTGCAAGTTATATTGCCAACGATTTATTGCAGATAGGCATAAGGATTGATGTGGAAGTAGTACAAAAAAGTTTGTTGCTCGAACAGACTGCCAAGTCAGAAGCCCTGTTTTTCCGCGCCAGCTGGATTGCTGATTATCCTGATGCAGAAAACTTCCTGAGTGTTTTTTACAGCAAAAACCCCGCACCTCCCAATTATACCCGTTATAACAATCCACGGTTTGATAAATTGTACGAGGCAGCTCTTTCAGAACGGAATGATTCAATAAGATATAAGCTTTACCAGCAGGCCGACCAGGTGGCAATGAACGATGCGCCGGTCGTTCCATTGTGGTATGATATGGTGATCTGGCTTGTTCATCCTTATGTGAAAAACTTTATTCCCAACGGACTTAACCTATTGGAATTGAGGCATGTAAAACTTGAAAAATAATCTTTGTTTCCCCTTCCCCGTGTGTTAAAATAAATGAACTGGCTCATTATAGCATGGTAATTGCATTTTATAGTTCAACCTATAAAAAATCGCAACCATGAACCATTCAGTAATACTGCCGTCGGAATCCAACCGGTGGAAAAATGAACAGGCTGGCCTCTACTCTTACAAACAAAAATCAGAATTTATTACCACGCAACAATTATATGATGCGGTTTTTGAAAACGCATTTCATCCTATGTTCATCGGCAACGGGATCGATAAAGTGATCCGCTTTAATGAAAAATTTTTGAAGCTTTTCCAGTTAACAAAAGCAGATATCAGGAACATCAGGGCACTTGATCTTTTTGACAGGGAAGACGAAGCGTTCATGCAGTTTATCGAAGAAAGAAAAGAAAAAGGAATTGCAAAGGCAGAAGTAAATTGTATCAAAAAATCAGGAGAAAAATTCCCTTGCCGCATTTCCTCCGTAATTTATGATTCCGACAGTGGAGAAAAAAGATCGATGAATACACTGGTGAACCTCTCACGCAATTACGGCATTCACCTTAGCATCGCTGGTTGATCACGCTTTTTCTTTCAGTTTATCACCAAAGACTTTTTTAAACTTTTCCATCTTGGGCCTGATCACATAATAACAATAAGGCTGTGAAGGATTTCTTTTGAAATAATCTGAATGATAATTTTCAGCAGGATAAAAAACAGTGAAGGGTTCAATCGTCGTTACGATTGATGAATCAAAAACACCGCTCTTGTCAAGCTTCTCTTTGTACATTTCCGCCTTTTCCTTCTGCGATTCATTATGATAAAAGATCGCACTGCGGTATTGAGGGCCCACATCATTTCCCTGCCGGTTCAATGTTGTAGGATCGTGGGTTTTCCAAAAAACCTCCAGTAATTCATCAAAGGAAATTTGTCCAGGGTCATATTCAATTTGCAGGCATTCTGCATGACCGGTATCTTTACTACAAACCTGTTCGTAAGTCGGATTTTTTACATGACCACCTGTATAACCGCTGGTCACTTTTTCAACGCCCTTTAATTCCTGGAAAACTGCTTCGGTACACCAAAAACATCCATTCGCAAATGTGGCCGTTTCCAGCTTCTTATTTTCATTCATATAAAAGTATTTCGGAGCAAAGATAAAACGATCCTATTTGAAATGCAGTCGGTCGTCGGTTGTCAGTCGTCGCTGGCCAGATAATGCAAATTGTCAATTGCATATTGATCACCTCGGTCGTCGGTCGTCTGTGGTCGGTTGTCAGTACACGTTCTTCTACCTACGTTCCTGCTTCTTATTTTCATTCATATAAAAGTATTTCGTAGCAAAGATAAAACGATCCTATTTGAAATGCAGTCGGTCGTCGGTTGTCAGTCGTCGCTGGCCAGATAATGCAAATTGTCAATTGCATATTGATCACCTCGGTCGTCGGCCGTCTGTGGTCGGTTGTCAGTACACGTTCTTCTACTTCCCCGGCGGAGTAAAATCCGGATCATTATACATCGATTTATCGAACAGGTAATACTTCCCGTCTTTATAATTTTTCCAGTATCGGTGACCAAGCACATCATAATACAAACGTCCGTCAACGCTCTTGCTGGCCGCGTTGTCGTTTACGGTGATGACTTTGGGAAACTCTGGTTTCTTAGGCTCAGGTTTCGGTTCCGGTTTTTCAGGAGCAGGCGCTACGGCAACGGTATCAGGTTTGGGTGGTGCAGGCGCCGGCTTAACATTTTTCGGTGCCTTAGAAACGGTATTTGTAGGCGCCGGCGTAACGGTTGCAGTTCTCGAAGGAACGGTTTTCTTGCTACAACTGCTCAGCATAAAACCTGCAAAAGCAATAGACACGATCAGGGCTTTCTTTAACATTATCAGGATTTTACCGCTTATTACCAAAAACTATGCCGATGGTTTTTTGGTGAATTTGGATTTGTTGAATGTTCTGTGGGCAAAGCCAATGGTCAATGAACAAAGAACGATGAACAATATACATTCATGTTAATTCTTTATCCAAAAACAAGAATTCTAAAAATAATCAATGATCATTAATCAATCACCTCGTGCCAGCATCCAGGATCCAGCATCGGGGATCGCTGTAAAAAATTTTAAGATTTAGATTTTTTATCGGAAGTTTGAGGCGCCTAACCAGTTGGTTAAAAATTATCAATTAACCTTAAATCGATTTGAATGAAAGTTATCAGATGTTGTATTGTTCTCGTGGCTTCAGCCTTTGTTTTTGCTTCATGCCATCCCAATGGCCACATTCTAGACAAAATGGATACAGAACGCGGCACTCCTTCCAAAGCCGATACGGTTCTGCCACACAAATACCATATGAACGCCGCAGATACCGTAAAAGGTGAAAGCGAAAATTTACCCAACGTTTATCAAAGATAGTCTAACAAAAAAGCCGCTCAATCGAACGGCTTTTTAATTTTTTATACCTTTTGGAATCTTATCCCAAATAAGCTTTGAGCGCGCTGCTGTAGCGTGCCTTTTGCAAACGCTTGATCGCTCTTTCCTTGATCTGGCGAATACGTTCCTTCGTCAAATCATACTTCTGGCCAATCTGCTCAATGGTTACCCCATTCTCGCCGTCAAGACCAAAATAAGCATTTACGATCTCAGCTTCACGCGGACTTAAAGATTTAAGTACACGGCGAATCTCATTCTTCAATGAATCATGCATCACGTCTTCATCTGTTTCGCCATTACCTTTCAAGAGATCACCCATGGCAACATCTTCAGCTTCATGTACCGGCGCATCCAAAGAAGTATGGCGGGTGTTGCTCTGGAAAATGTTGTTGATCTCTGTTTCGCTCATCTCTAAAATTTCAGAAAGCTCTTCGGTAGATGGTTCTCTTTCATGTTCCTGCTCAAAAGCCATATAAGCTTTATTCGCTTTGTTGTAAGTGCCAATTTTGTTTTGAGGCAGGCGGACTAATCTTCCCTGCTCTGCCAACGCCTGTAAAATGGATTGGCGAATCCACCACACAGCGTATGAAATAAATTTGAAACCTTTGGTTTCATCAAAGCGTTGTGCCGCTTTAATTAATCCGAGGTTGCCCTCGTTGATCAAATCACTCAATGATAACCCCTGGTGTTGGTACTGCTTGGCCACAGATACTACGAAACGTAGATTGGCGGTAGTGAGACGCTCTAATGCTCTCTGGTCGCCCATTTTAATCTTCTGTGCCAGGATCGTTTCCTCTTCCGGAGTGATCATCCCAATCTTTGAAATTTCCTGCAGATACTTTTCTACCGCTTGTGAGTCGCGGTTGGTGATCTGCGTAGCAATTTTAAGTTGCCTCATTTGCGTATATAATTAATAGTGAGTAGACGATTTTAATTGGGGAAACGTTACTAAAGATTTGTTAAGCACAGTTATCTTTGAAAACACTGCAAAGTTACAATCCATTCCTGATACTTCATAACGTTGCGATAAATAAATGTTTGAAAAATAATATTTTATCGTTTTATTTATTTTTTTTCAAAACAAATGGTTTTACGCACCGCCCGTTAACTTTTATTTATACAGGAATCAGGAAATGGTAACCCTCCATTAATTTCGCCTGTTCCGTTTTTTATTTTTCTTTTCTTTTCCGGGCCTCAAATTTTACTTCTTCCTGCGACCGCGTTTTCAATTAACTTTTATATAATACTTTTGCTTCCTCAAAATTCATTCCTCTCTATGATCGATTTCCGTTCTGATACTTTTACCAAACCCACTCCCGGCATGTTGGAGGCTATGTTCTCCGCTGAAGTGGGCGACGATGTTTTTAATGAAGATCCTACCGTTAATAAATTACAGAAAATGATGGCAGAAAAATTCGGGATGGAGGCCGGATTGTTTTGCGCAAGCGGAACAATGTCCAACCAAATCGCCATCAAATGCCACACACAACCGGGCGATGAAGTGATCTGTGATAAGCTTAGTCACGTATATATTTATGAAGGTGGGGGCATTGCATTCAATTCCCTTTGCCAGGTGAAACCGGTTGATGGGAATCTTGGCCGGATCAATGCCGGCCAGGTGGAGGCAGCCATAAGTCCTGATGATGTTCATAAAGCAAAATCACGACTGGTAAGCCTGGAAAATACAGCAAACCGGGGTGGCGGAAGTTGCTATGAAATGACTGACATACAACAAATTAAACAGGTTTGCCTCGAAAACAACTTAAAGCTTCATCTGGACGGTGCCCGCCTCTTTAATGCACTTGTTGCCAAAGACGAAGACCCTAAAGAATATGGCAACATTTTCGACAGCATTTCCATTTGCCTGAGCAAAGGTTTGGGCGCCCCGGTAGGAACCGTTTTGCTGGGTAACAAAGAGTTTATTGACCAGGCCCGTCGCGTTCGTAAAGTGTTTGGAGGTGGAATGAGACAGGCAGGCTACCTCGCTGCGGCGGGAATTTATGCCCTGGAAAATAATATTGACAGGCTGGCGCTTGATCATCGTCATGCACAACAAATTGTTGAAGCATTGCAACAAAAAGATTTTACCGGAAACATGTATCCTGTCGAAACCAACATCATCATTTTTGAAGTCAAGGGAAGATACACTTCAAAATCATTAGCGGAAAAATTCCTTGAAAATGAGATCCTGGTAATGGCCATCTCTCCCACTCAAATTAGAATGGTGCTTCACCTGGATGTAACTGAAGATATGGTGCTAAAAACAATTGAAGTCATCAAAAATTTATAGGTCTTATTTTTGTTACTCATTATTCGTCTGTCATTCGTAATTCGTAATTCGTAATTCGTAATTTTTAATTCTTAATTCGTAATTCTTAATTCGTAATTCTTAATTGAAAAAAATGTTCCCAAGAATCAATCCTTCAAAAACGGCAGCCTGGAAAAAGTTACACGACCATCACAAAGAAATGAAGCACGCTTCCATTAAAGACCTTTTCATGGAAGACCCCGATCGTTTTAAGAAATATTCTTTGGCTGTGCCCGATATCATTTTCGATTTTTCCAAAAACCTGGTAAATGATGAAACGTTGAAATTATTGGTGGAACTGGCTTATGAATGCGAATTGCATAAAGCCATTAAAGCCATGTTTACCGGCGAACTGATCAATGATACAGAAGGAAGATCTGTTTTACACACCGCATTGCGCAATTTCTCAGGCAAACCGGTAATGTCGGAAGGAAAAGACGTGATGCCTGAAGTGATGAAGGAAAGAGAACACATGAAGAGCTTTTGTAAGAAAGTGCACAAGGGTGAATGGAAAGGCTACACGGGTAAGAAAATAAAATACATCGTAAACATCGGTATCGGCGGCAGTGACCTCGGTCCGGTAATGGTTACCGAAGCTTTGAAACCTTACTGGTTAAAAGATATTCATCCCTATTTCGTAAGCAATGTCGACGGAACCGACCTGGCAGAGGTATTGAAAAAGATTACGCCTGATGAAACACTTTTTTTGATCGCTTCCAAAACTTTTACCACGCAGGAAACTATGACCAATGCGCATTCAGCAAGGGATTGGTTTTTGAAAAGTGCAAAAGACAAGAAAGCAGTAGCCAAACATTTTGTGGCGTTGAGTACAAATGAAAAAGGCGTGGAAGAGTTTGGGATCGACAAACAAAACATGTTTGTTTTCTGGGATTGGGTTGGCGGTCGCTACAGCTTATGGAGCGCAATCGGTTTGTCCATAGCTCTGACTATAGGATATGACAATTTCGAAGAATTATTGAAAGGCGCATTTGAAGTGGACAATCATTTCCGTGAGAAAAAGTTTGAAAAGAATATTCCGGTGATCATGGGACTGATTAGTTTGTGGTACATTAATTTCTTTGGAGCACAATCAGAAGCGATACTTCCTTACGATCAATACATGCATCGTTTCCCCGCCTACTTCCAACAGGGAAATATGGAAAGCAACGGCAAGCACGTTGACCGGAATGGTAAGAAAGTAACTTATTCAACCGGCCCGGTTATCTGGGGCGAACCCGGAACAAATGGCCAGCACGCATTTTACCAGTTGCTTCACCAAGGAACACCATTAATTCCGGCAGATTTTATCGCTCCGGCCATCAGTCACAACCCGATGGGTGAACACCATAAAATTTTACTCTCCAACTTTTTTGCGCAAACGGAAGCGCTGATGAACGGCAAGACCCGCCTTGAACTGAAGCAGGAAAAAGTTCCGGAAAAATTAATTCCCTTTAAGGAATTCGAAGGAAACAAACCCACTAATTCATTCCTGCTCACCAAGATCACGCCTTTTACTTTGGGAGAATTGATCGCACTTTATGAACACAAGATCTTTGTGCAGGGCGTCATCTGGAACATTTACAGTTTTGATCAATGGGGGGTTGAACTGGGAAAAGTGCTGGCCAAAAAAATATTACCCGAGCTGGAAAACAACCAGAAGATCACCACACACGATTCTTCCACCAATGGCCTCATCAATGCGTGGAAGAAGATAACGATGTAAACCACGAATCAGCGGCAAAAAAATCGCGGCTTTCTGAGTTATGATGTTACTCATGCAAACGCCGGCACAATCCACCTGGTTCCTGTAATCAGGCCTTAAAAAAGGATTTGTGCAATATAACCTTAATGCGTAAACGAAAAATAATAGTAAACAAACAATTAACCGGATTTATTTTTGTTCTCGCTCGAAGAATTTTAAAATTGGACTAAATAATTTTTGAAAGCTCGAAGTTCTCTGTCATCCTGAGGTTCTCGAAGGGTGAGGTTCTTTGTCATCCTGAGGTTCTCGAAGGGTGACGAGAAGGATCGTCTTCCATGTACATCGCAAATGACGGTTAAATAAGAACAATTGTAGTTTTTTAGAACATCTTCAATAGGAATAAGTCCCTTAGAACCCGTCAATGCGGGATACATTCCGTTGTTGCCAACTGATTCCTCTAATCCCGGCTTAAAATAAGATCTGTCAATATAACTTTAATGCGTAAACGAAAAAAAATAGTAAACAAACGATTAACCGGATTTATTTTTGTTCTCGCTCGAAGGATTTTAAAATTTGACTAAATAATTTTTAAAAGCTCGAAGTTCTCTGTCATCCTGGGGTTCTCGAAGGGTGAGGTTCTCTGTCATCCTGAGGTTCTCGAAGGGTGACGAGAAGGATCGTCTTCCATGTACATCGCAAATGACGGTTAAATGAGAACAATTGTAGTTTATTAGAACATCTTCAATAGGAATAAGTCCCTTAGAACCCGTCATTGCGAAGCGCATTCCGTTGAGACGCTGCGCAAGAGCGCTCTTAATCCCTTCGTGCTTCTTTGAGGCTTTGAGCCTTTGTGGTTCAAAAAAAAACCGGATTGCGCAAGCAATCTCAATAAACAAACAGATCCCCAACCTTAATTATTTATTTTAAAAGAATCGCACCCTGTCAATTGATCAATCCGTGTAATCCGTGTCCAAAAAAAAATCCCCCCTGTCGATAAAACGCGTTGCATGGCTTTTAAATTCAAATCGCAAATGCCGGTTTCAGGGACAAAACCCCGGAAGCAAATCCTTGCAACCCAATATTACAATCCCCAATCCTATGCTTTACGATCCTTCTATTCCTCTGCCATTAAATACGAAGGAGCAGAATTCAAAATAAAAATCTTGTTTTATTCTTTGTTCACTACCACACATTGCTGAATGTCCACAATTCGTGTAATTCGCTCAAATTCGAATCATTCTCACATACTCCT
Source organism: Ginsengibacter sp. (assembly GCA_051960475.1). Taxonomy (GTDB): domain Bacteria; phylum Bacteroidota; class Bacteroidia; order Chitinophagales; family Chitinophagaceae; genus Ginsengibacter. Next base: position 22,621 of record JBQCEG010000049.1, read on the forward strand.
CACTTCATTTTCTTTATACTTTACTAACGTGAACGAACAAACGCAATATTTCAAGTAAACGAACAAGAAAGAGGTTTTGGGATTTTAATCAAAATAGAAGAGATCAATTCGTGTTAATTTCTGCAATTCGTGGCAAAAAACCGGCACTTGCGCAGTGTCTCCAGACCTGTGCATGTGCGTTACTTTTCCTGTAATCCTTGCTTCATTACTTTAACTATGGACTTACGTCTATGAATTATCGCTTCCGTGTAATTCGCACAATCCGTGCAATCCGTGTTCAAAAAAAAATCCTCCCAAACCTGGGAGGACTTTCAAAAAACATTTATTATCAAAATCTATCTTACCACTTATCTACTTCTTCATGCTGTGTAGCATTGTTGTTGTCGTCATCATCTGATGAATCATCATCTGAACTTGCGGAAGAACTGGTATCCTCAGCTTGCGGAGCAGCAGAAGATGAAGAAGATGTTTCATTCTCCTCATTTGAAGGTGATGAAGAATAATTGCTTTCTTTATTCTGTGCCGGATAATTACCACCTTCATAATTATCATTATCGTGATTGAAGGCATCAAAATCAAAATCAGGCATCAGCTCTGTTTTCACATAATCAATCGCCTCGGTCATCCCCTTTAAAAATTTATTAAAATCTTCTTTGTACAGAAAAATCTTATGACGGTCATATCCATCCTCATTAAATTTCTTCCTGCTCTCAGTGATGGTTAAATAATAATCATTACCACGTGTTTCCCTCACATCAAAGAAATAGGTCCTGCGCTTTCCTGCCCTTATGCGCTGGCTGTAAACACTTTCCATCTTTTTGTCATTGTTGTCGTACGCCACTTTTTAAAAATTTTAATTTTTTTTAGAAAACATCTTTAGCTGTGACAAAGATAAAATTGTTTTTCAATTGACAAAATATTTACGGGCGTTCATAAATGGTACAATATTTTTAATTCCGCTACTTCAGTTTTCTTCAGCATGTACCTTCCTGTCCTGTTCCTGCTGCCTCCTGTACATTTCAGCATACAAGCCATTTTTCTCCATCAGCGATTGATGAGTTCCTTCCTCCGCGATCTCACCATCTTCCAACACAACGATCTTATCAAAATTAAACAACGAAAATATCCTGTGCGTAATGATCACCGCAGTCCTGTTATGCAGGTATTGATAAAGATTATTGATGATCTCATTTTCGGTCTTCGCATCTACGGCACTCAGGCAATCGTCAAAGATTGTTATCTGGTGTTCCTTGATCAATGCGCGCGCGATTGAGATCCTTTGTTTTTGTCCCCCGCTCAAAGTCACTCCGCGTTCACCGATCATGGTATTGTATTTTTCCGGAAATGAATTGATCTCCCTTGCAACAACTGCGCTTTCTGCAGCGGCTTCTACTTTTTCCTTCACAGGATGCAACAAACCAAAGCCAATGTTGCTTTCCACTGAATCGCTAAAGAGAAAAACATCTTGCGGCACATAACTTATTTGTGACCTCAGCGTTTTAAGATCTAATTCTTTAATCGAAACGCCATCATATAATATATCCCCTTTCTGCGGATCATACATCCTCAACATCAGTTGCGCAATGGTCGATTTTCCGGAACCGGTCTTACCAATGATCGCCACTTTTTCGCCCCTGCGGATGTTCAGTGAAAAATCTTTGATCGCATGGATACCTGTATGCGGGTAAACAAAATCAACATGATCGAATTCAATATTTCCTTTGAGCATAATTTCCTTTGCGTTTGAAGGATTATTGATCGAAGGCCTGGTGTGCAGAAATTCGTTTATGCGTCGCTGTGAGGTGGCGGCTCTTTGTATCATACTCGCCGTCCAGCCGATGGCACTCACGGGGAATGTGAGCATCAGCACATACATGATGAACTCACCGATAACACCTACACTGATATTTCCATTGATCACATAAATACCACCGATATAGATGGTAAGCAATGTACTCAATCCTATCATCAGGCCCATAAAAGGAAAATAGATCGATTCTGTTTTCGCAAGGGAAATTGAATGGACACGGTATTCTTCACTGTTGCGGTCAAAAAATCCAAGCATGGCTTTTTCCTGCACAAAAGATTTGATCACCCTGATGCCGGAATAAGATTCCTGTGCATTGGTAGTGAGATCAGATAATAAAGACTGTATCCTGTCTGCCTTCCTGTTAATGATCGTGTTTACATAATAGATGGTAAAAGCCAGCAAAGGCAGTGGAGCCAATACATACAGCGTAAGTTCCTTGTTTTCATTAAACATATAAGTGACCGAAAAACCAATGGTAGCTGCAAGGTTGATGACATACATGATCGCCGGGCCTACATACATTCTTACCCGGCTCACATCTTCAGAAATACGGTTCATCAAATCACCCGTATTATGTGTTTTATAAAAATGCGTGTCAAGCTGCTCGTAATGTCTGAATATCTCGTTCTTCTGGGCATATTCAATATGCCGGCTCATCACGATGATCGTCTGCCGCATCAGGAACATAAACAAACCACTGATCAGCGCCAGTACAAGAAGGATGATCCCGGAATATAGGATCTTTGTTTTATATGTGATATCCGGCCTGCTCAGATCGCCAACAAATACCGAAACCAGCGGATCATAGTGGGTAATAGTCCTGGCAGAGATCTGCGGATTTTTACTCAGCGCCACCTCAACCGTATTCAACACGTATTTCGTCACCTGCGGCGCCAGTATCCTGAAATAGTTCGAAAGCACGGTGAAGATGATGCCCAGCAACAACATCCACTTATACCGCCACAAATATTTATTTAAAGATTTTAAATGCTTCATGTAGTTAATGTGCTGATTAGCTGATTAGCCAATTAGCTAGTGTGATAAGCCGCAAATTTCGGGTATAATGTTTAGAATGTGAAAAGAGGCTATGATGCCAACAGGCAATTTGCAATCGGCAATCTTCATAACTCAATTTGCGATATCAATTAACAACCAGGCAAAAGAACTTAAGCCTAAATGGAGTACTGCCAAGAAAATCAATTGTACTCGAATCCAGTCTCAACTATCCGGCAATGAACCTCACCCCGACCCTCTCCAAAAGAGAGGGGGAAGCAAAATCCTTAAAAAAATGCTCTACACATATTGAAGATCCCTGCGTGAAAATTAAACGTGCCAGCAACCGATATCCAGTATCGAGGAACCTATTTATTAGCCAAGTAATTTAATAATTACACTAAACAATATAACCATAAAACAATACAACCATCCTAAAATGTATTATACACCCTATCCCCTAAATACTTCTCAAACAACTTAACAGACTTCACATCTGTCAATACATTAAGGTGATTAAAGTGATGAAGGTCGGTGCCGACAAAATCCGCTAGTCCGCTTTCTAAAATATGTTTGGCTGATTTGGCTACAGTACTTCCGTAATAGCCGGTGAGTGAGAGCAGGTTAACCTGGAGTAAAAATCCAAGTTCCTTAAGCCTTTCGTAGGCTTTGTTATTGTGGTGGTAATAAGGATAGCGCTCAGGATGCGCCAGTAGAGGTACGTAGTTACTGGTATTGATCTCGAAAGTCATCTCTTCCAGTTTCTCAGGAGCAGTAGAATAAGATAGTTCGGTAAGGATATAGTTTTTGGTAAGCTTCATTAAAGGTTCCTTGCTGTGCAGCAACTGCATAAAATGATCATCAAGCATGTATTCAGCAGCTGCACTGATCTCAATTTGCATCCCGTTTGCGCAAATTGCTTTTTGCAATCTTGCAAGTGCATCATTGATCGTCTCCGGTGTATTCCGGTACATATCCCCGATAACATGAGGAGTGCAGATAAATTTCGTGATGCCCGCGTCCGAAAGAGTGCGAAGGATCTGCAGGGACGTATCTATATCAGGTGAGCCGTCATCAATGCCCGGAAGGATGTGTGAATGGATGTCCTGCGAAAGCCATGAAAACCCGTTGTAAAGCGGTGCTTTCTTTTTAAAATTAAAGAAACTCATATGTAAATCTGGTATTTATACTTCAGCGCTTTCAGCCGGCAATACAGTAACAGGTGTTTTGAAGTAATCATCTTCGGCATACTGAAGCGAGTATTGTTTGGCGTAGGTGC
>JBQCEG010000050.1:0-78839 GCA_051960475.1 Ginsengibacter sp.
ATGTTCACTTTTGCAAAGAACAAACAAACCGCGCGGGTAGCCGCGGAATTTTATATGAATGCGATCAATGTGATGAAAGGAGCGGAGGCGATTTCTGAATATACTTCTTTGCCCAGGCAGGAAGCTTTTGATATCGAATATTGGTTGCTGGAAGAAGCGAAGCTGCAAAGAATGCCAAAACCAAAAACATTGAGCGGAAGGATAGCTTTGGTCACAGGAAGTGCAGGAGGAATCGGTAAAGCCATAGCTAAAAAATTTGCAGAAGAAGGAGCTTGTGTAATGATCAACGATATCAATCCCGACCGGTTAAAGGGAGCAATGGAAGAATTTAAAAACCAATTTGGTAATGATGTGGCTGATTCAGTTTTGATGGATGTTACCGATGAGGATTCTGTTAAATCTGCATTTGATGCCACTTGTTTGGCTTTTGGCGGAGTGGACATCCTGGTAAATAATGCGGGCATCAGCATTTCGAAACCGATTGCGGATCATTCACTTGAAGATTGGAACAAGCTTTACGATATTCTCGTGAAAGGCCAGTTCCTGGTATCACGGTCATGTATAGACGTAATGCGTAAACAAAACCTTGGGGGCGACATTTTAAATATTGTTTCCAAAAATTCAATAGTTGCAGGGCCTAATAACACGGGGTATGGTTCTGCAAAAGCGGCCCAGGCGCATCTTACAAGATTGCTGGCAGCAGAATTGGGCATCGATGGCATTCGGGTAAATATGGTAAATCCCGACGCAGTTATTGCCGATTCGAACATCTGGGCAGGAGGATGGGCCGAAGGAAGAGCAAAAGCATATGGCATTAAAGTGGAAGAGCTGCCTGCGTTTTACGCAAAACGCACTTTGTTGAACGAAACCATTTTGCCGGAAGATATTGCGAATGCGTGTTTAGTTTTCGTGAGCGGTTTGCTGGATAAATCCACCGGAAATGTACTGAATGTTGATGGCGGTATTGCAGCCGCATTTGTACGATAATCTCTCAATCCATTTAATTGATAATAATAACTTTTCAAAATGCTTCACGATAAAATTAAGTTTGAAAAACATAATGAAGAACGGATTAAAGCGCATCAAAGGAAATTTGATTTTGTTTCTTCTTCAATAGAAAATTCTGAAGCGATCATTCAAAAATTAATGGATTTCCAGGTAGCGATTCCAAGTTGGGCCCTGGGAACGGGAGGCACGAGATTTGGAAGATTTCCAACGGGAGGTGAACCGGGAACTTTAGAAGAAAAAATAGAAGATATTGGCTTGTTACACTCATTGAATAAATCCAGTGGCGCTATTTCTCTGCACATTCCCTGGGACATTCCAAAAGATGCTTCTTCGATAAAGGAGCTTGCTTCGCAATATGGCCTTCGCTTTGATGCTATGAATTCAAACACTTTCCAGGATCAACCGGATCAAAAACTGAGTTATAAGTTTGGTTCCATGCAGCATGTGGATTCAAATGTGCGCAAACAAGCTGTTGAACACAACATTGAAGTCATTCAATATGGAAAGGAGTTGGGGTCACAATCGCTCACCGTTTGGCTGGCGGATGGTTCTTGTTTTCCCGGTCAATTGAATTTCAGGAAAGCTTTTCAAAATACATTGGAAAGTCTTCAACAGGTTTATGAGGCATTACCAGAAGATTGGAAGATGTTTTTGGAGTATAAAGCCTATGAACCGAATTTTTATTCAACAACAGTGGGGGATTGGGGACAATCATTTTTGTATGCCAACAAACTGGGAAAGAAAGCTTACACTTTGGTTGACCTCGGCCATCATTTTGCAAATGAAAATATTGAACAAATTGTTGCTTTACTGTTGATGGAAGGCAAACTCGGGGGCTTTCATTTCAATGATTCAAAATATGGCGACGACGACCTTACTGTTGGTAGTATTAAACCTTACCAGCTTTTCCTCATCTTCAGCGAACTTGTTGAAGGTATGGATGCACGCAATATGAATCACGCAAGGGATCTCGCATGGATGATAGATGCTTCTCACAATGTAAAAGATCCGCTGGAAGACCTGTTGCAGTCTGTAGAAGCAATCATGATCTCATATGCGCAGGCTTTGTTGGTTGACCGGAAAAAATTGACTGAAGCCCAAAACAATAACGACGTAGTAACAGCCCAGGACATTTTGCAGGGCGTTTTCAGGACGGATGTAAGGCCGCTTGTTGCGGAAGCAAGATTGAGAGCAGGAGGGGCTTTAGAACCTTTATCACTTTATCGTTCTGAGAATACCAGGGAAAAACTCATCGACAAAAGAGGAAGTAAATATGTTGCCACCGGTTTGTAATGAAAGAGACTCCCGTAATAGCAATCTTTGATGTCGGCAAGACCAACAAAAAAATCTTGTTGTTTGATGAACAATATCAGGTGGTTTATCAGCGGACAATACCCATTTCTGAAACAAAAGATGAGGATGGAGATTCATGCGAGAATTTAGATGCTTTGACCAATTGGATGCTCGATAAGTTGAATACACTTTCTGAAGACAAAAGATTTTTGATAAAAGCTGTAAACGTTTCCGCATATGGCGCCAGCTTTGTTTACCTCGATAAAAATGGAAGCTTATTTACCCCTTTGTACAATTACCTGAAGAAATTCCCGGAACACATTTTACACAATTTTTTTAAAGATCACGGGCCGGCGGAATTGATTTCAAAAGAAACGGCTTCGCCTGTTTTGGGAAGCCTGAATTCCGGTTTGCAATTGTACCGGATCAAATATGAAATGCCGGATGTTTTTCAAAAGATCGTAACCGCTTTGCATTTGCCACAATATTTAAGCTATGTCCTGAGTGGTAATAAGCATTCTGAAATAACAAGCATTGGCTGTCATACTTTCCTGTGGAATTATTCCAACAATGACTATCACTCATGGGTAGACGAAGAAGGATTAATTAAGCTTTTCCCTGCGATAATTCAGTCTGATTCAATTGCGGGATACAGGAATAAAAACATCACTGTAGGTGCCGGAATTCACGACAGTTCTGCCGCGCTCATTCCTTATCTTTTTTCTTTTAAAGAACCGTTTGTTTTACTATCAACAGGCACCTGGAACATTTCATTGAATCCATTTAATGATTCTCCATTGACAGATGAAGAACTAGGCAAAGATTGCCTTTGCTACCTTTCTTACCGGGGAAAACCTGTAAAAGCTTCCCGCTTGTTTGCAGGTTACGAACATGAAGCGGAAATCGAAAAACTGGCTCTTCATTTTCAAAAGAAAAAAGAATATTTCAGGCAAATTAAGTTTGACCCGAAATTGTTTCATCCGAAGGAAATCTCTTTAGAGAAGGACTATTTATCCAATTGCCAAACTTATGAAGAAGCCTATCATCGTTTTATGTTTCAGCTCGTGAAGAAGCAAGTTGAAAGCACAAAACTTGTTTTAAAAAACGGTGAAGTAAAAAATATTTATGTAGATGGAGGTTTTAGTCAAAATGAAATTTTTATGCAAATGCTTGCCCATGAATTTCCAAATCTAAAAGTTTCTGCTGCCAGTGTTCCGCATGCTTCTGCTTTAGGTGCAGCACTTTGTTTGCACAACCATTGGAACAAAAATAATTTACCCACGAACCTTGTTACTTTAATACAATATTTGCCATTTGGTGATTAATATATTGAATAGCAAATCGACAAATTATTGATTTTTTTATTTTGCTGGGGCCAAAGATTCATTTAAATGTTTTACCTTTTAAACATGAATGAAAATGTAATTGTCATCCTTGCAGCCGGAGCTTCTTCACGCCTGGAGCAGCCGAAGCAATTGTTGCCTTACGGCGATGATTTTTTATTAACGCACACGATCAAAGAGGCGCAAAGATCAAGAATGCCTGTGATTGTAGTTCTTGGCGCCAACGCCAATAAAATCAAACAAAAAATAAAAACGCTTGAGCTTGAAATTGTGGAAAATGAAAGTTGGGAAAAGGGGCTCTCGTCATCCATAAAGTCGGGTATGCAAAAAGCAATTGACAATTATCCGGAGATGATGAATTGTATTCTTGCAGTGTGCGATCAGCCATTTATCTCTTCGCTTTTATTTAATGAATTGTTGGATGAAAAACAAAGATCCGGCAAACAAATCGTTGCTTCTTCTTATGCAGAAACATCAGGAACACCTTGTCTTTTTGATAAAAAATATTTTCCCGAATTACTTCAGTTGGAAGGCGACCATGGCGCTAAAACTTTATTGAAAAAATACGCTTCTGATGTAGCTTCGGTCAAATTTGAAAAAGGACGTTTTGATGTAGATACCCAAAAAGATTATAAAGAATTTTTAAAGAATCAAAACCAATGAAGGCACTCATAACTGCATTTTTTATTTTGTTTTTTAGTTTCCATTCCCGGGAATCTTTCGCGCAACAAAAAATTACCGTCGCCGTTGCCGCAAACATGCAATATGCTTTTTCTGAATTGAAAAATGAATTTCAAAAAACAACCAATATTCATGTTGATGAAGTAATTGGCGCTTCAGGAAATTTAACGCGCCAAATCATGCAGGGCGCACCTTTTGATGTTTTTATTTCTGCAGATACCAAATATCCTGATGCACTTTACAATGCAAAACAAACAGCGGGCAAGCCAAAAGTATATGCAAGAGGAATCCTGGTTTTATGGACCACAAAAAGCAATATCAACTTGTCGCCGGATTTAAATTTTTTATCGTCGAACAAAATAAAAAGTATCGCCATCGCTAATCCAAAGATCGCACCTTATGGAAGTGCCGCCGTTGCTCTTTTAAAAAAATATGGGCTATATCAAAAAGTAAATAACAAACTGGTGATGGGGGAAAATATTTCCCAGACCAGCCAGTTCATTGCCAGCGGAAATGCGGACGTGGGTTTTACTGCCAAAGCGGTTGTGCTTTCAGAAACGATGAAAAACAAAGGTAAATGGATCGAATTAAATACAAATGATTATCCACCCATTTTACAATCCGCGGTTGTCCTCAAATATGGTGCGCAACATCACGCTGAAGCTTCCAAAAGTTTTTTTGAATTTTTATTTTCAAAAAAGGCGTTGGAGATTTACAAAAAATATGGCTACATAAATTAAAGATCATGATCGATTTTGCGCCGATAATTTTGACCTTAGAACTGGCTTTTCTTACCACAATCATTTTGTTTCTTGTTGGGATTCCGATTGCGCGATGGCTATCCCAGGGACAAAACATTTTCAAAACGATCACCGAAGTTGTGTGCAGCCTTCCACTTGTTTTGCCTCCGACGGTTATCGGATTTTACCTGTTACTTGCTTTTAGTCCAACCGGTTCCTTCGGCAGATTTCTTGAAAACTATTTTAATATCCGGCTCGCATTTTCTTTTGCCGGTTTATTGATCGGCTCTGTAATTTACAGTTTGCCATTTATGGTTCATCCGATTCTTTCGGGATTTAATTCTTTGCCTTCAAGTCTTGAAGAGGCTTCTGCCTCTTTGGGAAAAACGAAATTTCAAACACTTATTCATGTTTTGTTGCCAAATATCAAACCTTCATTGCTTTCGGGAATTGTGCTCACATTTGCCCACACGATCGGCGAATTTGGGGTCGTATTGATGATTGGAGGAAACATCCCTGGAAAGACGAATGTCGCTTCCATTGCGGTTTACGACGAAGTTGAAGCGTTGAATTATCACAATGCCAATATTTATGCAGCTATTCTTGTAGGCATTTCTGCCACCATTTTGTTTTTACTTTATTTTTCAAATCGTAAGTTGCGGGAAGTTAAATTCTTATGATGCGTTTTTCCCTACTAAAAAGATTGGATGCTGCGGACGGTCCATTCGAACTGGATGTGAATTGTGAAATTGAAGAAGGTTCTTTTGTTAGCTTGTATGGCCCTTCTGGTGCGGGGAAAACTTCTTTGTTAAGAATGCTTGCCGGATTTTTAAAACCGGATGTTGGAAAAATTGAAGTGAACGGGGAAGTTTGGTTGGATACTGAAAATAAAATAAACATACCACCACAAAAAAGAGCCGCAGGCTTTGTCTTCCAGGATTATGCGCTTTTCCCAAACATGAATGTTGAAAAGAATATCTTGTTTGCGATGGACAAAAATGCCTCTAAAAAATTGGTGGATGAATTGCTCCAAGTTACGGCGCTGACAGGCTTGCGTGACAAGAAAATCCAAATGCTTTCCGGAGGGCAACAGCAGCGGGTTGCATTAGCGAGAGCATTAGCCAGAAAGCCAAAATTATTGTTACTTGATGAACCTTTGTCGGCGATTGATAACGAAATGCGAACCAATTTGCAGCAAACCTTGCTTTCTATACACAGTCATTATAAAATAACCGCCATCATTGTGAGTCATGATCTCACTGAGATCAGCAGGCTTACTTCCAAAACTCTTTTTCTTAAAAATGGTAAAGTGGAAAAATTTACAGATCCGGCGGAGTTGTTTTTTAATGGCTATGAAAACAAACTGAGAGCAGTTTTTTTATCAGTTGAAAAAACAGGAAGTGTTTTTTCGGCAATGGTTTTAACCGGCGGACAGGTTTTAAAAATTAGTTGCAGTGAAGAAGATGTAAAGGATTTGCAAAAGGGTGATGAAATAGAAATTTCGTTTAAAGACGCTCCGGGTTTTTTGCGTAAATTGTAAAAAGATAAAAGTAAAAGATGTTGATTGACCGATACAATCGTGCCCATACTTATTTAAGGATCTCTCTTACCGATGCATGTAACCTTCGTTGCTTTTATTGCATGCCCGAAGAAGATTATGAATTTTCTCCTGCTGCCCATTTGATGCAGAAGGAAGAAGTTGTGGCAATTGCAAAAGTTTTTGTGGAGCAAGGCGTGACAAAGATAAGGTTGACAGGCGGCGAACCATTTGTGCGAAAAGACGCCGGGGAAATTATTCAATCACTTTCATTTCCGGGTGTGCAATTGGCTGTAACTACCAACGGCACAAGGTTGCACCTGTTCGAAGAAACTTTGCAGAAAGCAAATATTCACTCCATAAACATTAGTCTTGATACTTTAGACCGGGAGAAGTATAAGTTCATTACGAGGCGCGATTTGTTTGATGTGGTTAAGAAAAACATTGATGATTTTTTGGAAAAAGATTTCAAAATAAAGGTGAATGTGGTAGTGATGAAAGATTTTAATGAAAATGAAATAAATGATTTTTTAGAATGGACGAAATATATCCCGGTGCATATTCGCTTTATTGAATTTATGCCTTTTGCGGGCAACAGGTGGACAAGTAATAAAGTCCTTTCCATGGATGAAATATTGGAAAGAGTTGGAAGCCACTATGAATATTCCCAGGAAGAAGGTGCAAAAAATGATACAGAAAAAAGATTCCGTGTTGTGGGTCACAAGGGTAGTTTCGGAATTATCAGCACAATGACAAATCCCTTTTGTGATACGTGCAACAGGATGCGATTAACGGCTGATGGTAAATTGAAAAATTGTCTTTTTTCAAACGGCGAAACAGATCTTCTGACGCCCTTCAGGAATGGAGAAGATATTTTGCCATTGATCGAGGAAAATATCAAAGCTAAAGCAAAAGAATTGGGTGGACAGTTTACCCGTGATTTGCAAAAAGTGGAAGCTAATCATATTCACAACCGGAGCATGATCACCATTGGTGGTTAACAACAAAGAAATGATCTCAGTAAAAGAAGCAAAAGAAAAAATTGCAGAAAATGTTGGTTCACTCCAACCAAAGGTTTTGCCGTTGGAACAGGCAAATGGATTGGTATTGGCTGAGCCGGTGAGTGCCAAATTCGACATTCCTTCATTCAGGCAATCGTCAATGGATGGCTATGCATTTCGTTTTTGTGATAAAAAATTACCCCTTGAGATTCACAACAAAATTGCCGCCGGCGATTCATCTTCTTATTCCATTTTGGAAAAGGAGGCAGCTCGAATTCTTACGGGCGCTGCATTGCCTGAGCATGCCGATACTGTTGTGATGCAGGAAAAAGTTAGCGTAAAAGATGATAAAGTTCTTATTCATGATGAGCATTTGAAGGAAGGAGATTTTGTAAGGCAAATTGGATCAGAAATAAAAGCCGGACAGGTTGCATTAGAAAAAGGAATCATCTTACAACCTGCGACGATAGGCTTTTTGGCGGCAATAGGTATTAACGAAGTCTGCGTTTATCCTTCGCCGATAGTAACGGAGATCATTACAGGAAATGAATTACAACCACCGGGAACTGAACTTTCATTTGGAAAAGTTTACGATTCTAATTCTTATTCTCTTTCCGCTGCATTAAAAGTTGCGGGGATTGAAAAAATAAAAATAGCATATGCAGAAGATAAGCCGGAAGCGGTTGAAGACATTTTGAAAACTGCGCTCGATGAAAGCGATTTGGTTTTGTTAACCGGGGGCGTGAGTGTTGGAGATTATGATTTTGTCGTGGAGGCAGCGGAGAATTGTGGTGTTACAAAGCATTTTCATAAAATAAAACAGAAGCCCGGAAAGCCTTTGTATTTCGGGACGAAAGACGAAAAAGTGATCTTTGGCTTGCCGGGAAATCCCGGCTCAGTGTTGACTTGCTATTATGAATATGTTTTATTGGCAATTGAGAAAATGACTAACAAGGCATCGGCCTTAAAAAAACAAAAAGCAATTTTGCAAAATGATTATTCTAAAAAAGCAGGGTTAACGCACTTTCTGAAAGGCACGTATGAAGAAGGAAAAGTAAAGATGCTTTCCTCTCAGGCTTCTTTCCAGTTGCGCTCTTTTGCTATTGCTGACTGTTTGATCGTTGTGGAGGAAGATACGGAGACTTTAAAAGAGGGCGATGAAGTTGAAGTGCATTTAATTCCAACTTAAACCAAATTTAAAATGGAAATAAAAGTTTTTGGGCAACTTGTAGATGTTTTTGGTGCAGAAAATATTTCAACAGGTACAATAGAAAATGTGGAAGCTTTAAAAGCTGATTTGGAAAAAAGATTTCCTGCGCTTGCTGAAAAGACATTTGTTGTTGCAGTAAACCGACAAATTGTTCATGAAAATATTTCATTAGGCGACAAGGAAGAAATTGCTTTACTACCACCGTTCTCCGGAGGATAAAAATGGATGCATTGGAAAGATATTCGCGACAAATTTCACTGAAAGAATTTGGTGAAGCCGGCCAAAAAAGGTTGGCCGCTGCGAAAGTCTTTATTGCCGGAGCAGGCGGTTTGGGTTGTCCCGTTTTATTGTATTTGGCAGCTGCAGGAGTTGGTACTTTAGGCGTTGCAGATGATGATGTTGTTTCTCTAAATAATCTTCACCGCCAGGTTTTATTTTCAACAGATGATATTGGAAAACTCAAAGTGGAAGCGGCTTCTGAAAAAGTCCGTTTATTAAACCCGGAAGTTAAATTCGTTTCATTTGCTGAAAAATTAACGAATCAAAATGCACTTGAGATTCTAAAAGATTTTGACATAGTTATTGACGGAACCGATAATTTTCCTTCGAAATACATGATCAATGATGCTTGCGTATTGCTAGATAAACCTTTGATTTATGGTTCCGTTTCTAAATTTGAAGGTCAAGTGGCTGTTTTTAATTTGCCTGATGCAGAAGGAAAGAAATGCAACTATCGTGATTTGTTTCCGCAACCTCCTCATGAACGAATTTTTTCTTGTGCAGAAGAAGGTGTTCTGGGAACAACAACAGGAATTATTGGCAGTATGCAAGCCAATGAAGCCATCAAAATAATTACAGGAATCGGAAAGCCATTGATCAATCAATTGATGATATTTAATGCGCTGACGAACGAATCTTTTATTTTAGGGATAAGTAAAAATCAAAAGGATTACCAGTTGCCAGCGGATGAAAATGAATTCAAAAAAACGGATTACGATTGGTTGTGTTCAGTGAATTCTAATGTTGAGGAAATTGATCAGTTTCGATTCAATGAGCTGCTCAATGAAAAGGAAGTGACTTTTATCGATGTTCGTGAATTGGATGAGAAACCGGATGTGGATTTTGATCATGAAAGAATTCCGCTTGGAGAATTAAGGGATAAATTGAAGGATATATCAACAAAAGAAATTGTGTGTTTCTGCCAGACTGGTAAACGCAGTGTGGAAGCCGCGAGAATCCTTTCAGAAAAGTTTGGCGAGTCAAAAAAAATTTACAGTTTAAAAGGAGGCGTTTTAAGTTTGCCTGGATAAAGTTATGGAAAAAAGAAAACCGAAAAATATTTTCCGGGAAGGGCCAATTGCTCCTTCATTCATCGGCGAAAGCATTCAGAAGCATTCGGCTAAAAAAGACATTGGTGCGCACAGTATTTTTTTAGGGCAGGTAAGAGCAGATGAGATCAATGGAAAGATCGTCGAGGCAATAGAGTACACAACTTATGAAGAAATGGCCCTGGAAAAAATGCATGAAATAAGGGAAGGTGTTTTTTCTAAATACGCACTTACCTGTTTGCATGTTCATCACAGCCTGGGAAGAGTAAAAGCCGGCGAAATAAGTCTTTTTGTTTTTGCTTCTTCCGCACATCGCGATGCAGCAACTGCAGCGTGCAAGGAAGTTGTTGAAAAAATAAAGAAAGAGTTGCCGGTTTGGGGGAAAGAAATTTTTGAAAATGAAGGATATCAATGGAAAGAAAATAAATAATGGTAAATATCACTCATAAAAACAATTCACTTCGACAGGCAATTGCAAGTGCAGTTGTAAAAGTCTCGAAACAGGAAACAATAATCGCAATTAAACACCGGCAGGTGCCTAAAGGTGATGTTTTTGAATTTGCAAGGGCTGCCGGGTTGCTCGGAATAAAAAAGACAAGTGACGTGATTCCCGACTGTCACCCATTGCCGGTTGAGTTTGCGTCGATCACTTTTCAAATAGAAAAACTTTCAGTAAAAATTTTGGTGGAAGTGCACACAATTTACAAAACCGGCGTCGAAGTAGAAGCGATGCATGGAGCATCAGTTACGGCTTTGGTGATGTATGATATGCTTAAACCTATTGACAAAAATGTGCAGATCACTGACATAAAGCTGGAACAAAAAAAGGGTGGCAAAAGTGATGTTGCAGGCAAAGATTTTTCAAAATTAAAATGTGCAGTTGTTGTTTGTTCCGACCGAATATCAAAAGGAGAAAAAGAGGATACTTCAGGTAAGGCGATCATTGAAAAATTAAAATCTCTTGGTATAGCCAAAACCACGTATAAAATAATTGCGGATGATTTTGCGCTGATCCAAAAAGTGGTAAAGGATCTTGCCAATAAAAAATTGGATGTGATCTTATTTACGGGGGGAACAGGTCTGTCAAAAAGAGATGTGACGCCGGATGCAATTTTACCCTTAATTGAAAAAGAAATTCCGGGAATTATGGAGCAGGCGCGAAATTATGGACAACAGCGAATGCCTTATGCAATGCTTTCGAGAGGAGTTTCCGGATTTATCAAAGATACACTGGTGCTTACTTTGCCTGGCTCTAAAAAAGGTGCAATGGAAAGTATGGATGCAATATTTCCTTCTGTCTTTCATTTGTTTGACCTAACGCATGAAGAGAAGAACTCTTAAACCTTTCCTAAATAAATCAAATTTTCAGCACTTACAAAACTGAACTGGCTTCTTTTTGAGCATTCGCTTCCACACAATTTTTGTTGGAGTTGTATATTCCCTTTCACATTTTTAATCACATTTTTAAAATGGCAATTAATAAATAATTGTGCTTTAAATTTTTAAAAGTTACAGCCGTTTTTAGCATGCCGCTTGAAAATTTGGGAGTGAAAACTTTTTATTAATCTTAAAAAATACCTCTATGAAAATTTCATTCAAAACACTGATGCTTGGTTTTGCGGCCACATTGATCTTTTACTCGTGCAAAAAACATGATCAAAACAACCAGGAAACTTTAAATGCACAGGATCAAACTTTTATCAGGCAGGCAGCATTGGGCAATTCTGCCGAAATCCAGTTGGGACAATTTGCTGATTCAACAGCTGATTCTTCGATCATACAAAATTTTGCAGCGCAACTTGTGAGCGATCACCAGGCAGCACAAAACGACCTTAAATCTTTAGGAACAAAATTAAATGTTGCTGTCTTGGATTCTATGGATTCCAGTCATACAATGATGCTCGACAGCTTCAGGATGTTAAGTGGAAGGGCTTTTGATTCTTCATTTATTATCAACCAGATAAACGATCATAACAAGGCGATATCAGATTACCAGGCAGAAATTGACCAGGGTAACAGAACCGAAGTGATCAATTATGCCAACCAGTATCTGCCTAAACTTCAACAACATTTGAACATGGCTGACAGTATAGCTTCTGCGATGCACTTCAAATAATGTTTTTAGTTGAACGATAAAAGAAACAGGAGGAAAAGTGGGCAAATAGTGCAAGCAGTTTCTTTTGAAAATAAAAGTGGAGAATTTCGGAAACGTTACGCTTTTATTTTGACCAGGCTGCCCGGGAAAAACGGGCAGCCTTTCGTTTATGGGTTACCGTTAACAGCGAAATAAAAAATCCAAATTTTTATTTCTTTACTGTCATTAGCAGACAATTGCCGGCGGCAAAAATGTGTTAGCTTGTGGGTGTTTTATGCAAAAAGTGAATGTATATTTACATAAACCTAATCTTTCACGTATATGCTTAAACGCAGGACTTTTCTCAAAAACTCCCTTATAGCCGGTTTGGGTACTTCCGTAATAAAACCTAATCTCTTATCTGCCCCGGCCATTGAATCAAAAGAATTATTCCGGCAAGGAAAGCTCAGAGGTTCTAAAAAGAAGATCATTGTTGGAGGTGCCGGGATCAGTGGGTTGTGTTGCGGATATGAGTTAATGAAAAAAGGACACGAAGTTGTTGTTTTGGAGGCAAGCGGTCGGCATGGTGGTCATGTTTTTACTGGTCATGATGGATTGTCGGATGGCTTGTATGCTGATTTTGGCGCTGATCACATTACAAAACCTGGTTATGAACATTTCTTTAACTACTTAAAAGAATTTAACCTTGAGGCTTTAGCTTATCCGAATGCCGAAGGTTCGCCAAATCCAAAGGAAAAGAATTCGCTCACCATGATTGGTGGTAAATTTTATACAGAAGAAATGCTGGCTGATCCGGCAGTGCTGAAAAGTTTTGGATTTAATCAAGGTGAAATCGGGTTTTTAAGCAAACATCCGTGGTACGAATTAAGAGGAATGTTTCTGAATTCTTACCTGGACAAATTCAAAGATCCATATCAGCCTTTTGGTTTGGGATATGATGATTTAGATAAAATTCCAATTGCAGATATTTATAAAAAGGAAGGAGCTTCAAATGCTGCACTTAACTACCTCGGTGGAAAACAGACTTCTGCTCTTTATGAAATATGGCGAATCTCCGTAATGAAATCGCGTGGTATTCCACTTTCTGAAGGAGAAACTTTCAGGGTAAAAGGAGGTAATCAACAATTGCCGAATGCTTTTGCCAAAAGGCTGGGAGAAAGGGTGAAATTAGCACATCCAATTTCTGCGGTGCAACAGGATGAAAAGGGTGTAACGGTTACTTGTACTGCCTTTGGTCGCGAAGATGAAATACAATTGAAAGCTGATTATTTTGTGAATTGTATATCGTTACAAATCTTCAAAAATATCCCTGTTACTCCCGCACTTTCTGCCGAAAAGCAATTTGTGGTTGATAATATGGCCTATACGTCTCACCCGTTTTATGTGTTTGAAGCCAGTTCAAAATTCTGGCTGGATGATGGTTTCAAAAGTATTAATATGTCTTTTGAGCATCCTGATATCTCTTCGATCTGGCAGGAGCCAAACGAGATCGAAACGACAAGAGTTATCTTAAAAGCTTATGGGCCGGGCGGACTTTCGCCACAAAGAGTTTTGGGTGCATTCAGAGAAGTTTATCCGGGCAAACATGACACGATCGTGCAGGCACTAACTTTTGACTGGACAAAAGACGGGTTTGCACCAACGTGTGAAATGTTACCTTTCCCTATCGGGCAAATGCACAAATTCTGGCCTCAGATCATGAAGCCGGAAGGAAGAATTTATTTTGCGGGAACTTATGCCGATAATCTTAGTCGCGGAATGGAATCTTGCCTTCGCTCGGCGCAGAGAGTGGCAAAAGAGATCGATGAAAAAGCGGGATGAATCTTTAAATGAAAAATACCAATGAGTAAATATGCTGGAGTTGTTCTTTATACTTTGCTAGTAATTTTTACCGTCATTTCTTTTGCTTTTTTGCCGGTAAACCAACAAAGTTCTTCAAAAAATTTAGAAGGTTATTTGGAAAACCATGCTCCGGAAGTAAAAATTCTTTCTCCAAAAAACAACAGCGTTTTTTCTGCCGGAACACAAATTCCTTACCGCATAAGTGTTTCAGACAAGGAAGATGGAGAATCGAAATACCAGGAAATAAATACCCAGGAAGTTTTTTTAGAAATTAAATATGTCAAAGATTCAGCAGAAGCCAAACAGTTAATCGAAAAAAATAAAGAAAAAGATGAAGAAGGTCTTGCACTGATCAAAGCTTCGAATTGCCTCAATTGCCATGAGTTCAATGCGAAAAAGATCGGGCCATCTTTTTATAATGTGATCCAGAAATACAAATGGAATTCCTCAATTGTAGATTCTTTGGCCAGTCATATTTTGAATGGTTCAAATGGAAGGTGGGGAAGTGTGCAAATGCCTTCGAATAATAAGCTGAACCTTGAAGAAGCAAAAAAGATCATTAACTGGCTTTATAAAAATGCCGGTGATTCCACACTTACTTTTCTTGCCGGAACTTCCGGTTCTTTTAAGCTTAATAATAATTCTTCCTTAAAAGAAGTTGCACTCATCGCCACTTATACCGATCACGGAACGAAGGACGAACCTTCATCTAAATTGAAAGGAGAAGATGGCATAATAATCCATATCCGTTAAAAACGGTAAAGTTATTTTCGTATATACATAAACGTTATATTTCGGGAATTCTTTAAGATCAATATTGGTTGTAATGGTCGTGTCCCAGTTGTTTTACGAGTTTGTTGTAGATCCCAAACAATAAAAATGGTGCAGCCCATTGACCAAAAAAGAGGCTTTTATTTTTCTTTCCCGCAATTTGAAAAGACATGGAAACTGCCATAGATCCAATGGCGGCCCATAGAAAAACATCTGAAGGAATTTTGGCTGTCTCACTTTCAATTTTTTTGGCCAACCGGCCTTCGCGGTGTTCGGGTTTAACTAAAGATTCCATAATGATGATTTTAATTTTTCAAAAGCCGTCAAAATTCATGCCCTGAAAAGAATAATTTTTATCCATTGCTCACAAAAAAAATGTAAGAAGTTTGTCTGTTTACTGGGGAATTTATGCAACACGCATAAAAAATACTTTCCTTTGCCGCCAAAACCGTTTACAAAAGGTTTTTAGCAAAGCCTTGCGTTAACTGGCAAAAAATTTGAGTCACCAAACAAAAATCAATTAATATGAAAAGGTTTACGAATCTTGTTATTGTCATTCTTGCGGTTGTTTTCTTTGCTTCATGTCGTCCCACACCCAATCATTTACACAATCCTGTTAATTCTACCGAATCCGGCTCCGGAGTTTATGAAGGAAATAATAACAACTCTGATACACTGGCTCCGGCTAACAATGGAATTGATACTTCCGGCGAACAAACCGGCCGGATGAATAATACTCACCAATAGATTTTCCAGGCCGGGAGGTTGGAACTGTTTGCAACACAGCAAACCAACTTTCCGGCTTAATTTTTTCTGCGAATTAAATTTTTCCTTAACCAAAAAATATTAATTCATGCACAACCTAACCAGATTCATTCTTATTTTTTCTTTCGTACTATTTGGCTGCAAGGCCAGAACCGGTTCGGCAGATAAAAAACCAGTCATCATCCGTATGCCACCAAGAATGGGCAGGTTAGTTTCAAATGTTGCAGCAGATTCAATTCAAAAAACTGGATTTACTTATAATTTAAAAAAACCTGAGCATAGCTGGGAACTCGAAAAAGATTTGCAGGAAGTATCTGGAAACACCTGGCTTGACAACGATCATTTGATTGTAATCGAAGACTTGCACGGCAGGCTCTATGTTTTAAAATTTGACGACAAGAATGCGACGGTTGAAAAGAAAATAGATTTTCATAAAACAAAAGGAAAATTTGATATAGAAGACGTAACAATGGTCGGGAACACGGTTTATGCAATGTGGAGCCATGGCGTTGTTTATGGGATTGAAAACTGGAACAGCAAGGATCCGAAAGTCACGAAGTATCCAACATCACTTTCTAAACACAACAATACAGAAGGGTTGTGTTATGATCCTGTCACAAAAAATTTACTTATTGCCTGTAAGGGTGCATCGGGCATTGCGGGGGCAAAAAAATCAGATAAAGCGGTTTATGAATTTAGTATGCAGACAAAGATGCTCTACCGCAAACCTTTCCTCGTGATCCATAAGAAAGATTTTGAAAAGTTTGGTGGCGACAAACTCGATTTTAATCCTTCTGCAATAGCCATTCAGCCTATATCACACAACATTTATCTTCTATCCACAAAAGACAATAAATGCATGGCTGTTTACAACCGCGACGGCAAATTGATCGGGTTTCAAAAAATTGATGACAACATGATGGAGCAGCCGGAAGGATTGACTTTTTCTCCTGAAGGAAAATTGTATATCTCTACTGAAGGAAAGGGACATGACCGGGGAAAACTGTTTGAATTTGATCCACAATAAAATCGCCGGATTTTTTTTAGTCAATAAATTATACATTTGACTCAGAGAATGTAGTGTTGAATAATGAGCGAATTATTCAGTTTTTTACGTATTGATTGACATATTATCTCCACTTATAAAAATACACGTATGCTTAAAAAAATGCCAAAGGCGGTGGCTGCCTTTTTTGTTCTTTTCTCTGTCTGCTCATTTCAAAAAACGATTGCACAAAGTCAAAACACACTTACTCCACAGGAAAAAGCCGATGGGTGGCAATTGTTGTTTAATGGTAAAGATTTAACGGGCTGGCATTCTTATCTTGAAAAAGCACCCGGCAAAGCCTGGCAGGTAAAAGACGGAACGATCTTCTTGAACAAAAACAGTAAGAGTGTTTACAATGATTTCGCTGACCTGGTCACTAATGATGAGTATGAAAACTTCGATCTTAAATTAGAGTGGAAGATGGAACCTTGTGCCAACAGCGGTGTAATGTTTTATGTAAATGAATCGCCGCAATATAAAAACACTTATGAAACAGGCCCTGAAATGCAAATCACCGACTTGTCGTGTATGTACACTTCAAACCATAGTGAGATCAGCGATAGCCGGATCAACATGCATCGTGCCGGTGATCTTTATGACCTGGTTCCCGCCGATACGGAATGGGTAAAACCCGCGCCCGAATGGAATACGTATGAGATTATTGCGAACAACGGCCATGTTCAATTTTTTCAAAACGGGCATAAAATAGTTGATACAGAATTTTGGGACAACAACTGGTGGAAAAATATTTCCCGCACGAAGTTTCACCAATGGAAAGATTTTGGAACTTTCAGGACGGGCCATATTTCTATACAAGGCACAGAGGATGGGAAATTATGGTTTCGCAATATCAAAATAAAGAAATTCAGGTTTGGCCCTTCTACCTAAGAAGATTTTATTATTCACTTTTCACTCTTCGTGATTTAACTTAAACATTTTGCTTGATAATTCTAAATATTAAATACTTATGAAAAAAAATATGGGCAGGCGCGAATTTATAAAAGACACAGCGTTAACTGCCGCAGCATTCACTATTGTACCGAGTCATGTATTGGGCGGCAAGCGACATGTTGCCCCAAGTGATAAATTATATATTGCGTGTGTGGGATGTGGCGGCGAAGCGCAAAATGATATTGAGCACTATGCTTATGCGCCGAAGAAAAATGCAGTCATTGCTTTTTTGTGTGACGTGGATGATGTAAGGTCTGCTGAAACCCGAAAGAATTTTCCGAAGGCACCTTATTATCATGATTGGCGTGAAATGTTCGATAAAGAACATAAAAACTTCGATGCGGTTACTGTAGCTATTCCGGATCATAACCATGCGATTGTTGGATTGAATGCAATGAAATTGAAAAAGCATTTATACCTGCAAAAACCATTAACGCATGACATTTATGAAGCGCGCATCCTGACGGAAGCTGCTAAAAAATACAAAGTAGTAACCCAAATGGGAAACCAGGGCGCGTCGTTTGATGGAATGAGAACTTTAAAAGAATGGTTTGACGCTGACCTGATTGGTGAGATAGAAAAAGTTTACAACTGGACTAATCGACCTGTATGGCCACAAGGAATTCCGTGGCCGGATAAGACTGCGCCTGTTCCCGACACTTTAAAATGGGATTTGTGGCTTGGAACAGCACCCCAGACAGAATATGTTGACAACCTTGTGCCATTCAATTGGCGCGGATGGTGGCGGTTTGGAACCGGTGCTTTGGGCGATATGGGCTGCCATATTATCGGCCCTTCATTCAAATTGTTGGGATTGGGTTATCCGACAGAGGTAACATGCGAAGCAGTGATAACTTATACAGGAATGTTCAAAGAGGTGGACGACCCTATGAGCATTCCCCCGGCCAGCAGGCTTCGTTACACATTTCAACGTCCGGATGGAGGAGAGTTAAAACTTTACTGGATGGATGGTGGACTCGTGCCTGAGCGGCCGGATGAATTAGAGCCTGATGTCAATCTCAATGATGCATTAGCTGGTGTTCCGAAGCTAGGCGATTTTGAAGGCGGCACTTTGTTCATAGGAAAAAGAGGAAAGATATCGTGTGGCTGGGGAGGACGTAATCCAAGATTGTTGCCACTTTCACTGAATAACCAGGTTGATGTCGCTAAAAAATACCCGCGTGTGCAGGGATCAGCAAACGGTCATTGGTGGCAATGGGTAGATGCAGCGATTGCGGGTTACGAAAATGATTATGAAGGAAATGCTGCACTTCCTATGCCCGGGAAGGAAAAAGCTTATGTAGATTCTCCTTTTGAAGATTATGCCGGGCCTGTTACAGAAACCGTATTAATGGGTAATCTTTTATTAAGAAGCTTTGGTCTTCGAGAAAAAACAAAAAGGCACGATCCCGTTTATGGCGACGTAGAGGATATTACCACGCCCGGGCGTTATATCGCTTACAAATGGGACGGTGAAAACATGCGCATTACCAATTTTGAACCCGCCAATCAATTTGTTAAAAGAGAATACCGGCAGGGCTGGGGAAAATTAGAATTGTAGGAAATTGTTTGTTTACTGATTTGTTATTTACGCACCCGATAAAAAATATCGGCTGTTTTTGTATCTTCCTTCTTTACACTAAATCCCTGTTTGCATCGTTACAACTTATGTATTGCTTATAGGAAAATGCAGGGAATCTGCGGGATATGCCCGCACTTACCCCGCACTTAACCAGAAGATGCTATGAGGCATTCATAGTTATGCTATAAAGCAGGTATACATGGTTTGTACATGATGAGTACTAAAAAATCCATGATAGAGACCACTGCTCCAGGGAAACCGTTCACAACTTGTGCATTGCTGTTTTTAAAAAGCCCGGAAGATTTATTGACAGTATATATAATGAAAGCACGCTTAATCCTGGGATGTGGCAGTGATCAAAGAAAGGTTCGACTTCCACATTAATAATAATCTTAATTTTACATAGCATGTAAAACAGAGAAACGCTTACAAATGTCATTTTTCAAAATAATTATTATTTTTTCTTTGATAGGTGCTTTGTTAGTTGTTTCCTGTCAAAAAGAATATAGCTATGAGGGAGGCATTGCCACTGCCGGTTTGCAACCTGCCAATTATATTTTGGAAGGATCTCCAAATGCGTGTTTTGATTTTAGATTAAACGGGAATTACAATCCGGGACACGCTATGACCATTGATAACAATGTAAGTGTATGGGTCAACGTTTTCTCTGTAGGATCCTATTCAATAACAACCAATACACTTGATGGGATTCGTTTTTCGCTATCGGGAATGTTTACTTCTACCGGAAGCCAGGAACTTATTATACCAGCAACCGGTACGCCTGAAAAGACAGGTATATTCACTTTTCAACCAGGCTCATCCACTTCATCTTGTTCTTTCGCCGTCAACGTCAAAAATGTGCTCCCCCCATCTATCTACGAATTTCCTATAAACAGTGATGGAACTTGCAGCAGCTATCAAACGGCTAGTTCAATCTATCATGGCGTGCCATTGACCAGCGGGAACGCCATCATAGTTAGCGTGAACGTAAGTGCACCGGGAAACTTTATTATTAGCACAAACACCTTGAACGGAATGACATTTTCTCAAGCCGGTAATTTTAATACGGTAGGTCCTCAGAGGGTTCGACTAACTGGCAGAGGGACACCTGTTGAAACAGGCGTTTTTGTTTTTACACCTTCTATTATAGTTGATGGTACTGCAGTAGGAAAAGGCTGCAACCTCAATGTGTATGTATTTTAAAAAGCGATTTTTGTTGAATCCCCACTAACCGTCAAATGGAATTGTGCATTTGGGAGATTATAAAAATTTAATCTGATGATCTTATTCAATGAAAGGAATTTACCTGCAACTAAAAAAATCTTGAAAATCGGAATATTTACTATAGCAAGAATTGAAGTATTGTATTAAAATGAATGCGGAAAAACATTTAAGTATATTGCTTCTACCCTTATATTAGAAGAAATCAACTCACCTCTTTTTTATTTGCATCATTTTTGCTTATCGGTGTTGGACTTCATAAATTTGGTTACTTTTAATAGCATAATCAATAATCTTATTTTTTAGAATTGATGACCGATTCGAAACGATCGATTCTTCCAAAAGAAGAACAATCTTATATTTCTGCAACCGTTGAAATGGGGCGGCTAATCCATGAAAAAGACTGGAGCAAAACTACATTAGGTAATCCAGAAAACTGGCCTCCTTCACTTCTTACAATTGTTACCGTTATTTTGGATAATCCTTTGGGAATGTGTATTGCCTGGGGGGAAGATCTTATACAAATATATAACGACGCTTTTGGCCGGTTACTCGGCTCTGCCAAACATCCGCTTGCCCTCGGGCAAAGTTGTTCAGTTACATTTTCCGAAGTATGGGATTCTATGAAACCGATGCTGCAAAAGGTAATGAAAGGTGAATCCATTCATGAAAACGGTTTCAGAGTTGTATTGAATGGTGATAATTTTCCCGAGGAACGTTATTTTAATTTTGCGTTTAGCCCTGTCCGTTATGAAGGAGGAAAGCCGGGAGGCGTATTGATAACGGTTGTGGAAGTTACCGACAAGAAAAAAGTTGAGGATGAATTGAAAGAGGCGCGAGAACGAATGGAGTATGCTACCAATGCCGCGGATGTGGCCACCTGGGTTTTTGATCCTCAACAATACACTTTTGCCTCTGACCAGTTACTACGCGACTGGTTTGGCCTTCCACAAGATGAACAATTACCACTTCAGCTGGCTATGGAAAGAGTCGTTCCGGAAGACAAGATACCACTTGAAAAAGCCATAGAAGCTTCCTTAAAAATAGAATCGGGAATTATTAATCACGAGTACACTATCATTCATCCCGAAACGGGAAAGCAAAGAATTTTGAAAGTAAAAGGGAAAGCGGTTTTCAATAAACAAAAAGTTGCTACTAAACTTTATGGGATTTTGCAGGATATAACCAGTGAAACGCTTGCCCAAAGAAAGATGAAAGAAAGTGCTGCAAATTTTATGACTATGGTTACGCAGGCGCCTTTTTCGATAGCAATATTGAGAGGACCGCAGTACATAGTAGAAGTGGTTAATGACAGGGCTTTGGAATTATGGCGAAGGAAAAGGGAAGATGTGATGGGGAAACCGATCCTTGAATCAATACCTGAATTGGCTGAACAGGGAATCAGGGAAATGCTGGATGGGGTTTACAAATCAGGAGAATCCTTTTCCGCAACAGAAATGCCTGTGCTAATACTTAAAGATGGTGAACCGCAGGAAACATTTCTCAATTTCAATTACCAGGCATTGAAGAATATGAAGGGCGAATCAGAGGCTATACTTGCCATCGGTGTTAATGTCACTGACCTCGTAAAAACACGCCGGTTTGTTGAAGAAAGTGAAAAGACACTTCGCAGTATTGTTGAAAATTCCCCTTTCCCCATAGCCGTGTATGTTGGTAAAGAAATGAAAATTCAACTGGCGAATGAAACTATGCTTAACACCTGGGGGAAAGGAAAAGATGTGATCGGAAAATTATATTCTGAAGTTTTGCCTGAATTAGAGAACCAGGCTGTTTTTCAGCAACTCGAAAAAGTCTATACAACCGGAATTCCTTTCCATGCTAGAAACCGGAAAATTGAATTGGTTGTCGATGGCCGTCTTCAAACATTTTATTTCAATTATAGCTTTACTCCGTTATTCAACGTTGAGGAAGAAGTGTATGGCATAATGAATACGGCTGCAGATGTAACTGACCTGGTGAATGCCATTCAGAAAACAGAAAAAAGTGAAGAGCAATTGCGCATAGCACTTGCCGGTGGAGAATTAGGCACATTTGATTATTACCCTCTTGAAAAGAAATTATTGTGGTCGGCAAAAACCAAAGAACTTTTTGGATTGTCGCCGGATGCTGAAGTAAATTATGAAACCTATTTAAAGGCGATTCACGGTGCAGACACCGGTAATTCTGTTGCGTTGTCCCAAAACCGTTTTCCCTTGGAAAATGGGCTATATGAATTGGAATACCGGACGGTTGGAATTGAAGATGGAAAAGTGCGATGGGTTAAATCGAAAGGAAAAGCAAGTTACGATGAAGAAGGAAATCCTGTTCGTTTTACAGGAGTTGTCCAGGAGATCACTAAATTAAAAGAAGCAGAGGCAGAAACACAAAAACTAACAGACATACTTAAGGCGAGCCAGGAGTTCATAGGAATGGCAAATACGGATGGTAACCTGGTTTACCTCAATCCCGCCGCATTGAAAATGGTAGGCTGGACAGGTTTTCACGATCGAACTATTTTAGATTGTATTTATCCTGAAGATAGGGAACTGGCAAGGAAATTATTATCAGGTTTGGTGGAGAAGGGTGAATTTCACCATGAGATCAGAATGTTAAACGAAGCTACGGGCGAAACTTTCTGGTTGTTATGGAACGGAATCGCGATAAAGGAAACTTCTACAGGACAAGTTGTTGCTTTAGCAACGGTAAGCCCAAACATTACCGATCGAAAGATTGCAGAAGAAGCCTTGAAGGCAAGCGAAGCAAGGTTTAGAACAATGGCTGATACCATCTCTCATCTTGCGTGGTTTGCCGATGCAAAAGGCTATATCTTTTGGTATAACAGGAAATGGTATGAATATACCGGAACTACCTTTGAAGAAATGAAAGGATGGGGATGGCAATCTGTTCATCACCCCGATACTTTACCTGAAGTAATGAAAAACTGGACGAATGCCATTGAACACGGTGTTCCCTTTGAAATGATCTTTCCTTTAAAAGGTGCTGATGGTAATTTCAGGGAATTCCTTACGCGTGTAGTACCTATCAGAAATAATGCAGGTGATATCTTTCAGTGGTTTGGCACCAATACCGATATAACAGAAAGGATAAGAATTGAGCAGGAATTAAAGGCTAGTGAAGCTCGCTTCAGGATGTTTGCCGATTCGATGCCACAAATTGTTTGGGCGGCAGACCCGGAAGGAAACCTGACTTACATAAACAAAGCATTTTACACTTACAGTGGGTTAAGTCCGGACGCAGAAAACCTTGGTGAAAAATGGCTCGATATCATTCACCCGGATGAGCGGGAAGAAACCGTGAGGAACTGGGAAGCGAGTATGCGATCGGGAACAGAATTTACAATTGAGCACAGGTTCCAATCAAAGAATGGAGAATACCGATGGCAGCTTACCCGTGGAGTACCTATCTACGATGAACAGGGCAACGTGGAAACGTGGGTGGCCACCAGTACAGATATCCAGGAAATAAAAGAGCTCGATCAACAAAAGGACCACTTCATCAGCATTGCCAGTCATGAATTAAAAACGCCCATCACATCTATCAAGGGTTATGTTCAAATCCTTGAAAGTATTTATAAAGAATCGGAAGACGCTTTTCTTAAGAAATCACTGTCGGCTGTTGACAAACAAATTGTAAAGCTCACCAACCTTATTTCTGATCTTTTGGATTTGTCAAAACTCAAATTGGGCAATTTGCATTTGGTGAAAGAATCCTTCAACTTAAATGAGTTAGTTGAAGAAGTTGTAGAAGAGATGAGATTGGTAAAACAGGATTATACAATCCAGGTAAACCTTGGGAAAGATGCCCATGTTTTTGCTGATCGTGAAAGGATCTCGCAGGTTCTTGTCAATTTTCTCACCAATGCCATCAAGTACTCTCCGAAAAACAAACTGGTAGAAGTGAGAAGTATTGTAGATGAAAGTTATTTTACTGTTTTTGTAAAGGACAAGGGGATTGGTATCAACAAACAAAGCCAGGAGAAGGTATTTGAAAGGTTTTACAGAGTTGAAGGAACGAACGAAAAAACTTATCCCGGCTTTGGCATAGGGCTGTTCATTTGTTCTGAAATCATAGAGCGACATAACGGAAAGATTGGTGTTGACAGCGTACCGGGAGAAGGTTCCGAATTTTATTTTAGTCTGCCAATTGATTAATCACAGCATGCAGCTCTTTACAGGTAAACGAACAAAAGCCCAAAGTTTTTTCTTAGTAACGGTTACACCTGCACGAAAAATCACCTTAAAGAAAATATCCGCATTTAGAAGAAAGAGGCAAAAGAGGCATTACCAAAGATTGTCATATTTTTGTCTTAAATAATAAATTTTTATCCTTTTTAGCTGATTGTTTAACAAAGTGTGTAAATTACACTTTAAATTCTTTAACGTTTTACTTAATTACTTGATTATGGGAAAAAAACTTCTCTTCAGCGGACTATTTCTGTTCTGTTGCTTCTTAACTTCTTTCGCCCAGCAAAGAACCGTGACCGGTAAAGTAACCTCAACTGATGGCAGCCCGTTGGTAGGTGCTACTGTTTTAGTTGTTGGACATAAGTCAGGAGTTACAACGAATTCAGACGGATCCTTCTCCATTAACGTACCTCAAAATGCGAAGCAGTTGCAGATCAGCTACGTGGGGTCAGAAACAAAATTGGTAGATATTTCCTCTACTTCAAACGTTTCTGTTTCTCTTGCCACTACTGCTACTAACCTGACAGACGTTGTGGTGGTTGGTTATGGAACTGTCAGAAAAAAAGATGCGACAGGATCTGTTTCGCAATTAAATTCAAAAGACTTTAACAAAGGTGTTATTGCATCGCCGGATCAACTTTTGCAAGGCCGCACACCTGGTGTAAATGTTACACCAGCTGGTGGCGAACCAGGTTCAGCAGCCACAATTACTATTCGTGGTACTGCATCTATTAGAGACCAGGGACCATTATACGTAGTAGATGGTGTACCCATCAGCCCAGGGGGAACACTGGCCACACAAAGTGGTGTTGAAGGAAGTTCAACTCCAAGAAACCCATTGTCTTTCCTGAATCCAAATGACATTGAAAGTATTACTGTATTAAAAGACGCATCCTCTGCTGCAATTTATGGTTCAAGGGGCGCAAATGGTGTAATTCTTATTACCACAAAAAGTGGCAGTAGCGGACGTGGTAACCTTACTCTTGGGATAAGTACCGGGATATCAACTCCCGCAAGTCGTTATGACCTGCTAAATGCTCAGGACTTCCTGCTTGCAGTGAAAAAAGCTAATATCGATGCAGGTACCAGTCCTGCAGATGCTTCACAAGCGGTATTGAATGTTGACAAAGGTTATAACACTGATTGGCAGGATCAAATATTCAGAACAGGAGTTAGTCAGAACTACGAACTGGCGTGGGGAATGTCACGTAAATCAACTAATCTTCGTTTAAGTGGTTCTTACGACGATATTCAAGGTATTATTAAAACCAGTGGACTAACAAGGTATACCGGAAGATTAAATCTAACCCAGAAGTTTATTAATGATAAACTCAGGTTCGATATTAATGGTACTTACTCAAACGTAAAGAACACTTACGCTCCATTAACCAACAACGCCGGTTACCAGGGTAGCTTGATGGGAGCTGCAATTACCTTCAACCCAACTTATCCAATTTATAATGAAGATGGTTCATTTTATGATCCATTAGATGGTAACAGGAATCCTGTTGAAATGCTCACCTATTTTTCTGATAAGGGAACTTACAACAGGTTGTTGGGAAACATTAGCGGTTCCTATACTATTATTCCTGGCCTTACTTACAAGGCAACTTTCGGTTATGATGATGCCAAAGATGACAGGCTTTCATTTGCTGATCCAAGGTTGAGTTCAAATGCATTTGGAGGTACTACCAATGTATTTGGAAAAGACCTTTCAAACCCAATACAAGCTAACGGAAGAGGAGTTAAACAAAACCTTGAATTAAAAACCATATTGGTTGAACATACATTGACCTTTGATAAATCTTTTACTAACCAGGACGTTAATGCTGTGGTTGGTTATTCTTATCAAAGTACAGAATCCAATTATAAAGGTAGAGTTGGCTGGGGGCTAAACTCTCCGATAACAGATCCAAAAGCAGTGTTTCCTCATAACTTTGGGCAGTTTACCAATTACTATGACTACGTTCCTGATTATACAAAATACGAATTGCAGTCTTATTTTGGAAGGGTAAACTATACGTTGCTTGACAA
Organism: Ginsengibacter sp.; assembly: GCA_051960475.1. Lineage (GTDB taxonomy): Bacteria > Bacteroidota > Bacteroidia > Chitinophagales > Chitinophagaceae > Ginsengibacter. The sequence continues at coordinate 26,656 of JBQCEG010000050.1, forward strand.
ATATCTTTTAACAGCAACTATGCGTGTTGATGGATCTTCCAAATTTGGTAAGAATAACAAGTATGGATATTTCCCTGCGTTTGCTGCAAAATGGAAATTGTTGAAAGAAAATTTTGCAAAGGGGTTAACCAATACGTTCAATGAGCTTGCAATAAGAGCCAACTATGGTATACTTGGTAGTTCAGAAGGTATCGGTGCTTATGATGCAATTGATCTAAAACAAACCTACATCGGCAACTCAGGAAGTGACGAAACCCAGTTTGTTCACCAGGGTAATAAAGACCTTAAGTGGGAACAAGCAGCTACAACAGGTGTGGGGCTTGATTTTGCACTCTTTAATAACAGACTTTCCGGAACATTTGATTATTACTATACTAAGCGAAAAGACCTCTTATTTTATGCTCCAACACCGGGTGGATTTTCAGCAACTTCTTATTACTGGGTGAATCTTCCAGGCTTCGTAATCAACAAAGGAACAGAGTATAGTCTGGATTTCAAAGCGATTAGAGGAAAGAACTTTACCTGGACAATAGATTACAACATGACTTTTGTTCATAATGAAGTACAGGATTTCAACGTAGTTGTAAACACCGGTGCTGTGCATGGACAAGGCTTGTCTGGAGCTTACGCACAAACCTTTGCTAATGGCTATCCGTTGTTTACATGGAAAATGCCAACATTCCTGGGCTTTGATGGAAACGGAGATGCCCGTTATGCAAATGGTGGTAAAGATGAGTTACAGGGAAGTGCTTTGCCGAAATTTAATGCCGGGTTAACTAACAGTTTCACTTTGGGTAGATGGAATGCAAGCATATTTGTAAACACAGTAAGAGGATTCTATGTTTACAACAATACTGCGAACGCATTGTTCCTGAAAGGAAGTATCAAGACAGCACACAACGTCACCTATGCGGTGGCCAACAGTCCTGAAGATCCGATCAACCCCGGAAGTGTTTCAACCCGCTTCCTGGAAAAAGGAAATTTTGTAAGAATTTCAAATGCTTCTATCGGCTACAACTTCAATATAAAGAGCAAAGTGATCAAGTCTCTTTCTTTAAGTGCAATCGGTCAGAACCTGGCACTGTTTACCAAGTATACAGGTTTGGATCCGGAAGTAAACATGGACGAAAACATCAATGGTGTTCCTTCCCGCGGATTTGATTATACCGGTTATCCAAAGGCAAGAACTTATACCATCAGTTTAAATGCTGGTTTCTAATTAATAAATTTTATTAAAATTGACAATATGAAATATCTAAGTAATTATATCGCTCCTGCAACGATGTTCATCGCATTGTGTTTTGCATCCTGTACCAAACTGGATGTAAAACTTAAAGCTCCCAATGCGGAAGCTGAACAAAGCGCGGGCGGTGCACCGGAGGCCTCATCTCTTTCAAAGGTCTACGAACAATTAAATCAGTTACTTGGCCAAAGCAATTCTTATGCAATGGACGAACATACAACAGATGAATTAATGGGGCCAACAAGAGGAACTGACTGGGATGACTTTGGAACATGGCGCAAGTTGCATCTTCACACGTGGGATGCTTCACACAACCAGATCAATGATACATGGAACGGATTGAACGGTGCGCTTTTCCAAACAACCTTACTTGCTGAATCAACCAGTGCAAGTGCTTCAGATGTAGCTGCTGCCAGGTTCCTTCGCGCTTATTTTTCTTACATAGTTTGCGATTTGTTTGGACAAGTGCAACATCGCCCTGCAACAGCCGCTGCGGACGTAATTCCTGATGTGTTTACCCGGTCTGAAGCATGTGATTTTATCATTAGCGAACTAGAAGCAATTATCCCTGAACTTCCGGCTTATAATGGAACCAACCGTGGTTTAGCAACTAAAGAAGCTGCAGAGTTCCTTCTTGCAAAGACTTATTTGAATAAAGCAGTTTTCAAACAAGATCCAACTCAACCTGCTGGTCCATTTACTTTCGATCCTGCTGACATGAACAAAGTGATCAGCCTGGTTGACGCAATTGCAGCAAATCCGAATCTTTCAATTTCGAATAACTATTGGGATAATTTCAGCTGGGAAAACAGCACCAAGTCAACAGAAAACATCTTTGTTCGTCCACACGACGGAGGTATAAATGTGCAATGGGCTACTTGCATGGGTTTTCATTACAACCAGGCTCCGAGTGGATGGAATGGGTTTACTACTCTTTCCGATTTTTATAACAGCTTTGAAGATGGTGATGTTAGAAAAGGCATTGCACTTCCCGGCTATACTGATCAAATGGGAAGCAACGTTGGTTTCCTGATTGGACAGATAAAAGGACCTCAAGGGGGCCATGTTGGGAATCCAATTGTAGATCTTAAAGACAGAAGTGGTAACCCGCTTATTTTTACTCCTTATGTAAGCTTGTTCTTTTCAACTGAGTCAATGGGTATCCGTACTGAAAAATATCCTTTAGATCCTTCTACCATTAACAGTACTGGCGGTGGCAGCAGCCCCAATGATTATGTTTTCTTCCGTCTGTCTGATGCACTGTTGATGAAAGCTGAAGCTATTTTGCGTGGAGGAACAGCCACAGGTGGTCAGACACCTCTCAGCATAGTAAACAGTATTCGTGAGAAAAGAAATGTTGGAGATCTCACTGCGGTTGATTTACCAACTTTATTGGCTGAAAGAGGACGTGAACTTTATCTTGAAGGGTGGAGAAGAAATGATATGATCCGTTTTGGTGTGTTCAATGATCCGGTGGGACAAAGACCTACACCTTCAGATCCTTCAAGAGTCGTGTTTCCTATCCCTAACATTGCACTTGCTTCCAATCCTAATCTTCAACAGAATTACGGTTATTGATTGTTAAATATTTTTTACGAAAAAAAAGGCCATATTTACATGGCCTTTTTTATTTTTAATTATGAAGTCCTCAAAGCTTGCCTTTCTCCTATTTGCTTTGTCCTTTTTTTCCTGCAATTCAAATAAACAGAAAACCTTGTTTACAGAGGTTAAAGACAGTAACGTTAATTTTACGAATACGCTTACCGAAAGCAAGTCTTTCAACGTCTTCAATTATCGAAATTTTTACAATGGTGGTGGTGTTGCAATAGGTGATCTGAATAATGACGGTTTGCCAGATATATTTTTTACCTCTAACCAAGGACCCAATAAGTTATACCTCAATAAAGGCAATATGAAATTTGAGGATATTTCTAAGAAAGCCGGATTTGGGGATAAAAAGCAATGGAGTACCGGAGTTGTACTTGTTGATATAAATGGAGATGGATGGCTTGACATTTACGTATGCAATGCGGGGAATATGTTTGATTCTACGCTAAGAAAGAATCAGCTTTTCATCAATAACCACAACCTTACATTTACAGAATGTGCCGCGAAATATGGTTTGGATAACAGTGGTTATACTACCCAAGCTTCGTTTTTTGACTATGACGGAGATGGAGATTTGGATTGCTTTTTGGTGAATAATAGTCCTATCCCTGTAAACACTTTGAATTTTGCGAATGTGCGTGATCTCCCAATTTCTCAAACAAATGTCGCCGGTTTCCTCAAGGGCGGGGGAGATCACCTTTACAGAAATGACAACGGCCATTTTACGGAAGTAACGAAGGAAGCAGGAATACATGGAGGGTTGATAAGTCTTGGCCTGGGTGTAACGGTAGGAGATGTTAATAATGATGGTTATCCTGACATTTATGTTTCCAATGATTTTTTTGAAAGGGATTACTTATACATCAACCAGAAGAATGGCACTTTTAAGGATGAGCTTGAAAACAGGATAAAACATACAAGTCTTGCATCGATGGGGGCAGATATCCAGGATGTAAATAATGACGGATATCCAGACATCTTTACCACTGACATGCTTCCTGATAACGATTACAGGTTAAAGACCAATACATCGTTTGATAATTACGATGAATTCACTTTAAAAAAAGACAAAGGATTTTATAATCAATTCACGCAAAACGCGCTGCAGGTAAATGATGGGGATGGGAATTTTGATGAAACCGCATATTATAGTGGCGTTGCAGCTAGTGATTGGAGTTGGGGTGCTTTAATGTTTGATGCAGACAACGACGGAAGAACAGATTTGTTTGTTTGTAACGGTATTTATCATGATGTTACCGACCAGGATTTTATTAATTTTTTTGGGAGTGATGTTATTCAAAAAATGGTTGTCACGGGGAAAAAAGAAGATGTCGATAATGTGATCAAAAAAATGCCCTCTAATCCATTATTAAATAAAGTATTTAAAAATATGGGTGATCTCCAATTTAAAGATGTAGGGAAGGATTGGGGCTTTACAACGCCTACATTTTCTAATGGCGCTGCCTATGGAGACCTGGACAATGATGGCGACCTTGACCTGGTAATTAATAATGTAAACCAGAAAGCAATCATTTACCGCAACAACAGCCGGGAAGAGAATAAGAACAATTACATCGGCGTGATGCTAAAATACAAGTCGCCGAATACCTTTGCAATTGGAAGTTTGATAAAAATTTATCAAGGCAAACAGGTGCAAAGCCGGGAGATAATGCCAAGTCGTGGATTTCAATCATCAATGGACTATAAGCAGATCATTGGACTTGGAAATTCTGCCGTTGATTCAATGACCATTCAATGGCCCGACAGAACGGTTACATCGCTCAAAAATCCTTCTATCAACCAAACTCATGTCATTGATTATTCTTCTGTAGAGAAACACCAGGCATATTTTCCTCCCGCCCCACAGACGATGTTCGAGAAATTGACTTCGAATTTCGAAAAGAACAAGGAGGATGATTTTGTTGACTTTTATTATGAAAAAAATATTCCTTTTATGTTATCGCGACTGGGGCCGAAGGCCGCAGTCGGAGATGTAAATGGAGATGGATTAGAAGATGTTTATATTGGCGGAGCAAAAGATCAACCGGGGCAATTGTATATTCAAACCTCATCAGGATTTGTCAAAAAAGAAATTCCTGATTTTAAAACCTATGATTTTGATGACGCCACAGTAGCTTTCTTTTTTGATTGCGATGGTGATGGCGACCTGGATCTTTTTGTAGGTGGAGGAGGAAATTTTGCTCCTGAAAGTTCTTTAAGTTATCAGAACCAATTATACATAAATGATGGGAAGGGAAATTTTTCTTTGAAGCGTGGTGCATTTCCTTTGATCAATACCAATTGTGGAGCAGCCGTAGCATTTGATTATGATGGAGATGGCTATCCCGATTTGTTCATTGGCAGCAGGAGCGTTCCGCAAAATTATGGCGTTGATCCTCCAAGCTATATTTTGCACAATGATGGTAAAGGAAATTTTATCAATGTTACGGCCACAGTTGCTCCAGCGCTTCAAAGGGTCGGGATGGTAACATCGGCAGCAGCAACAGACATTAATGGTGATGGAAGAAAGGACCTGGTGATCACGGGTGATTGGACGCATCCACGGATTTTTACTTTTAATGGAAAACAATTTATTGAACAAAAAACGGGTCTTGAAAATTTGAACGGATGGTGGCAGTCTATGGCTGTTGCTGATGTGGATCATAATGGAAGCCCCGACCTGATTCTTGGTAATCTCGGAGAAAATTTTTACCTGCAGCCGGATTCATCAAACCCGGTAAAGTTGTGGATAAAGGATGTTGACAATAATGGAACGATTGATAAAATACTTACCAGGACCGTGAATGGAAAGGACGTTCCTGTTTTTATGAAAAATGAATTGGTTGACCAAATTCCGTCATTAAAAAGACTTAACCTGACCAATAAAGATTATGCAAATAAAAGTATCCAGGATCTTTTCCCTTACGAACTAAAGGATGCAGAGGTAAAAGAAGTAAATTACGCCGCATCTGGAATTGCGTATAACGATGGCAAAGGTCATTTTATATTTAAAAAACTTCCTACACCTTTGCAACTTTCGTCGATAAACGCGATCAGGATGAAGGATGTAAATGGTGATGGTTTTCCGGACATAATTGCTGGGGGAAATTATTTTAATTTGCTTCCGCAATTTGGACGATTGGATGCAAGCGAAGGAAATCTTTTATTAAATGATAAAAAGGGAAATTTTAAAGTTGTAACTCCCAAATATTCCGGCATTAATGTTCCGGGTCAAACGAGAGATATTGCTTCCTTTAAATACAAAAATGACGATTGCCTGCTTTTCCTTGAAAACAATGATTACCCTGTGTTGTACAAAATAAAAAAACAGAATTGATGATTCGCAAGACTAACCGCAGAATAAATGTATCGCGATTTGCAGACGAATTGTTTTGCAGGCGATCTTGCATGATCATTTTATCGATTGTTCTTTTTTCCTGCAACAAAAAAAAAGAAATCAAAAATCCTTTGTTTACTACCGTTGATTCTTCCAGGACCGGCATTAATTTTATCAATAAGCTTACTCCGACGCCTTCCTTCAATTTATTTTCTTACATGTATTTTTATAATGGTGCTGGGGTGGGAGCCGCTGATTTTAATAATGATGGAAAGATTGACCTTTTCTTTGCTGCCAACCAGGGAGACGACAAATTATTTTTAAATCAAGGCGGGTTAAAATTTAAAGACGTAACAAAAGAAGCGAACGTACCAGAAGACGGAGGATGGAGTACTGGTATTTCTGTTGTTGATATCAATAATGACGGACTGATGGATATTTATATCTGCAGGGTAGGACATTACAAATCACTCAAGAGCCACAACCAGTTGCTTGTTTGCCAGGGAATCGACAAGAATGGAATTCCTCATTATAAAGATGAAGCAAAAGAATACGGGCTTGATTTTTCCGGGTTTAGTACACAGGCAGTCTTTTTTGATTATGATGGTGATGGTGACCTGGATATGTTTTTATTGAATCATTCCGTAAATCATGATGGAAATTATGCCCCCCGAAAAAATTTTATAAACACGTATGATTCACTGGCAGGGCAAAGGCTGTACAGGAATGATGAGATTACTGATGCTTCGGGAAAAAAGAGGATCCACTTTACTGATGTGACAAAAGAATCCGGTATCAACGGAAGTAAAATTGGTTATGGTTTAGGTGTGACTGTAGCTGATATAAACCTTGATGGCTGGCCGGACATTTACGTAGGAAATGATTTTCATGAAAATGATTATATGTACATCAATCAACACAACGGGACTTTCGTGGATGAAAGCACAAAAAGGTTGATGCACACCAGTGAATTCAGTATGGGAGTTGATGTAGCAGATATGAATAATGATGGATACCCCGACATTATTTCAATGGATATGCTTCCTTATGATCCTTACATTTTGCGGCGTTCACTTGCCGAAGATGATTATGACATATTCACACAAAAAATTTCATATGGTTACAGTTACCAGTATTCAAGGAATAACTTCCAACTGAACCGGCGCAATGGTTTATTTACTGAAATCGGGCAATTTGCGAATTTATATGCCACTGACTGGAGCTGGTCGGCACTCTGGATGGATTTTAACAATGATGGTTCCAAAGATCTTTTTATATCAAACGGCGTTCCCAAACGAATGAATGATATCGATTACATTAATTTTGTTTCGAGTGACGTGATCCAACAAAAGTTGATCGATAATAAAATGAATGAGCAGGATATGGCGCTCATCAATAAATTTCCTGAAATAAAAATCCCCAACAAATTTTATTCAAACGATGGGAACCTGGGATTTAAAGACGTTTCGGACAGTGTTCAAAACAATACGCCTTCTTTTTCCAATGGAGCGCTTTATGCTGACCTGGACAACGATGGTGACCTTGATATTGTTACTAACAACACAAACCAAACAGCATTGGTTTATGAAAACACAGCCAATGACAAAAAGCAAAGGCCATTCATGAAGATCAAATTAAATGGTCCTAAAAACAATATTGATGCGATTGGCGCAAAAATAATATTGTTTGCCAACGGCGCAATAAGAACGTATGAAAACACTGCGGTGCATGGTTTTCAATCGAGCATGCTTGCCCCACTTAATATTGGCTTGTATCATACAAAAGTTGATTCGGCATTTATAATATGGCCGGATAATACTTTCCAATGTTTTTCAATAGTCGAAAACAAAATGGAAACCTTTACTTACAAACCTGGCCTCCCAACTTTTGATTACGCTGAAATAAAAGACTATATCAAAAATCCTACGCCACCTGTAAAAGACATTACATCTGAAACAGGAATATCGTACCTCCATAAAGAAAACGTATTTAATGAGTTTTACCGTGAACCGCTTCTGCCTCATATGATCTCAACTGAAAGCCCGGCGCTTGCTGTTGCCGATATAAATCATGACGGCCTTGATGATGTTTTTGTAGGTTCTTCAAAGACCTATCATGGTGCCGTCTTTTTGCAAACCAAGGATGGAAAGTTTGTGAAAAAGGAAGAACCCCAAATGATGAAAGACAGTATGTGGGAAGACGTAGATGCCAAATGGGTGGACGTGAATAATGATGGAAATCCGGATCTGGTGATTGCCACAGGCGGAAATGAATATTACGGTAAAGACCAGCATTTGTTGCCCTTGCTTTACCTGAATGATGGAAAGGGAAACCTGAGGAGAAAAGAAGATGCGTTTTCAGGAATTGACGTTACACAAAGTGTTGTTGTTCCGTGCGATATTAATGGCGACGGTTTTATGGATCTGTTTATTGGAGGAAGAGCAGTGCCATGGCAATATGGAACTATTCCCCGTTCTTATTTATTGCTTAATGATGGAACCGGCAAATTTACTGACGTTACCGCGAAGTATTCAAAAGAGCTGATGGATCCCGGGATGGTAACAAATGCACAATGGGTTGATATGAACAAAGATGGAAAAATGGATTTGTTGGTGTGTTATGATTGGGGAGGAATAGATGTTTTTTTAAACCATAACGGTTCGTTTCAAAGAAAAATAATTACAGATAAGAATGGATGGTGGAATTTTATTCTTCCTGTTGATGTGGATGGCGATGGAGACGTTGACTTAATTGCCGGCAATTTAGGGCTGAACAGTAAACTCAAAGCCTCAGAAGAGCACCCTGTTTCAATGTATTACGACGATTTTGATCAAAATGGAAAGAAGGAACAGGTGCTCACCTATTACATCGGGGGTAAAGAAATTCCTTTTGCCACCAAACAGGAACTGGAGAAACAAATGCCCTACCTGCGTAAGAAATATCCTTATGCAGAAGACTTTGCCAAGGCTTCTCTTGCTGATCTTTTTGGCGAAGACAAATTGAAAGAGGCACATAAGTTTACGGCTACAGAGATGGCGAATTGCGTCTTCATCAACAAGGGAAATTTAAAATTTGATTTAAAAGTGCTCCCACTGAAGGCTCAATTCAGTACCTACCGCACAGGAGCGGTTTTGGATGTAAATAAGGATAATTTACCCGATATCTTATTGATGGGAAATTATTTTGATGATAATGTTGAGCTGGGAAGAATCGATGGCGATTTTGGTAGTATTTTAGTGAATAAAGGCAACGGTAATTTTTCTTATGAACCACTAAATGGCCTTGCAGTAAAAGGCCAGGTAAGACATATTGAACCAATTGAGATTAATGGAAAAAAGGCGTTTGTGCTCGCCCGTAATAATGACTCTCTGAAAGTGATCCGGTTCCAGGATTCAACTCTTAATAAAAAACAGGATAATAAAGGAGGGTGATCCATTTCGTTGAATCTGATTCTGCCATTCGATCTGTAACCAAAGACTGGAAAGGAATTGCCGGCGAAATTTTATGGTGATCCTGCACATAAAAAGCCAATTCTTTTTCACCTTCTTTTACCCTTTCTGTTCCTCCCCGAACTTCAGCTTTCATTATATTTCCCAACACCATTTTCTTCAGTTCGAATTTGCCGAAAACAGGAAGATCCTTATCTGTGGGTACGGCCACCATTGTTTCAAACCTGGAAGGTCCTTCTTTATGCACATTCAACATAGGGAAATCAGTTTCTTTGCCACCTTTTTCCCTGACAAATTTTTGAACAGAACGAATAAGACCATAAATTTCTTCGGTAGAAGGGTAGTGATCAAATGTTTGCTTCAAAGCGATCATCGTTGAATCTTTCACTTTGCTTTCTTCAATCCTCATTCCATACACGTTTGAAGGAACACTAAAGAACTTCTTTATTTGATCGAGCAATTTAATTGAAGCTTCGTTCATAAGTTTTACCTGCTTCTTTTGTTCAATTCTTTTAAAAGGATTTTTAGAAAAAGTAAATTGCGATGACCATTTTAATTGAGTTGAATCTGTTCCAAAATAGATAAATTGCAATAATCCATTCAATGAATCATTTCCACTAGACACTTTAGTTTTAAAGCCATTTAATAATATCTCGCCGATTTTATAGTTGCAGTTTTCGAAAGTGTAAATACTGTCATCTATTTTTTTCCCGGGCCACCAATTCTCCCATTTTTCTTTATGAATCATTTGACGCGCCACAGCACCAGGCGGACAAACAACATAAGATACAAATTCATCATTTTGTTGGGAAGGAAATAAAAAATAATAAGTAACTAAGCAAGCAATAAGAATTACAGGAAAAAAGAGCCACCATTTTTTCATGAGTTGAAATTTAAATTCTTGCAAAGTAAGGAATGGCAGTGTAAAATCAATGTCAGAAAATTTGATTCAAAATCAAAATCGTTTTTCTCTCAATAATTTCATCTTCAATACATCAAATACCTTTAAATTACACTTCGTTTACTTGACTAAATATTTTGCTGGTATGAAAAAGTTTTATGCTTGTTTGATTTTCGTGTTCACTTTTTATTTTTCTTTTTCCCAATCAACAGACCCCTGGAAAATCGTTGCCGATAAAATTGATCCTTCCAACTACTACGGTGAAACTGTTGCCAACGGAATGATAGGCATTGTTTCTTCTGCAGAACCGTTGAAATGTAAAACGGTTGTGCTGAATGGCGCTTATGATCAATATGGAAGGGGAATGGTCAGCAATTTTTTGCAGAGTTTTAATTTGGTTGATATGTTTTTGGATATTGACGGGCATCGCATTGGCAGCGGCGATGCAAAAAATATGCGGCAGGTGTTGGATATGAAACACGCGAATCTCAACACTACTTTTGATTATGGAGATAAAGCAACCATTTCTTACACTTATTATGCATTGCGCGAATTGCCATATAACGTGTTGGTGGATGTTACGATCACTGCCCACAAAAACATACAAATTGTTCCGGCAAGTGTGATGCAGGCGCCTGATGAATTGCGTGATGTACAAAATTATTTTAACCAGGTAGATAAGCCGGGTGAATTGATCAGCCTGCTCGTTTCAACTGCAAAAAGCCCGACAGGAAAATTAACGTTCGCTTCGGCAACCACTTTTCTTTTTGATGAACCACAAGCGCAGCAACCGGAACTGATCCATGAAATGTGGGACAACAATATGCACCTTCTGAAATTTAAGAAAGAATTAAAAGCTGGACAATCTTATCATTTTGATATAGCAGGCGCTTCGATAAGTACAGCCCAACATGAAGATCCATTCAACGAAGCACAACGGTATGCCATATACGCAAAACTCGAAGGCGCCAAAAAATTAATTCAATTTCACAATGAGGCATGGGATCAATTATGGAAAAGTGACATTGAGATAAGCGGCGACGAAGCGAGCGAAAGAGATGTTCATTCTGCCATGTATCATTTGTATTCATTCGTTAGAGGCGGCACCAATTACAGTCCCTCACCAATGGGGCTTAGTGGACAAGGCTATAACGGCCATGTTTTTTGGGATGCTGAATTATGGATGTATCCGGCTTTGCTCGTACTTCATCCGGAGATGGCGAAAAGCATGTTGGAATATCGTTTTGAACGATTGAAAGAAGCGGAACATAATGCTTTTGCTCACGGATTTAAAGGCGCAATGTATCCCTGGGAAAGTGCTGCAAGTGGAAATGAAGAAACGCCGGTGTGGGCTTTGAGCGGGCCTTTTGAACATCACATAACTGCTGATGTTGCAATTGCTGCATGGAATTATTTTGAAGTAACACAAGACACTTCGTGGCTTCGCGAAAAAGGATTTCCGATGATCAAAGAATGTGCTGATTTCTGGACGAGCAGGGTAGAAAGAAACGGACCCGGTCATTATGATATTAACAACGTTGTTGCTGCAGATGAATGGGCGGAAAACGTGGACAACAACGCATTTACCAACGCTGCTGCAAAAGCCAATTTGCAATATGCTGTTTGGGCAGCAGAAGTTTTGCATCAACCGGTTGACAGCGATTGGATCAATGTGAGAAATAATATTCCGATTTTGAAAATGTCGAACGGAGTTACTGCCGAATACAAAGACTATAGCGGTATCAAAATCAAACAAGCGGATGTAAATCTTTTGGCTTACCCGTTAAAGGAAATCACTGATAAAGACCAGATCCAAAAAGATTTGGATTATTACGAAACAAGGGTAGGAGAAGGATCACCAGCGATGACGCATGCTATTTTTACTATTCTTCATGCAAGATTGAATCAACCTGATAAAGCGTGGAAAGCGTTCGAGGAATCTTATATTCCCAACAAACTGCCGCCATTTGGAGTGATGGCAGAAACTGCAGGAGGAACTAATCCTTATTTTGCTACCGGCGCCGGAGGATATTTACAAAGTGTTTTGTTTGGGTTTGGAGGATTGAATATCACCCGAGATGGAATTGTTCAATTGAAAACGTCATTGCCTTCTAATTGGAAGTCTTTGACGTTGACGGGGATAGGAAAAGACAAGAAAACATTTATAGTAAAATAGGTCCAGACCTTTTGCAGTGAAGGAACTTTTTTTGAAAGATTTCGTTTTGTAGTTAAGAAAAATCGATTTGTCACAGATTAGTACTTTTTCTTAAGGATGAATTGCAAGAACAATTTTTCCTTAATTTTAACAGAATTTATTTAACGTATCGCTTTTTCACTTTAACGATTGCTTTGAAAAAGATAACGGCTATATTTTTCCTCCTTCTTTTTGCCTTCAACTGGTTTGGTTACCGGCTGATGTATGATTTTTTGCAGAAGGAAGCGAACAAGCAATTGGAAGTTTCTCTTGACAACAATTCTTATGATGAGTCGGAATTGATCCTCCTTAAAGTTCCTGTTCATTTACCATATCAAACAAGCTGGAGTGCTTATGAAAGATATAATGGTGAAATAACTTTGAAAGGTATAAAATACAGGTACGTTAAAAGAAAATTGGCAAACGATACACTTTATCTGAAATGTATTCCCAATACAAAGGAGATGGAGTTACAGACCGCCAAAAATGATTTCTTCCAATTGTCAAACAACCTTCTTCAAAACAGTAATTCAAAAAAGGCGGATAACGCAGTTTCTGTTTTTAAAAATCTTCAACCCGTTTTTGATGGTTCCTCACTGGGCTTTAAAATTACCTCACCCACAGACCTTGCAAAAAGGAACTGGGTGCCCTTAAAACCGAAACATTTTCTTTCCATCATTCTTCTTTCTCCTGAACAGCCACCCGATGCTGTAAATGCCTGATTTTTTGCTTTCTGCAAATCTTTATCCAGACCGGCTGGTTAATACTATTTTATTTGCTTTTACTCAATTATACAGGTTTAAAAAATCTGTCAATATGAATGTTCATCGGGCAAAGGTCTGTTCATAAAAATATAATTGCAGTTTAGAATTTAGATCTACGTTCCAGTTGATCAGATTTTAATTCCACTGCAAGCTGCGTCAGCAAAATTATTCTGGCCATTCTATTTTCTTTCATTTTAACATTTACTATCAAGCTAAAGGAGCTTGTTTATAATTAAGACGGTAAAAAATCCTGTCAAGTTATGTCAAGTTGATATAACCTATTTGTTCAACTAATTATTCTGATTAATAAAACTATATGAAAAAGATATTTCCACTTGCAATTATTGCATTCCTATTTAGCGGTTTTTCTAATACTGCTTTTGCACAAGGGAAGAAAATGGCAACGAGTTGATGAATAAAATTACAAGTAAACAATATGCTTGCACTAATCGAACCAAAAACAAATTAAGTCGAACCATCCAAATGAAAAACCAATTAGTACAATTCATTAAAGATTAAAATGCTTTTATTATGAGAAAGGCTATATCAATCATATTTATTCTTTTATCGTTTTGCTGCATTTCAAAATATGGAAATGGCCAGAGAAGTGTGGCTCGACAGTACAGGCTTCAGAGCATGCCTGATAAAGAAACTACCATTCGAAAGGGAACTTATCAAACCCGAGAGGAGCTTTTGCAGATAATCTTATTAACATTAGACAGATAATAAGATTTTGAAGCTGAAAAATTTAAATCAAGTAATACGGCCCTGTTATTCTTATCGGGGGCCTCTTTTTTAATAAACTAAGATCACTTTTTTTTTACGATTAAAAAAAATTTATTCTTTTTTAATCAGCTGTATAAAAATAAAATGACTGTGAGAAGACAATCAAGGAAGTACCGATTTTTTGAAAAATCACCAGGATTAAAACAAATCATATAACTAAAATTATTTTGAATGTCCTACAAATCATTAGCTAAACAATTACCCGCGATAGCCGGATTACCAAGACATGATAAGATAGCGGCAAAACCAAAAAGAGATCTTAAACAATTTTAAAAATGTAAAAAATATATTAACCACCTTAAACTTTATGTATGAAAAAAAAGACCACGCTATCACTGTTGTCACTATTATTCGTTTTATTTTTGGGGTTTCAGTTCTCTCCTTTAAAAGTTGAGGCTCAAACAAAGGATACGACTTTCAAACCTCAAGGAAAAATATGGGGTTTGGTTTATGCAGATTATTTTTATAAATCACATGCTGATGCGTTAAACAGAGGAAGTTATCAATATTCAAAGCTGGCCAAAGACATTAGCGCATTTCAATACAGGCGCGTATACCTTGGATACGATTACGCCATCTCTAAAAAGTTTTCAGCTCAAATATTGTTAGCTGCCGAAAATGATGTACAAGCTTCCACCACCGGCGTAAGCAAGGGTGCTGCAGGTGATATATTGGTAAATAACAGTTTTGCTCCTTACATAAAATTTGCGAACATAAGATGGAAAGACATCTGGAAAGGAACAGATCTTGTTGTAGGCGGAACCCTGACTCCTACAATAGAAGCAGCTTCTGAAGCAACGTGGGCATACCGTTCTGTTGAAAGAACAATTCTTGATTTTAATAAAACCAATCCTTTCGATTACGGCATAAAACTGCAGGGGAAATTTGATCCGGCAACACAAAACTTCGGGTATGATGTAATGATAGGAAATGGCACAAATGCAGTTCCGGAAAACGATAAATATAAATGGTTTTACGGCGATTTGTGGGCCAAAGTTTTCAATAAAAAATTATGGATTGATGTGTTTGCTGATTATAATAAAATAGGTTATACCAATAATAATCCAGGTTATCCTCATTCAAGAAATGCATTGAAAATGACGCTTGCTTATGTTACAGTTCCTTTTACAATTGGTGCGGAAGGATTTATCAATAATAATAAAAATGATGTGGAAGGTGTAAACATTTCGGGAACTGAAAAAGACACCACGGTTTTAAATGCTGCTGCACGGGGCATTTCGGTGTATGCGCATGGAATAATATTAAAAAATAAGCTTGCCTTTTTTGTACGCTACGATAATTTTAATCCAGATACCAAATACAATAATACAAAGTATGTTACTTACGCCGCGCCAAAAGGAAACGTGTATGAGCCAAATACAATAACCAATTTTATTACTGCTGGTTTAGATATTACCCCTGTAAAAGCTGTACACTTTGAACCTAACATCTGGTATGTAGGCTTTAATGGTCAGCAGGCAAACCTTTCAGGTTCTGCGTCGCATGATTATGATTTGGTTTGGAGAATGACTTTTTATTTTGTTTTCGGGTCAAAATAAAATAGGTACATCAAATTTATTTAACTATTAAAATCACTATTATAATGAAAAGTTCCATATTAAATACCCCCACTCAAAAAATTGATTTCAGAAACAAGTTCGCATTTTGGGCCGGTTTCTTCGCAGTTTCCGTTGGCATGGCTCTTCAACTTCCCATGTATATAAATTCAGCTGATATGGGTTATCGAATGGTAGGTATGCCAATAGATATGAGTATGTGGATAGGAATGGTGCTCGTTGTATTGGGGCTTGCCGCTACATTATATGGCCTGATACCGCCGAAAGTAATAAAAGAAAAAACTGATTATAATATCAGGATTCAGGCAATGGACGATGCACCCATTAATAAAACACATGTTGCCCTATTACTTGTTATGGCGCTTGCAGTTACTTTAGATGTAATGAAGCCGACAATCCTGTCTTTTATAGTTCCAGGCGTCGCAAAAGAATACGGGCTTAAATCACCTGTAAATCCGGGTGGTACTATTCCGGTTGCTCTGCTTCCGTTATCGGGGATAGTTGGAACTGTATTAGGTTCTTTTTTGTGGGGATGGTTGGGCGACAGAATAGGCCGAAGATCTTCGATTCTTATGGCGGGGATAACGTTCATTGCAACAAGTTCTTGTGGTTCTATGCCTGAATTTTGGATGAATTGTGTAATGTGCTTATTGATGGGTTATGGAGTTGGTGGTATGCTGCCCATCCTTTTTACAATTATGGCAGAAAGTATACCGGCAAGGCACAGGGGATGGATAATGGTGCTTATAGGAGGAGATATTGCCGGTGCTTACATTATTTCAAGCGCATTGGCATCATGGCTTGTTCCTCATTACTCATGGAGAATATTATGGCTGATTGGTTTTCCAACCGGATTTCTGCTTATTTTCTTAAACCGTTGGATTCCCGAATCCCCTCGTTACCTGATTAACAATAATAGATTTGACGAGGCAGAAAAAGTGATGAAACGCTACGGGGCAGTTGCTGTTAAAGAAAAAATTTTACCGGCAAATACTGAAGTAATAAGAAAAGACAAGTTTAAACAACTCTTTAAGCCGCCCTTTTTGGGCATTACAGCCACTGTGTCACTTCTTGCGCTTGGAGGAGGATTTGTTCAATTTGGGTTTCAGCTTTGGATACCTTCTAACCTCCAGCATCTTGGTTTTACCAGCGCAGATTCATTCGCGATATTGCGTAACGCGGCTCTCATTGGATTCCCGCTTAATTTAATTGTGGCATGGGCTTATGGTGTATGGAGTAGTAAGAAGACCATAATCCTTCTTACCTTATTGACCGCAGCATCTATGCTTGGATTTTTATATGCAGGCGATTCTATCGTGCAGCATAAGGCATGGCTTTATGTGTTACTGATTGTTCCTATTTGGGGCATTAGTTCGGTTATATCTATTCTCTCTGCTTATACCGCGGAAATTTATCCAACAAGAGTGCGCTCCCGCGGAAGTGGTATGGTTGCTGGTTTTACTAAATTCGGCGGGGTGCTTATTATTGCCCTTGTTGTTTTTGCCGTTGCACCACCATCAATTGCGGCAACGGCTATCATGGGCGCTATTCCCCTGATTCTTGCTGCTGTTTCAATTATTTTTTTTGGGGTAGAAACACGAAAACGTCAGTTGGAGGAAATTACCGAGGAGGAGCTTGGCAATATTTCACTTGCACCTGTTTCAATTAACCCGGATGAACAGTAGAATAGCTGATTTGGCTGTGGAGAAAACCCGGTTCAATCTCTAAATTCAAAATCGTAATCATGCCATACATACCATTAGAAGAGCATTTACCGGGCATTACCGGTTTGCTGGAATATGACCAGGAAGCGGCTCAGCCAATAAGAGAACTTACTCAAATTCTTTTGCGCGGTCCTTCTACATTAACCGAAGGAGAACGTGAGTTGATTGCTACGGTAGTTTCAAACGGCAATCAATGCCGGTTCTGTACTTCAGCACATACAGCCGCAGCGGACATTTTGCTCGGCGATAACGAAACTTCTGAAAGTGTAAAAGAAAACATTTCCACTGCTCCTGTTAGCGACAAAATGAAAGCGTTGCTTACAATCGCTTCAATGGCTCGCGAAAACGGAAAAGCCGTAACAAAGGAAGCCATTGATAAAGCAAAAAATGAAGGGGCAACGGACATTGAGATTCATGACACTGTATTAATCGCCGCTTTGTTTTGTTTGTACAACCGTTACGTTGACGGGCTTGCAACAGTAACTCCGACAAATCCTCACTTTTATAAGGGTCTTGCGGAGCGACTGAGGGATCATGGCTATAATCGCTTGGCGCAGGGATATGATCATTTGAAAAAAGATAAATCATTAGCGCAATGAAAAATCTTACGACAAATAATCGGTTATCCACGAATAAGAAGGCGCTTGCCATTGCATTTGCATTCTGTTACATCAGCATCATGTTCAGTGGTATTTCGACAATTCTCATGTCGGTTTACCTGCCTGTTGCCGTAAAAGATCTTTTGGGCAATGTAACGGACGAAAGAATGAATACCATCAGTGCCTACATCAATTCAATTTTCATATTCGGAACTATGTTTGGCGGATTTGCATGGGGATACATTTGCGATAAGATCGGCCGCTCCAAATCAGTGATTTTATCCACTGCCTTGTATGCCATATTTACTTTTCTGACTGCATTTTCATCCTCATGGCTATTGGCAGGAGTTTACCGATTCATTACAGGTTTTGGAATTGGAGGTGTGTTGGTAACCACAAATATTTTGATCGCAGAATTATGGCCGGCAAAGAAGAGAGCGATCGCACTTGGAATTGTTTCTGCTGCGATGCCTGTTGGATTCATTGTTGCGGGTGTTCTCAACAATGTAATACAGGAATGGCGCAATGCATTTCTTTCAGGAATCATCCCTTTAATAACAGCGGTCATTGGGTTGTTTATTTTACCGGAGCCTGCATCGTGGAGCAAGGCAAATGCCATGGTAAGACAAGAAGAAAATTCCCGTCTCTTTTCAAAAAATCACAGAAGGAATTTAATTGAAGGATCTGTCGTATTTGGAGCCATGCTTATTGGCTTGTGGGCTGTCTTTTCGTGGGCACCCACATGGGTTCAAAGTGTTACTCCTGATCAAGTTAAAGCAAATGAATTGCGCGGAACTACCATGATCGTTTTGTCTTTTTCGGGTTTGGTTGGAAGTATCGTTTCTGGTTGGATTGTGAACCGATTGGGCATGCGTAACACAATGACACTTTGCTTCATTGTTAGTTTCATAATGACTGCTATAGTTTTCAAATTAAATCATTCCGTAACCACAGCAACCTTCATTGAAATGAGTGCGCTCACTTTCTTTTTCGGAATAAGCCAGGGTGCTTTATCAGTCTATATTCCTTCCTTATTTCCAATGGCAATAAGAGCGTCGGCCACAGGATTTTGTTTCAATGTCGGCAGGTTATTCACAGCTACTGTGGTATTCTTCATCGGCGCATTGGTTTTGTTCCTCGGTGGATATGGAAATGCAATTTTTACTTTTTCATTCATTTTCCTCGTGGGATCAGTGTTTACAATGCTTTCGAAGGAAAAGGGAAAAGCGAAATTAACTGCGGGTGAATTTAATATTTCGGCAGGTGAAATTATTAAAGGAGAACCCTCAATCAACAACTATTAAAATTTTAAATATGGCATATATAGAAGTCCCCGAAGGCGTACCCGGAATCAGAAGCCTCGTAATGTTTCGGCCTGAAACCGGCAAACCATTGTATGAATTAGCTCAGGTTTTATTAAGACGCGAATCGACCTTAAGTGAAGCAGAACGCGAATTGATAGCAGCTTATGTTTCAAAAAGAAATGATACCCTGTTTTGCATGATGAGTCATGCAGCAGCATCACGCGCACTTTTTGGTGATGAAAAACAGATTGTTGATGATGTATTGAAAGATGTTAACGAGGCTGATATCAGTGAAAAGATGAAGGCACTATTAAACATCGCAGGAAAAGTGCAGGTGCTGGGGAAAGAAGTAAAACCGGAGGATATTCATGCGGCAAGAAAACATGGAGCAACAGATAAAGAGATTCATGATGCGGTATTGATTGCAGCAGCTTTCAGTATGTTCAACCGCTATGTTGATGGCCTCGCAAGTTTCACTCCGACGGATGAAAAAGAATATGAAGAAATGGGAAAACGAATGGCAGAGAAAGGATATGTGGCGCCAGCAAATAAAGAAAAATAAAGAATTTTTTTTTACAACAAAATCAAGCACTCAAAAAACGTTCAATTATGGCTTTTATCGATTTGAAAAATGATCTACCCGGAATTCGCGGACCAATGGAATACAGCCCTGAAACAGGCAAAGTATTA
The DNA here is from genome assembly GCA_051960475.1 of Ginsengibacter sp. GTDB lineage: Bacteria > Bacteroidota > Bacteroidia > Chitinophagales > Chitinophagaceae > Ginsengibacter. The sequence continues at coordinate 46,832 of JBQCEG010000050.1, forward strand.
AATGAACTGGCAGAAATTTTATTACATGATGAAAACAATACACTCAGTCGTGGCGAGCGCGAAATGATTGGTGCTTATGTCTCCTCGTTAAATGACTGTTTCTTTTGCCAGAATGTGCATGGCGCAATGGCGCAACATTATTTTGAATGTGATATGCAATTCATTGACGACATCAAAAAAGATTTTCAATCTGCTCCCATCTCTGACAAACAGAAAGCGCTTTTAAGCATTGCCGGCAGTGTTCAGAAGGGCGGAAAGTTTGTCACAAGTAAACAAATTGAAACTGCGAAAAGCCTTGGTGCAACGGATAAGGAAATTCATGATACGGTTCTGATTGCTGCTGCTTTCTGCATGTTCAACCGGTATGTTGATGGCTTGAATACCTGGGCGCCACAAGACCGCAATGTGTATGTTGAACGCGCTAAAATGCGCGCTGAAGATGGTTATGCAAACCTTGATCCTAACAAATAAAACTAACAATAACTATGTATAAGAAAGGCAGCCTTTTACTTCTCATTGCTATAAGTGTTTTACAGGTTTATAGCCAAAAGTTTACCGTAAGCTTTACCAGTTCGGCATCACATAAAAATTTCTCCGGAAAGGTGTTGTTGTATTTATCAAAAGATACTAAATCTCCGAAAGATGAAATGGTGGGCGTTCATCAATTTCCCTGCTTTTCAATATCTGTAAAAAATGTAAAGCCCAATGAAAAAATTGTATTTGATGATCATGCAGTTTCTTTTCCTGTCGTGCTTTCCGATATAGAACGAGGTGCGTATTATGCACAGGTTGTTTGGGATGAAAACCTGGGAGGCCGTTCAATTGGCGAAAGTCCTGGAAATTTATACAATGATGCCTTACGTGTTATTCTCACCAAAAACCACGGCGAAGTCTTTAATATCGTTTGCAACAAAGTTGTGAAAGAAAAAACTTTTGTTGAAACAAAATTTGTAAAAGAACTGCGGCAGCCATCCACATTACTGACCGAATTTTATCAAAGGCCAACCAGTATCAACGCAGCGATAATATTACCAAAAGAATATTATGAACAACCCGAAAGGGAATTTCCTGTTCTCTATTGGGTGAGTGGTTTTGGAGGGGAATATCATGTCTTTTCCGGAAAAGATATACAAAGCCAGCCAATAGACACAACGGCTTGCACCAGGGTTTTCCTGGATGGTAATTGTCCGCTAGGGCATTGTGTTTATGCAAACAGCGATAACAGCGGTCCATGGGGCGATGCGCTCACAAAGGAATTGATTCCTGAAATAGAAAAGAAATACCGTTGCAATCAAGCCCGCTTCCTAATGGGACATAGCAGTGGTGGCTGGACAGTACTGTGGCTTCAAACTCAATATCCCAAAATATTTACAGCATGTTGGTCAAGTTCTCCTGATCCAGTTGATTTTAGAAGTTTTCAGCAGGTTAACCTTTATGAGGATACAAACATTTTCTACGATAAAGACAGTTCTTTAAGAATGGCAGCCACAATAGCCGGCCACTATCCCTGGATTTATATGAAAACCATGTATGAAATGGAACATGTCATCTACAGGGGAGAACAATTGCATTCATTCGATGCAGTATTCAGTACAAGAAATCCTGATGATTCGCCACGCAGACTGGTTAACGAACGTACCGGTAAGATTGACAACGTAACATTTGAACACTGGAAGAAATATGACATTTCTCTTTACGTAAGAACTAACTGGCCTCTGCTTGCCCGGGATCTCAAAGGAAAGATAAGAGTTTCAGTAGGTAACCAGGATAATTTCTTACTGAATTATGCTGTGCATTTGTTTAATGAAGAAATGAAAAAAATAAATGCCGGGTTTGTTTTTGCTTATTACCCCGGTGATCATTTTACGGTAAGTACTGATGAATACAGGGATGCAGGGATGAAATTTCTGCAACAGAAATATATTGAATTTATGGAGAAGAACCATTGAATATTTAAAATTCATTCTAAATAAAAATCTCAACTAATTATTTGTTTACTGTAAAAATTAAAAATATGCCTCACATAAATGTTGATAAAAATCTTCCGGGCATCAGGTCGCTGATGGCCTTTAGTCCTGAAACAGCAGAACCGATGGGCGAACTGGCCAACTTACTGTTACGCACAAACGAAGGTTTGAGCATGGCAGAAAGAGAAATGATCGCCGCTCATGTTTCTTATTTAAACGATTGTTTTTATTGTCACCAGTCGCACGGAGCCATTGCTGTTTGTTATTTAGACGGAGATGAATCATTGGTTGACCATGTAAAAAAAGATTACGAACAGGCGGATATAAGTGAAAAACTAAAATCATTGTTGTCAATTGCCTCGGGTGTTCAAAAGGGTGGCAAGTATGTTACTGAAGATCAAATTGAAAAAGCAAAAAATCTTGGAGCAAAAGACAAGGATATTCATGACACTGTATTGATTGCAGCGATGTTTTGCATGTTCAACCGATATGTGGATGGCCTTGCAGCCAGCACACCTGCAGATCTTTCCTCATATCCGCTTAGAGCCAAACAAATAGTGGAACATGGATATGGCAATTATATTTTTTCAACTCCTCAACCCGTGAAATAAACTTCTACTGGTTTCTCTTAAACTTAAAAATCAAAAACCGTTATGAAAAAATTGAAATTAATCCTTCCGGTGGCTTTGCTTTTGGCATTGCCATTTTTGTCAAGTGCCCAAAACCGTTCACTTGACTTGCAGGTTGAGGAAACAAACGGGCAGCCCATAGCGGGCGCTACGGTAATGGTGAATAAACAACGGGCCTTAGTTGCAGATGCGCAAGGAAGAGTAACTGTTTCCAATGCAGCGAATACCATACTCACCATCAGTGCTGTAGGTTTCAAATCAAAGACCATAAAAACGGATACGTTACAGCAGCATATTATTTTTCTTTTGAAAGATGTTGCCAACCTCGATGAAGTTGTGGTAACGGGTTTGGCAACTTCCGTTAAAAGAAGAAACCTTGCCAACGCAGTAACTACCATTTCCTCAAAAGAACTAAGTGGTATTGCACCCGCGCAAACATTTGATGAAGCGCTCGAGGGAAAAATTCCAGGCGCATATATTAATGCGAATTCCGGTGCACCCGGAGGAGGTGTAACTGTTAAGTTGCGGGGTATAACTTCCGTTTATGGTCAAACGCAACCATTATATGTGGTGGATGGTGTTTTTCTCGACAACAGTTCTACTTCTGCCGGATTAAATGCAGTTACCAACGCAGCAAGTGGTGGATCACCTGTTTCAACACAGGATAATCCATCAAGCAGAATTGCAGATTTGAATCCTGAAGACATTCAAAGTGTCGAAATTCTCAAAGGCGCATCAGCAGCAGCTATATATGGATCGAGAGCTGCTTCCGGCGTGGTGATCATTACCACCAAAAAAGGTCGTGCAGGAAAGACGACGATTAATTTCACCCAGGACCTGGGAATAATAACTGCACGGAAACTTTTAGGCGTTCGTCAATTTACTGCCGACCGGGCAGCAGGTTTATCAGGCGACAGTGCTACCGGCGTTGCTTTAAAACAACAATTCTTAGATGCGCAAAGTGCGGGTCATATTTATGATTATGAAAAGGAGATTTATGGAAATAAGGCTTTTGCAAGAAACTCAGAATTGAGCCTTACCGGCGGGAATGATCAAACCACCTTCTTTTTTTCCGCCTCACAAAAAGATGAAGAAGGAATTGTTAAGCGAACCGGTTATAAGAACACCGGTTTCCGGCTGAATGTGGATCATCGGCTCAATGACAATATAAAAGTGGGAGTGACTACAAACTACATCAGTTCATCTGCTGACCGTGGTTTGTTTGGCAATGACAATGTGGGTGTCACTACAGGTATAGCCTTATCTTCAACACCATCATTTGCTGAATTGCACCCCGATGCAAATGGAAATTATCCTAACAATCCATTCGCGTCGGCAAACCCATTGCAGACAATTGCATTGATGAAAAACAATGAATCTGTTAACCGGTTTATTGGCGGATTAAATCTTGAAGCTAATTTGCAAAGCAATTTAAAAAGCACAACCAAACTCGTTGCCCGTGGCGGTTTTGATTTTTACAACCTGCAGACACAAGCATTATTTCCCGGTGTTTTGCAATGGCAAACAATCAATAAAGGAACTTCGATACAAGGATTCACCAAAAATCTAAATACCAATTATATTGCCTCGCTGGTAAACTCTTTTACGCCTTCTGAAAAATTATCATTTACCACCTCTGCAGGCTTAACACAGGAAACAGGTGATTATAATAATTTACTGAATGTAGCCACACAGATCATCGCCGGTCAAAGCAACGTAAACCAGGCGGGTGCATTAAATGCCACACAGTTTCGTAATAAATACCTGAACACAGGGGTCTTTGCACAGGAAGAAGCCCTTATCAATGACGCCATCACACTTACAGCCGGAGTGCGGTTTGACAGGAGTAGCAACAATGGAGATGTTTCCAAATATTATACTTATCCAAAAGCAGGAGTGTCATGGAATCTAACAAGATCAGGAATTCTTAAGAATGCTTTTTTTAATAGTTTAAAATTAAGAGCAGCCTATGGAGAAGCAAATAATGTTCCTGTTTATGGAAGCAAGTTTACGGGCATGGTCATATCTAATATTAGTGGAAATCCGGGTGTAATTGTGAGCACACAACAAGGAGATGCATCGATAAAACCTGAGCGACAGAAAGAATTAGAAACCGGAATCGACTTGAGTGTGTTAAACAGCCGGTTGGGATTTGAATTCACTTATTATGATAAGAGAACTGACGATTTTCTGATGCTGCAAAGTCTTCCGTCTTCTTCAGGTTATACAAGCAAATGGGTAAATGCCGGTGACCTGCGCAATCGCGGAGTTGAATTAAGTATGAATGCATTGCCAATAGAAAACAGGAACGTTACCTGGAATACTTCGGTAAACTTTTGGATGAACCGCTCTGAAGTCACAAGACTTACAATACCTCCTATTCCACAGGGTTCCTTTGGTTATGTGCTTGGTTCTTTTCAGATTGAACAAGGCAAATCGGCAACACAAATTGTAGGGCTAAATGGAATGGGCGTCGGTGTAATCGGTAACGCAGAACCAAAATTCCAGATGAGCACTTACAACGAAATAACTTTTTTGAGAAAGTTGAGTCTTCGCTTTTTGATACACTGGAAATATGGCGGTGACAACATTAACCTCACTTCACTGGAAAATGATTTTGGAGGAACAAGTGTTGACTACGATAAGGTGACCAACAAAATGGGCGTTCCTGATGCCATTTATCGAATTATGCAGATTGGTTCTTCGGCAAAAATATTCGTGCAGGATGCAAGTTACTTGCGGTTGCGCGAAGTCGGATTGTATTACTCATTCGATAAAATACCCGGAAATACTGTTAAGAATATTCGTTTAGGTCTTTCACTGAATAATTATATTACCATTACAAAATACAAGTCTTACGATCCCGAGGTTTCCAACTTTGGTTTTGGTTCTACACAGCAAGGTTTAAGTTCCGGGCTTTCCACTGGCGTAGATGTAGACCCTTACCCGGCAAGTAAACGTGCAGACTTACATATTTCAATCAGTTTTTAATCTTTAACTTCTATCAATATGAAAAAGATATTCAACATTCAAAATACAGTAATTCTTGCTGCGATTTTTTTGTTTACTGCATGCAAAAAAGATTATGGCAACCTTAACGGCGCTACTGTCGAGGTTTATCAAAATAATGCCACTATTGCTCAGCTTAATAACCTCGTGAGCGGTACTGAATCCGGCATGCGAAATTCGATTGCTTTTTATCTGGACGATGTCGGAACGATCGGGAGAGAAATTTATCATTTCTCCAATTCAGAACCACGCTATGTTACTGATTTATTAGGTGCGAGTAACGCAACCTTAAGTGGAAGTAATTTTTATATTTCCACTCCTTGGGCTTCCCGTTACCGTGTGGTAAAAAACTGCAACGTCCTCATTGACGCGGCAACCAAATCAACAATTATTTCAGATGCGCAGAGAAAAGCTTACACCGGTTTTGCTAAAACGATCAAAGCTTATCAACTTTTACTTAATCTCAATCTAACTGATTCGAACGGAATCCGAATGGCAGTGGATAATCCTGATAACCTCGGCCCAATTGTAGATTACAACACTGCACTTACAGCAATTTCATCTTTGTTGGATGAAGGAGCAAATGATCTTTCCGGTGCGGATGTTCCCTTTCCGCTTGGCGGATTCGGGAAGTTCGGTGATGCTGCCGGATTGGTTAAATTCAACCGAGCTCTTGCAGCAAGAGTGGATGTGTACGCGAAAAAATGGGCCGAAGCGTTGACTGCGCTCAATGGATCTTTTATGGATCTGAACGGCGATTTTAATACAGGAGTTTACAATGTTTTTGGTACGGGTTCCGGCGACCAGTTGAATCCTGCTTTTATTCCTCAAAACCAAACCGGTGAAGTTCGTGTGGCTCATCCTTCTTTCGCTGAAGATATTTTACCGAACGACGACCGGATCGGGAAAGCCACTCTACGGAATTCAACGGCTTCCATTTCTGCTGGCCTGAGCAGTGACAGGGATGTGTGGGTTTACACTTCGAGTATGGCGCCTATTCCCATTATCAGGAATGAAGAATTGATATTAATATATGCCGAGGCAAATATTCAACTGAACAATTTTACAGACGCAGTCAATGCTTTGGATATTATTCGTCAAAAGCATGGGCTTCCTGACTACAGTGGCCCGCAAACGCAAAATGCATTGATTGATGAAATGCTTTATGAGCGCAGGTATTCCTTATTTTTTGAAGGGCACCGCTGGATCGACTTGCGTCGTTACAACAAACTGGATGAATTGCCTCTTGACCGGCCGGATGATAATGTATGGACTGAATTCCCGCTTCCTGTTACCGAGCAATAATCAATACAAATGATTCAAAACATAATCTCTTTAATTTTTTAATTCAAAACAAATAATCATGGCACACATTCAATTAAACAACGAATTACCGGGCATTGTAGGTTTACTGCATTATAGTCCCGAAACCGCTAAACCTTTAAATGACCTTGCAGAAGTTTTGCTAGTACAGGAGAATTCATTAACGCGTGGCGAAAGAGAAATGATCGCTTCGTCAGTTTCTTACTGGAACGATTGTCATTTCTGCCATAGTACGCATGGAGCCGCTGCTGCCAATTTATTGCATCAGCCGGCATCCTTCTTAACAGAGATCAAAAAAGGTTTCCCGGGAACAGAAGTATCTCCTAAAATGCGTGCTTTGCTTAACATTGCAAGGCACGTGCAACTGGGAGGCAAGTATGTAACGGAGGAGGATATACAAAAAGCGAAAGAAGCCGGAGCTGTTGATAAAGAAATTCACGACACGGTTTTGATAGCTGCTGCTTTTTGTATGTACAATCGGTATGTTGACGGACTGGCAACGTGGGCGCCAAAAGAAGATGAAGCATTTATGTCAATGGGAAAAATGCTGGCCGAACACGGTTATCGGGCAACAACGCCACAAGAGGTTTCTGAGGTCAACCAGTAAGCGGAGGAAAAAGTAGGATTTTTTTTTTCAATTATCCCGGGAATGAAGAGCCCGGGATTTTTTTGCAGTTGTCGGCGTATCGCCAACAAGAGGAACTGATGTCACAAAGTTTGTTGGCGAGACGCCAACAAAAGCATGAAGTGAACACTCACTCTGCAAATTAAAAACCAACCAAAACGCAATCACTTCAATTAAATAGTATATTCGAATAATATTGAAAACGTTATTGCTATGAATAATTGGAGAATTAAACTATCACTGTTTATCAATTATTTTGTATTTGCCATCCTGTTAAACAGTTCCGGAATTGCCATCCTGCAGGTCCAAAATAATTTTGGCGTTACAAAAAATGCTGCGGCATGGATCGATCCCTGTAAAGACCTGAGCATTGCTGTCGTGTCTTTCCTGGTTGCTTCCTACATTGCCAAATTCGGCTACAAAAAAGCGATGCTTTTTGCGCTTGGAATCATCAGTGTTGTTTGCCTTGTCATTCCTTCGACTCCGGGCTTTTTTGCCATAAAACTTTTGTTTGTAGCCGTTGGTTCGTGCTTCGCATTGATCAAGATGAGTGTTTACAGCACGATTGGAATTGTTACGAAAGATTCAAAGCAACACATCAGCATGATGAACTTTATTGAAAGTTTTTTCATGGTGGGCAATCTGTCATTGTATTTTATTTTCAGCTCATTTGTTGACAATGCCAACCCTCAATCCACTTCATGGCTCAATGCTTATTATCTTCTCGGAGGCCTGTCTGTTCTGGCATTTTTATTGTTGCTTTCGTCACCGTTGGATGAATCAGCCGCACGAACGGAAGGCGGCCAACCTGTAGCACCAAGATTTTCGGATATGTTTAAATTAATGAGTGAACCTATTGTTATCGCTTTTATCTTCTCTGCTTTTTTTTATGTGCTGATCGAACAGAGCGTGCAGAATTTTCTTCCCACGTTCAACAACAAAGTCTTGTTGCTGCCTGCAGTCCTGAGTATTCAAATGGGAAGTATTCTTGCCGGTTCTACCGCCCTTGGACGCTTCCTTGCAGGTTTGGTGCTTAAAAAGATTAATTGGTATTATGCGATATCGATAAGCCTGTTGCTTGCGGCTTTGCTGGTGCTCGTCGCGATGCCGTTGGCAAAGAATGAAGCTTCGTCAAACATTAAAGGTTGGTTGGATGCTCCGTTAGCAGCTTACATTTTTCCGTTGATCGGTTTGTTGCTTGCACCGGTTTATCCGGCAATTAATTCCGTAATCTTAAGTTCCTTACCCAAACCAAAACATGGAGTAATGTCTGGTTTGATCATTATCTTTTCTGCAATTGGCGGAACAACCGGTTCCTTAATTACAGGCTATATTTTTGAAATTTACAACGGGCAGGCCGCGTTTTATTTTACTTTGGTGCCGATCGGTATTTTATTGGTCTCACTTTTCGTTTTTAAAAGATTGCAGAAAAAGCCTGTGAAGCCCGTGATCAATCCGGATGTGATCCATTGAATTAAATGAAGCAGTATGGAAATTAAATATATTTTTTCGTTGGGCGAATTATTTGAAAGGGTACAAATGGAAAATGTTTTTCCTGATAACAAGACGTTTGTGGATTGTATACCTAACAGTGATTTAGCGTCTATATATGACCGTTATGAACAGGAAAAAAATGCTCCGGATTTTGATCTCTCTGCATTTGTCCATAAGCATTTTACTGAGCCAAAAAGTTTTCACACCACATTCGTTACCAAAAAAGGCCGGCCGATCAAGGAGCATTTAGAAAAATTGTGGGACTTCCTCACGAGGCAACCGGAAGAATCACATAATTCACTGGTGCCGCTGCCAAATCCGTATATTGTTCCCGGCGGCAGGTTCAGGGAAATTTATTATTGGGATAGTTATTTCACAATGCTTGGCCTGCAAATTTCCAAACGTGTCGATCTCATCCAAAATATGGTAGACAATTTTTGTTACCTGATCGATCATTTCGGTTACATACCTAACGGCAACAGGACTTATTTTTTGGGCAGATCGCAACCACCTTTTTTCGCTTGTATGATCGGTGTGCTGGCAGAGGAGAAAGGCGATTCCATATATAAAAAATATTTGCCTCAATTGGAGAAAGAATACGCATTTTGGATGAAAGGGAAAGAGCAGGTGGATTTGAAAAGCGCTTCTTTGCATCATGTCGTGATGCTTCCCGATAAAAGCGTTTTAAACCATTATTGGGATGAGTCAGATGCCCCAAGACCTGAAGCCTACAAACATGAAGTAGCACTGGCGGAGGGCATGGAGGACAAAAGAAGTGTTTACAGAAATCTTCGTGCTGCTGCTGAATCGGGATGGGATTTTTCAGGCCGCTGGTTTAAGATTGAGGGAGATTTTTCGAGCATTCATGCAACAGAAATTGTTCCTGTCGATTTGAACTCACTTTTGTACAACCTGGAGCAAACGATTGCCAAAGGTTATGAAGTTGCAGGCGATCCTGATAATGCAGAAAATTACCGTCATCTTGCCGAAAGACGAAAAGAGAATATTGACAAGTATTGCTGGAATGAAGACCAGCAATTTTATTTTGATTTTGACCACAAGGAAAACAAACAAAAGACACCATTCACACTTGCTGCCACTTTTCCCCTTTATTTTGGCCTTGCCAGTAAAGAACAAGCATCCGGAGTTGCAATAGTGATCGAAGAAAAATTCTTGTATCCCGGAGGGCTGGTATCAACTTGTGAACATACCAACCAACAATGGGACGGACCAAACGGTTGGGCGCCTTTGCAATGGATTGCTGTAAAAGGTTTGACAAAATATGGCTTTATGGATCTTGCCAAAGAAATAGCGCGCAGATGGCTGGATATTAATAAAAGGGTTTACGAGGACACAGGTAAAATGATGGAAAAATACAATGTAGTCACTACAGATCTGAAAGCGGGTGGTGGCGAATATCCTGCGCAGGATGGATTTGGCTGGACAAACGGCGTTTATCTTGCTTTGGACAAATGGCTGAATGAAGAAACTCCTGGTAAGAAACCAAAATAACATCCTCACCTATTTATTTTTTTACTCCATTCATTCTTCCATATTATTTTTATTGATTAATCCAATTCTTTCTGAATGGAGGATGGCATCACGGCTGTGTTCAAAATAGCAGCAATGGATGGAATAGCCTTCAATTTCCTTTACAACAGAATGCGTTTCAGGCTTTTTTGTTTTGCCTACCTGCCTGATATAGACCGCAAAAATTTTTCCCGGAAAATGTTTTACCACTGACAAATAGATCTGTACATCAATTTGTGAATCGTCGCCAAGTAAAACAAATTGTAAATGTGGGAAAGCTTCTATCACACGAATAATTCTTAAAAATTTGCTCATCAAATTATTGGCCCCTGTTTTCCATAATTGCCAAAAAGTTTTCATCGTGCTCAAAAGAAAAATGCCTTTGGGCAAATGATTAACGCGTGAGAATTCAACCAATAAATTGTACAAATTCCATTCACTTCCCGAAACATAAAAAAATGGATTGCAGTTTTCATCCACACGGTTATTGCTTGAAAGCATTTCGTAATGACGCACTACGCCCTCAAACGGTTGCCGGTTGTGCGCATTCCTGGTGAGCAACACAAAAAGTTTTCTTCTCAACCGGCCGGAATGGGAAATCAAAAATGTGTCGTCAATATCCGAGATAAAAGCATGCTGTGAAGGGAAGGGAATGTACACTTCGCCATAAGTTTGAATTATCTGCAAACGATATTGATCTTCTTCAAGCCGGACCAAAATCTTTTGCCATCCTTTTTCTGGAGTAATTTTTGGAAAGAATTCAAAACGGAAAAACCCATCTTCACGAGCGTGGGTATGATAAATATCTCCTTGCCAATCAATGGAGATTTTTGCTTTGGAATAGGGGATCACCATAAAAAGCCGCAGCATTGAAAAAAGATTTACGATCCAGTTGGTTCGAAAACTTTTGCGGGGAAAGGGGCTTAGTTTTAAGACGTGGCCGATGACTATAATTTTTTCTTCATTGCCGTAACCGTTATAAACTTTGATTACAGGATGATCATTCAGTCGCAGTAAAAAAAATATTTTTCTTTTTACCTTTTTGATGAGTGAAATTTTTTTTTCTTTATGTTCTGAATGTATCTTCATTGCAAGTGTAATACAAAATGGAAGAGACTTCCGGCTTAAATATATTATTTATTATCAATCCTGCCTCAGGCGGCAAGAAAAAAATCAATTGGGAGCCGCTGATCAGAAACTATTTCAAACAACTCAGTTATCGCATCGATTTTTATATTCTGCGTGGCGAAGGAGACGCAGCTTCCATAAAGCATTGGATAAAGAAATTAAAACCGGGAAAAGTAATAGCTGTTGGAGGTGATGGCACTATTTCATTAGTAGCCGAACAGTTGATGGGTACCGGCATTCCAATGGGAATACTTCGGGGCGGCTCAGCAAACGGCATGGCTACAGAATTGCAAATTCGGGTTGACTCAAATGCAGCGCTTCAGACAATTATAAGCGGGTCAACCATTTATTGTGATTTGATAAGATTAAACCAAAAGGAGATTTGCATCCATCTTAGTGATATCGGTTTGAATGCAAGACTTGTAAAATATTATTACAAGAGCCGGATCCATGGAATGTGGGGCTATGTAAGGATGCTTTTGAGAATTATTATTGAAGGGAAACCGGTACACGCGCATATCAGTGCCGATGGTCTTGAACGTGATATTCCCGCTTACATGATCGTTTTCGCCAACGCAACAAAGTACGGCACCGGGGCAATGATCAATCCCCAGGGTTCTATTAATGACGGATATTTTGAATTGGTTGTGGTGCGCAAAATTTCCTTTATTGAATTTGTAAAATTGTTTTTAAAAAACCGGCCCTTCGACCCGAAGAAAGTGGAAATATTTAAAACAACGAAGGCTGATATTACGCTTAAAAAGAAAACCCATTTCCAGGTGGATGGAGAATATTTGGGAAAAGAAGATAGAATTACTGCTGAGATCATCCCTTCCGCAATTAAATTGATCGTGCCGGCAAAAGGAGAAAGATGGGCAGAAAAAATTCAAAAATAAAAACCGTCAATGTATCCGGTCGCCCCTGATTTCCATACTTTCCATAACAGATGTTTCATAAGCAATCCATTCGCGCCATCTTTTTCTCACTGTTTCTTTCGGTAAGTAGTTGTCAGCAAGATTGATGAACAACGTATAATGACCTGCTTCACTCTCCATAAAACAGCGATAAAATTTCCGGAGATATTCATCTTCCAAACCTTCGCTCAAACGCTTGAAACGCTCACAACTCCTTGCTTCTATCAATGCCATGGTCAATAACTGATCAAGAAATCTTTCCTGCGGACTTCCGCCTTTCTTTTGAAACTCGAGTAATTTATTTACATAAACATCTTTTCGTTGTTTGCCCAAAGCCAAACCGCGTTTGTGCATTTCCGTTAGTACCTGCCTGAAATGCCCCCATTCTTCTGTCACTATGGGTGAAAGTTCTTCAACCAGCTTTTCCTTATCACTGTATTTGGTAATGAGCGAAATACAACTTGTGGCTGCTTTTTGTTCGCACCATGCATGGTCGGTCAGGATCTCTTCAAGTGAAATAGAAGCCAGGTCCACCCAGCGGGGATCAGTAACCAATTTTAATCCTAAAATATTTTTGGTATCTTCTGAAACGCTTTCCATTATTCAAAAATAGACAATTCAATAATTGAGGTTCACGGTTACATGCAAATAATTATTTTTACTTAATGACAGAGGATTTTTTGGAAAAGAAATTAAAGAAAAGAGCAGAAGATCATTCCCTGCGTAAGCTGGTAATACCCCCGGATGATATGATCGATTTTACAAGTAATGATTACCTCGGTATTGTAAAGAACAAGGTTATTGAACAATCGATGCATGGCAATTTATCGCATGGAAGCACCGGCTCACGGCTTCTTTCGGGCAATTATCCTTTGATAGAAGAAACGGAAAATTTAATCGCTAATTTTCATAATGCTGAAGCAGCTCTTATTTTCAATTCAGGTTATGATGCCAACACCGGCTTATTAAGTTCTGTTCCCCAAAAGAACGATACGATTATCTATGACCAACTCAGCCATTCTTCTCTTCGTGATGGGATCAGGCTTTCTTTCGCCAAGTCCTTTTCATTTTTCCATAATGATTTGAATGATCTTGAAAAGAAATTTAAAAGTGCGGAAAATGGGGGTCAAAAATTTGTAGTGACTGAAAGCGTTTTTTCAATGGATGGCGATAAAGCACCTTTAAAAGAAATTGCGGACCTGTGTAAAAAATACAATGCGGCCCTGATCATTGATGAAGCACATGCAACAGGAATTATCGGGGAGAAAGGAGAGGGCCTGGTACAACAATCAGGTTTGGAGAAAAAATGTTTTGCACGCATCTATACGTTTGGAAAAGCTTGTGGTGTTCATGGCGCTGCTGTTGTAGGTTCAAAAAAGTTGAAAGAATATTTAATCAATTTTTCAAGGCAATTTATTTACAGCACTTCACTTCCTCCGGCCGCAGTGCAGGCGATAAAAGTTTCTTACGAAACATTTCCTTTAATGAAAGAGGAAAGGAAATATCTTAACGAGCTTGTTGCGATTTTTCAAAATTCCACATTGAGATTTAAAATCCTGGAGAGTGATACGCCCATTCAGCCTGTTGTTATCCCCGGAAATGAGGAGGTAAAGAAAGTGGCTGAACTTTGCCTGCAGCACAATTTCGATATCCGTCCAATCCTATATCCAACCGTACCGAAAGGGCAGGAGCGTTTGCGAATTGTACTTCATTCTTTCAACACTGAAAAAGAGATTTCTTCATTACTCGAACTTTTGAAATAAAATAAAAATCTATTTTATTTGTTTGTTCACTTTATTCTATTGATTTTGCTGATTTTAGAAAAATTAGCAAGGATTTTGCATAAGTATTTAAAACCGATTAAAACTTATGAAAAGAACGCTTTTAACCCTGTTAACCACACTCATACTTTCCACAGGATTTAGTCAATTGAAAGTCCAGGTAAAGTGCCCGACCATTAACGTTGACCTTTTGAATGGGAACGTAAATCACATCATTATTCCAACCTCAAATATTGAAGAGATCAAAAAAAATCTTCCTTGTTTTACCAGTTTTACTACAGACATCAAAGCAAAATGTGGCTCAACTGTTTCATATAAAGATCAGGATATTACTTTTTATGTTTCGAGGAATTACGTCGAGATTGGCCCGCACTTCAAAGGTGTTTTGAGTGTCCCTTTGATGGGTGCATCAAGAAATAATTTGTTCAGAACATTAGGAGATCCGCAAATTAAACAACCGAGCTGGGATGCTTTCAAAACCTCATATGGAATTCTGATCCTGTATTACAATAAGGCCAACAAAGTGGATAAGATCCAGTTCAGCACACAATCTGCTTCAACAATTAAACTTTGCGAGTAATTCGTAACCGGCAGGATAAAAAACTTGTGAATTTGTAGCTTTACTTAGCTTCGACAAATTTAGTTTTCTATTTCAAAATTCCCTTTTTGGCCATATCGTCCACGATCATTTTACCATAATCGTGTGAAAGAGATTCTGCAGAAGCCGGATCAAAAGATTCTGTCTGTGCAGAATACAAGAGCTCCCGGCTATCCATATCATAAAAATTACTTTCCCAAAAATATTTTGTGTTGTTTACATAATACCCGGGCGTATAGATGCGGCGGTAAATGGTTGAATAGTAACCCCAGAAATGCCGTTGATAAATAATGTAAGGTGAATAATAAACCCTTGAAGGAACATAATAACGTTCGCGTTGTTTGTCGAGCAAAACAATACTAATCACTGCATCCACACCGTAATCTTTTAATTTCTCCAGCATCTCCTGCTCGCTCATATCTTCAAATTCTTTCGGGCCCAGTTCCTGCAAAGCAGAAACTGCATTATAACCACGATCGCGCAAATCAGAAACAAGATGATTTTCCATGCTTTGGCTAACACTTCGTTCTCTTTCGGGAAGCAAGCCGACAACCATGATCTTATTGTAAGATTTGGAAGTTATGTTGGCAGATTTCCATGAATTCGTGATCCTTACTGTGGAAGAGCAACTGAAGAGAAATGGGAGCAGCAATGCACCCATCCAATATTTCACTTTCATAACTGATGTTTTAGAAATCTAAGTTAGATGTGCAGATTTCTTTCATCAATGATCTCAGTCAGTGATTTTTGCAACGAATGTCACAAAGAAAAATGATGAGTGTTTGGAATTGCTTTTCACTTTTTATGTAATGAAATTAAAAGAGATTGTTTTTATTGATTTACTTATGCGATGGAAACTCAGAAAAGATGGAATTCCTTGTTTACTGCAACCTTTTTTATAAAACTTCTCTCAGCTTCTCTACCACTACATCTACTTCTTCTTTTGTGTTGTATTTGCTGAATGAGAAACGAACAGTGGTTTGATTGGAGCCGGGATTTATGGCACTGATCACATGACTTGCGGCTTCTGCGCCGGAAGTGCAGGCGCTTCCGCCACTCGCGCAAATATTATTGATGTCAAGATTGAAAAGAAGCATGTCCGATTTTTCTGTTTTGGGAAACCCTACGCTCAAAACCGTGTATAAACAATTTCCGTTTAGATCGCCATTGAACTGAACACCCGGAATATTTATTTCAAGGCTTTCTTTCATGTAATTTTTTATTTCACGGATGTGGCGACTTTCTTCTTCCATATTTTCAACAGCAAGTTCCAAAGCTTTTGCAAAGCCTACAATGCCATAAATATTTTCAGTGCCGGCACGCATATTTCTTTCCTGGCTGCCACCCTGGATCATTGGATGAATTTTAATATCGCGATTGATGTACAACATTCCAACACCTTTCGGGCCATGAAACTTGTGGCCTGCCGCATTAATAAAATGCACTTTTAGTTTTTGAAGATCGATCGGAAAATGACCAACCGTTTGTACGGTATCAACATTCAATACTGCATCGTATTTTTCTGCCAGTTCTGAAACCCGTTCGATATCTGTAATGTTACCAATTTCGTTATTGGCGTGCATTAAAGTCACCAGGGATTTTTCATCGCTTTCTTTCAAAAGTCTTTCAAGATGATCAAAGTCGATAACACCGCTGGGCAAAATGTTTACATAAGACAATTTCACTTTTCCTTCTTTTGCCAGGTGTTCAACAGAATGCAATGTAGCATGATGTTCCAGGGGAGAAGTGATAATGTGTTTACAATCCAAATCATAAACGGCTGCATTGATCGCCGTGTTGGTAGATTCTGTTCCTCCACTCGTAAAAAATATTTCCGAAGGATGTGCATTTAAAATTTTTGCCACAGTTTTCCTTGCGCTTTCAATCGCCATCCGAGTTTCTCTTCCATAAGAATAAATAGAAGAAGGATTGCCGAATTTTTCAGTAAAATAAGGCATCATCGCCTCCAGTACCTGTGGATCCAGAGGAGTGGTAGCGGCATTGTCAAAATAAATTCTTTGCATAATAATTGGCCAATTGGCTAATTAGCTGATTCGCTAATTAACTCATTACTTCGTGAATATCTTTCATTATTTTCTTGGCAATATTTTCAGCAGTGGTTTCAAAATTACTTTCTGAATAGATGCGCAGTATTGGTTCTGTATTACTGGTTCTTAAATGCACCCAGTCGTTGCCAAATTCAATTTTCAATCCGTCTTCTGTGTTGATCGGATTGTTCCTATACTTGTCTTTTATCTTTTGAAAAATATCCTTTACGTTCACGTTATTTTCAAGTGTTATTTTATTTTTTGAAATAAAATAATCAGGATACATTCCTCTTAATTGCTTGATGCTTTTATGAGAATGTGCCAAATGAGAAAGGAACAAACCAATTCCAATCAATGCATCGCGGCCATAATGAAAATCAGGAACGATGATACCGCCATTTCCTTCTCCACCAATCACGGCATTTACTTCTTTCATTTTATGAACCACGTTCACTTCACCAACAGGAGAGGGGAAATATTCACCACCATGTTGATGCGTAATTTCTTTCAATGATTTTGTCGAAGACATGTTGCTGACTGTATTGCCTTTTCTTTTTCCCAAAACATAATCAGCAACAGCCACCAATGTATATTCTTCGCCAAACATGCTGCCATCTTCGCAAACGAAGCAAAGCCTGTCCACATCAGGATCTATAGCGATTCCAAGAGATGCTTTTTGTTTTACCACTTCATTGCTAAGCCCAATCAAATTTTTAGGAAGCGGTTCAGGATTGTGTTCAAATTTTCCATTCACTTCTTCATTGATAACAATCACTTCTTTTACGCCTAAAGCTTTTAATAAAGCAGGAATATAAATAGCGCCCGAACTGTTTACAGGGTCAACAACAATTTTAAATTTTGCTTTTTTGATCGCTTCCACATCCACCAATTCATAATTAATGACTGCATCAATATGTTTCTGCAGGTATGAATTATCAGCATGATATTTCCCCAACTTTTGAACAGGAACAAAATCAAATTTTTCGCTTTCTGCTATCGACAAAACTTTTTTGCCTGCTTCGTCATTTAAAAATTCACCCTCACTATTCAATAATTTCAAAGCGTTCCATTCTTGTGGATTGTGGCTGGCGGTGAGAATAATTCCTCCTGCTGCGCCTTCTTCTTTTACTGCAATTTCAACAGTTGGTGTTGTTGTAAGACCGAGATCAATTACGTCAAAACCAGAAGCTACCAAAGTACTTGCGCAAAGATCGCTCACCATGCTTCCGCTGATGCGGCCATCACGGCCAATAACGATTTTCCTGTTGTCTGAATCTTTTGCAAGTGAAGTAGCAAAAGCCGCTGTAAATTTTACGATATCTAAAGGAGTGAGATTTTTTCCGGGATTTCCTCCTATCGTCCCCCTGATCCCGGATATACTTTTTATCAGTGCCACATCAAAATTTTAGAAAAGCAAATTTACCTTTTTTCTTGTTGCAAACTGCGACCTTTCAAATAGATAATGAGAATCGTTTTTGGAGTAAATCAACAAACCCTGGAATTTATTATTTCGCCGTTTTAAAGACGACACTTCCACTCTTGGTTGTGTCAGATTCCATTCTCACCTCATATCTTTTGCTTCCGTCTGTAACAACCATCAACGCTGTGTTTGGTGGAATCGTACCCAAATTGTCTGCATACATTGTTACGATGTTTTCAGGCGCATTTTTGTCTATCGAAAGTGTGAGTGAAATTGGTTTGTCAGACAATCGCTGGTGCGACAATACCACTTTGCCATTGTAAAATACTGAGATTGAATCTCCATCAATTTCTCCATTGTCATAAAAGTCCAGCCTGAAAGTAGGTTGCGTAATGGCAATCGTTTTTACAATGTCTTTTCTACGCAGTTCAAAACCTTTAAGTGTCGGAGAAATCGTTTCAGGCTTTTCAACTTTTGAATCTGATAAATCCTTTTTGGTAATCAGGCTTTCAATGCGATCCGGTTTTTGAATGAGCGGTTTTTTAACTACCGGCGCCTTTCTTATTGGAGGATGAGTTTTTTTAGGTGCAGACGCAATTACTTTCTTTTGGGGAGTTGTAATTACTTTTTTGTGAACCGGTTTTTTTACCGGTGCTTTAGCCACAGGTTTTGTTGCCGGTTTTGTTGGTGTTGTTTTATGCGGCATATAACCCAAAGGCATTGAATTTACGATCCTGCGGGAAAGAACAGTTGTTCCGCTGCCGCATCCACCTTGTTGATTGGGAGCCGGAATCCATGTGCCACGCAAAACTTCCATTCCTGAATCTCTTTCGTAATGCAAGCGATGGGTTTGAAAACAATTCTGAAAATTGGGAGGTGTGTTGTATTTGGTTCTTTCCACTTCTGTAACCACCAAATCATTTGTTTGTCGGTTTAATGTTCCACTCAAACGGCAAATCGTAAAATACCTGTTAGGTCCTTCATTAAAATAAGTGTAAGAATAACCGGAAACGCGAGAGCCGTCGGTGTTCAATTCGAGTACATATTTATAACCATCGTCATAACCGGGAACACCAAAACTGCCTTCATCAAAGTTGCCTTTCCACTGGCCGTCGAAATCAACTTTTTTAAGATCGTAGGTTTTATTTTGTGAAGTGAAACTTTGGGCGTAAGAATGTTGGGCAAATAAACCGGAACAGAAAAACATCAAAAGTGACAGTGTAAAGATTCTTTTCATCATGTCTCCTTATAGGTTCAATCAAAATTAATTGTTATTAAAATCTTAGTCCTTCAAAGGAATAGCATCTTTGTCTAATACTTCGTTAAATTTGCCGTTCAAAAATTAAAGTAAACTAAAAATTTTTTCAACACAGAATGATCAATATTACTTTTCCTGATGGCGCGGTAAGGCAGTACGAACAAGGTGTTTCGTCGATGGAGATTGCGCGCTCGATCAGCGAAGGACTGGCAAGAAGAATTCTCGCCGCAGAAGTAAACGGCGAAGTGTGGGACCTTTCAAGACCTGTTAATAAAGACGCAACAATAAAGTTTTTGACGTGGGAAGATGAGAAAGGGAAGTCTACTTTTTGGCATTCTTCTGCGCACCTAATGGCCGAAGCAGTTGAAGCAACTTTCCCGGGCGTAAAATTTTGGGTTGGCCCCCCGGTGGAAAAAGGATTTTATTATGACATCGACCTTGGCGATAATACAATAACTGAAACCGATCTTGAAAAGCTTGAGCAAAAAATGAGCGAGCTTTCCAAAAAAAATAGTCCTTACATCAGGAAAGAAATTTCAAAGAAAGATGCGATCGATTATTTTGAACAAAAAGGTGATGAATATAAATTGGATTTGCTTTCGAATCTTGAAGATGGCAGCATCACTTTTTATACACAGGGAAATTTTACTGACCTCTGTCGCGGGCCACATATTCCTTCAACAGGATTTATAAAAGGAATAAAACTTACGGGCATTGCAGGCGCGTATTGGAAAGGCGATGAAAAAAACAAAATGCTCACGCGGATTTACGGTGTCACTTTTCCCAACCAGAAAGAACTGGATGAATATATTCGTTTAGTGGAAGAAGCGAAAAAGCGCGACCACAGGAAGTTGGGCAAGGAACTTGAACTCTTTACTTTTTCAGAAAAAGTGGGAGCGGGCCTTCCTTTATGGTTACCCAAAGGTGCAATGCTTCGTGAAAGGTTGCAGCAGTTTTTACAAAAAGCACAGATCGAAGCAGGCTATCTTCCCGTGATCACTCCGCACATTGGTTCTAAAAATTTGTATGTCACCAGCGGGCATTATGAAAAATATGGAGCAGACAGTTTTCAACCGATAAAAACTCCTGTTGAAGGAGAAGAGTTTTTTCTGAAGCCAATGAACTGCCCACATCATTGTGAAATTTACAAAGCCGAACCAAGGAGCTATAAAGATCTGCCCTTGCGCCTTGCTGAATTCGGAACTGTTTATCGCTACGAACAATCGGGCGAATTACACGGGCTGACAAGAGTTCGTGGATTTACCCAGGATGATGCACATTTGTTTTGCATGCCATCACAAGTGAAGGATGAATTTAAAAAAGTGATCGACCTCGTACTTTATGTTTTCAAATCACTTGGCTTCAGCGATTTTACTGCGCAGATCTCTTTGCGTGATCAGAACGATCGTTCCAAATACATTGGCAGCGAAGAGAATTGGGAAATATCTGAAAGATCAATTATTGAAGCAGTTGAAGAAAAAGGATTGCCGAATGTTGTTATCGAATATGGCGAAGCAGCATTTTATGGGCCAAAGCTCGATTTCATGGTGAGGGATGCGATCGGAAGAAAATGGCAATTGGGAACGATACAAGTGGATTATAATTTGCCTGAAAGATTTGACCTTACTTACATTGGTGAAGACAATGCGAAACATCGCCCGGTGATGATCCATCGCGCGCCTTTCGGAAGTATGGAAAGATTTGTTGCTGTACTTATTGAACATTGCGCGGGCAAATTCCCGATGTGGCTTGTGCCGCTGCAGGTAAAAATTTTGCCGATCAGTGATAAATTTATACCTTATGCTAAAAATGTTTTAAGTCAATTAAAAAATAATGATATTCGTGCTGAAATTGACGACCGCGGCGAAAAAGTAGGAAAGAAGATCAGGGATGCTGAATTGGCCAAGATCCCGATGATGCTTATTATTGGTGAAAAAGAGGTGAATGAAAATAAAGTTTCGGTGCGCAGGCAAGGCAAAGGTGATGAAGGCGCCAAGTCCGTCGATGAAGTGATTGAAAATATCAAACAGGAAGTTGAAAATAAAACAACTATAAACCAGGAAAAAACAGAACAATAAATATTATTAACCTAAAATCAATTAATGGCATTTTCTCCAAGACCGAGAGGTTTTAATCCCCGTTTTAGAAAAGAACAACAACAGGAACACCGTACCAATCACATGATCAGAGTACCCCAGGTTAGACTGGTGGGCGAAAATGTTGAAGTCGGAATTTACAACACTGCTGATGCACAAAGGATCGCTAACGAACAAGGACTTGACCTTGTTGAAATTTCTCCCAATGCAGATCCTCCCGTTTGCAAGGTAATAGATTACAATAAGTTTCTTTACGAAAAAAAGAAGCGCGAAAAAGATATGAAAGCCAAGAGCAAGGTTTCTGAGGTTAAGGAAATCCGCTTTACGCCCAATACCGATGATCATGATTTTGATTTCAAAACCAAACACGCAGAAAATTTTCTGAAAGATGGCAACAAAGTGAAAGCCTATGTACAGTTTAAAGGGCGCGCCATCATGTTTAAGGAAAGAGGCGAATTGTTGCTTTTGAAGTTTGCAGAAAGGCTGGTAGATGTGGGCACATTGGAAAGTATGCCCAAACTGGAAGGAAAACGGATGTTCGCGATCTTTGCTCCGAAGAGCCAGAAAAAGAAATAAAATTATTTTGATTTTCATAAAAGCACTGTTTTTTGACGGTGCTTTTTTTTGTGAAAAACTTTCGGATAAAAAGATAGTTAATATTAAAGATATTTGCAATCGTTCAGTTACATTTATACAATATTGTGGGTTTTATTACGTGAATAAAGCGTATTATTACGATTCTCTAAATTTGGTAATTATTCGATTTGAATTACCATAATTAAAGTAGAATTTTGTAGGGTTAAACACAGTTTATAAATTCAATAGTACTATGAAAGAAGAAACAGGAGATGTGATCAATGTGATGATTGTTGATGATCATGTTCTTTACAGGGCGGGTGTAAAAACTGCTCTCTCTTCCAAAAAAGATATTAAGGTAATAGCGGAGGCCGACAATGGCGCTCACCTTCTTAATATGCTGAAAGGAATCCAACCGGACGTAATTTTATTGGACATCCAGATGCCGATCATGGATGGAATTACTGCGCTTCCGGAAATCAAAAAGCTCTATCCCGGCATTAAAGTGATCATGCTTACATTGCTCGACGATCAAAGTGTTATTACCAAATTGATGGAACTCGGAGCAAATAGTTATCTCGTAAAAACCTCCGATGCCGAAGTGATCTACGAAGCCATTAAAACCTGTTACCAGCAGGAATTCTATTTTAATTCACTTACCAATAAGGCGCTTCTCAATAACCTTCGTCAGAAGAATGTAGCTTCTCCATTTAAACCGGCAGGAGATGAAGCTTTGCTCACAGAAAAAGAAATTACTGTTCTCAGGCTCATGTGTGAAGAAAAAAGTACACGTGAAATTGCGGAAGCTGTGGAACTGAGTCCGCGGACAATTGAAGCCATTCGTGATAAATTAAAAGTTAAGACCGGCACGAAAAGTACTGCAGGTCTCATCATGTATGCGGTTAAGAACAACCTGCTCGACCAGGAAAATTAATCGCGGTAAGCCAAACCAACGGTTTATTTTTGCTCATTCATTTCCTTGTATATGAATGAGCATTTTTTTATTTACAACAGCGAGTTTTTTCGTGCAGGCGTTCCCGTTATAACGGTTCAGAACCGTTCGTTCAGGTATGGCGACGGACTTTTTGAAACGATGAGAATGCATCGTGGAAGAATATTAAACATGGATCTCCATTTTGAAAGATTGAGCAACGGTATGGATTTGTTAGGGTTAGTTGTACCGGAAAATTTCTCTAAAGAAATCTTTGAAGATTCAGTAAACAAACTTTTAGAGAAGAATTTTATTTCGCAGCATGCACGCATCAGGTTGATGATTTTTGCCGGCGAGGAAAGTCTGTTCGAAAAGGAGTGGAGGACGAATTTTATCATCGAAACATTTCCTCTTTCAGAAAAAATTGAATTGAACGAAAATGGGCTTGTGGTTGATATTTTCCACGATGCAAGAAAAAGTTGCGACCGTTTTTCAAACATTAAATCAAACAATTATCTTCCTTCACTTATGGCGGCGCGGTTTGCGGCTATGAACAAGCTGGATGAAGCACTTATATTGAATAGCTTTGAAAGGATGTGCGAATCTTCTATTGCGAATATTTTTTTGGTAAAAGATGGAAATATAATCACACCGCCACTTTCAGAGGGTTGTGTAGCCGGCGTAATGCGTCGATGGTTAATAGAAAATCTTCCATTTAAAATTAAAGAAAGAACCATTACCAAAGAAGACCTGCTATTAGCAGACGAACTTTTTTTGACAAATTCTATTTCGCCTGTGAGATGGATAAAGCAGTTTAGGAACAAGGTTTTCCGGCATGAAAAAGCGAGGGAAATTTTTGAGTTTTTTATTGATCACAACTGAATTAAAAGGGTTCACAAAAAGGTTTGCTTATAGTCTTGATGCCGTTTATTGTCATTTTGTTCGTATATCTCCATAAATTTCCTGATCGCATTTTTTCCATCTTCACCTAAATCCAAAGAATAATTATTTACATATAAATCGATGTGCTTCTTCATTACCTCTTCTTCCATTTCCTGCGAATGACATTTTATATAGTCGGAGATCTGGGGGTAATTGTTGTAAGAATATTCAATACTTTTCCTGATCAGGGAATCCACTTTTTTCAAAACGGCTTCATCTAAAGTTCTTTTGCCAACAATTCCTCCAAGTGGAATAGGCAGTGAAGTTTTTTCTTCCCAATAATTGCCCAAATCAACAATTTTATGAAGCCCTTTGTTCATGTAAGTGAAGCGGTTTTCATGAATGATAACTCCTAAAACATTTTCGGAATCCAGCACCGAGTTTTCTATTTCATCATATCTTTTGAACAACTTATTTTTTGCATTTGGAAACGCTAATGAAAATAAAAGATGAGCTGTCGTATTTTCCCCGGGAATCACAATTGTGTAGTTGGGAACGTCTTCAAAACTAACCAGCTTTTTCGAGATCAATAAAGGGCCAACCCCTTTGCCCAAAGCACTTCCGCTGTTAAGTACTTTGTATTTATCGGTCACAAGCGGAAGAACTCCATAGCTTAATTTTGTAAAATCCAAAGCACCTTTTCGCGCCATTTCATTCAAAGTTTCAACGTCTTCCAATTGCACAGTAAACGTAAAATCTCCTGTGTCAATTTTTTTGTTTACCAGTCCGTCAAAAATAAACGTATCATTCGGGCACGGTGAAAATCCAAGTGTAAAATTCATAATGCTTTATAAGTTATTTACAATGTTTAATAATTCCTTATTCAGATTGCTTATCGCTTCTTTGATCTTCCATTTCGATTTATCTCTCTCACCTACAAAATTGGAAATGCTTCGTAATTGTAAAAATTTCACTCGTTGTTGCAGGCAAACAAAATGAAAGGCCGCGCCTTCCATACTTTCAATTTGCGCACCAAACTTATTCATCACTTTTTCATTGCAGGAATTGTTGTCGATCACTTTATTTACCGTCACGGCTCTTGCCAAAGGCAAAGAATATTGATTCAAATCCATGTTTGGATTCTTGAGCCATCCATCAGAAAAAGGAAATTGGTTCTTATCAGTAAAACCACTTTCAAACAAACTTTTTATTTCGCCATTTTCTTCAATCCCCAAATCAGCAAAAGTGTCTTCTTTTGTAATTACAACGTCTCCTAAATTAAAATGATTGGCAAATGTGCCGGCAATCCCGGCTTGCACAACCAAATCATATTTTTGTGTCAATAATTTTTTGGTGAGATGATAAATCGTTGCGGGCATTCCAACTCCTGTGATCAAAACTTCGGCCGTTTTATTTTGTTGGAGAAAAAGTTCAATTTCAAATTCTGTAGCGGCAACAATTAACAAATTCATCCGGCAAATTTCGCATTTACCGGGATATTATCAATTCATGGGATTACCTTTGCAAAAAATTTTTTATAACTAGAATGGTATTTTTAACGAGGATAGAACATTTTAATGCGGCGCATAAGTTATTCAACCCTGATTGGAGCAAAGAAAAGAACGAAGAAGTTTTTGGTAAATGCGCCAACGAAAACTGGCATGGACATAATTATGAATTGCACGTGACGGTTAAAGGAAAAGTGGCTGCGGATACAGGTTTTGTGATGAACGCGCAAATTTTAAGTAAGATTGTTAAGCAATATATTATCGAAGAACTGGATCACAAAAACCTGAATCTGGATGTGGAATTCATGAAAGGAAAACTTTGTTCGGCAGAGAATTTGGCAATCGCCATCTGGCAACAATTGCTTCCTCATCTGCCCAAAGGAATACAATTGCATTCTCTGAAACTTTATGAAACGCCGAAAATTTTTGTTGAATATTTCGGCGAATAGCACCGCGATTTTTTATACATTTAAAGATGAACCAGAAAGTATCAGTTTACAGGAAAGAGTTTTTTTGCGCGGCCCACCGCTTGCACAATCCTTTGTGGAGCGAGGAAAAGAATTATGCTGTTTTTGGCAAATGCAACAATCCAAATTTTCATGGCCACAATTATGAATTGAATGTGAAAGTAACGGGATTTCCTGCAGCAGATACCGGGTTTGTGGTTGACCTGAAATACCTCAGCGACCTGGTGAAAGAAAATGTAACGAACAAACTGGATCACAAAAACCTGAACCTGGATGTGCCCGAATTCAAGAATTTGAATCCAACCGTTGAAAATATTGCAATGATGATTTACAATTTATTACGTGATAAAATTGATAATTCACTTGATTTGCAAATTCGACTTTATGAAACGCCGAAAAATTTTGTAGAATACCCGGCTTCCTGAAAAAAATATTCATTTAACCAAAATCAAAATTGATCTATGGCTTATAAAAAAGTGGAACATTATGATGAGGACGTGACGAAGGAGATCATGAGAAATTACCGCGAAACCATCAAACTGCTTGGAGAAGATCCGGATCGTGAAGGGTTGTTGAAAACGCCTGAAAGAATTGCCAAAGCGATGCAATATGCAACGCAAGGTTATCACCAGGATGCAGCTGCGATTCTTAATTCAGCCAAGTTTCATGAATCAGTGAGTGAGATGATCATTGTAAAAAATATTGAATTGTACAGCATGTGTGAACATCACATGTTGCCGTTTTTTGGCAAAGCACATATTGCGTATATCCCTAACGGTTGGATCACCGGTTTGAGCAAGATCGCTCGTGTAGTTGATGTATTTTCCAAGAGATTGCAGGTGCAGGAAAGACTTACTACGCAAATCCTGGATGCCATCAAAGATTCGCTCAATCCTTTGGGCGTGGCGGTGGTAATTGAAGCAGAACATCTTTGCATGATGATGCGTGGCGTTCAGAAACAAAACAGTGTTACCACCACTTCCGCCTTTTTTGGCGAGTTTGAAAAACAAACAACAAGAAATGAATTTATTAGCCTGATAAAGGCAGATCTGATCAGAAGAAGCTAAAACAATAATTATGGCACATGCATTTATTTTTCCCGGGCAAGGTTCACAGTTCATCGGGATGGGCAAAAATTTATACGACGAAAATGAACAGGCAAAATTGCTTTTTGATGAAGCCAACGACGTCCTTGGATTTTCAATTTCTGATGTAATGTTTTTTGGAACATCGGATGAATTGAAACAAACCAACGTAACGCAACCTGCCGTTTTTTTACACTCAGTGATTGCATTTAAAACTGAAACGAATGCGCAACCCGACATGGTTGCAGGTCATTCATTGGGAGAATTTTCTGCCTTGGTTGCAAATGGTTGTTTGAGCTTCACTGATGCATTGAAGCTTGTTTCAGTAAGAGCGCGTGCCATGCAAAAAGCTTGTGAGATCAATCCATCAACAATGGCGGCTATCCTGGGATTGGATGATAAAAAAGTGGAAGCAATTTGTGCAGATATTATCAACGAAGTGGTTGTGCCGGCAAATTATAATTGTCCCGGGCAAATAGTTATTTCCGGTTCAATTAAAGGAATAGAAGAAGCCTGTACTTTATTGAAAGAGGCAGGAGCAAAACGCGCCTTGGTTCTTCCTGTTGGCGGCGCGTTTCATTCACCGTTGATGCAGCCGGCAAAAGAAGAACTAGCTGAAGCGATCGAAAACACACATTTTCAGAAACCATTTTGCCCGGTTTATCAAAATGTTGTTGCAAAAGCAGTTTCAGATCCCACAGAAATAAAAAAGAACCTCATTGCACAGCTAACCGGCCCCGTGAAATGGACACAAACAATTGAACAGATGATCAGTGATGGAGCAACACATTTTACAGAATGTGGACCTGGAAAAGTTTTACAGGGATTGGTTTCCAAAATCAACAGGGAAGTGCAGGTTGATGGGATAGGGTAGAAGATTATTCTTATCCAATTTAAACTACTTTATATTATTTGAAAAAATTTCTTTTTCGAAATCTAATCGCAATGGAAAGGATGGCAGTAAAGGAATTTAAGACTCATTTTTTTGAAGCATTAAAACGAGTGATGCTAGGAGAGGAAATTGCCATTTATGAAGGCGATAAAAACAATATGATTGCTTTCCTCGTTCCCAAAAAATCAAAGAAAAAAGTAAAAAGAAAGATCGGATTATTGGACAAAAAAGCGGGCATACATTTCAACAAATCTTTTAAAATCACTACTGAAGAATTTTTAGGACTTTAAGAGAGTTTATCAAATTCAAAGTCCCTTTTCTTTTTAATCCCAAATTAAAAAATCAATCTGTTGCTTTACTGTTTCCAAAAAGGATTTCTTTTAAAAATTTGAGTACTATCTTTTTAAAATCTTTTAACTTCATCACATAAAACGCTTGTGATGAGAATCAATTTACTTATTTTACTTATGTCATTTTCTATTCCCGCTTTTTCTCAAATAAAATATCCTGAAACCAAAAAAGTAGACCAGGAAGACAATTACTTTGGAACGATCGTTAAAGATCCTTATCGCTGCCTCGAAGACGATAACAGCGAAGAAACCAAAGAATGGGTGAAAGAAGAAAATACGGTCACTGATCAATATTTTTCTCAAATGCCTTTCAGGCAAAAAGTGAAGGAAGAATTGAAAATGATGTGGAATTACACAAGATACGGTTCTCCTTTCAAAGAAGGCGATTACTATTATTTTTATAAAAATGACGGCTTGCAAAACCAGTCAGTTTTGTACCGACAGAAAGGGCTTGATGCCGCGCCGGAAGTCTTTCTGGATCCAAATAAATTAAGCAGCGACGGAACCGTTTCTGTGGGCGTTCCATCTTTCAGTAAGAACAATAAATATGCGGTATACCTCGAGGCGCGATCCGGTAGTGATTGGGAAGTGGCGCACGTGTTGAAAGTAGCGGATAAAAGTTTGTTGAAAGATGAATTGAAATTTATCAAATTCAGCGGCACTTCATGGAAAGGCGATGAAGGATTTTATTACAGTCGCTACCCGCAAACGGATGACAAAGAAAAACTAACCGTTCAAAATCAAAATCACAAAGTTTATTTTCACAAGATCGGCACGCCACAAAGTGAAGATGTTTTGGTGTATGAAGACAAAGAACATCCGTTGAGAGTAATAGGAGCACAGCTTACAGAGGATGAACATTTTTTGATTATCACAAAAAGTGAAGGAACAAGCGGTTCAGAAATTTGGGTGAAAGACATGAAGAACCCTTCTCCCAAAAATGATTTCACTTTGATTGTGAGAGGTTTTGATACCGAATCAAGTGCTATAGATAATGATGGTGACAAAATTTTAATACGCACGAATGCAGATGCACCTAATTATAAAGTGGTAGCAATTGATCCCAAGAATCCTGAAAGAAAAAATTGGGAGACTGTGATTCCTGAAAGGAAGGAGTTGCTGGAATCGGTTGGAACAGCAGGTGGAAAATTATTTTTGAGCTATTTGCAGGATGCTTCAAGTCGTGTGTACCAGACGGATTATAAAGGTTATCATGCAAAAGAAATTGTTCTGCCCGGCATCGGCTCTGCCGGCGGTTTTAACGCACACAGAAAGGATAAGGAACTTTTTTACTCTTACACTTCTTTTGATCATCCCGCTTCCATTTACCGGTATGATATTGAAACAGGAACTTCCAAACTTTTCAGGAAAAGTGAAGCAAAAATAGATGCGGATAATTACCAGACTGTTCAGACCTTTTGCACCAGCAAAGACGGAACGAAAGTGCCGATGTTCATCACTTATAAAAAAGGGATCAAACTTGATGGCAACAATCCGGTTCTGATGTATGGTTGTGGCGGATTCAATATTCCGTTGACGCCCGGATTTTCGATTTCAAATGCATTTTTTCTTGAGCATGGCGGCGTTTATGTCGTTGTGAATTTGCGTGGCGGAAGTGAATATGGCGAAGAGTGGCACAAAGGAGGTATGTTACAAAACAAGCAAAATGTTTTTGACGATTTTATTGCAGCTGCTCAATTTTTAATTGATAAAAAATATACCAATCCTTCCAAATTGGCAATGCGCGGCGGTAGTAATGGTGGTTTATTAATCGGCGCAGTAATGACGCAACGACCCGATCTTTTTAAAGTCGCAATTCCGCAGGTGGGAGTGTTGGATATGTTGCGATATCATCTCTTTACCATCGGATGGGCGTGGGCAACTGAATATGGACGTAGTGATAAGAAAGAAGATTTTGAAAATCTCATCAAATATTCTCCGCTCCAAAATTTAAAACCGGGCGTGAAATATCCTGCGACATTAATCACGACAGCTGATCACGACGACAGGGTAGTGCCGGCTCACAGTTTTAAATTTGCCGCCACTTTACAAGCGGATAATGATGGAACCAATCCTACTTTGATCCGGATAGAAACCAAAGCCGGCCACGGCGGCGGAAAACCCACTGACAAACAAGTTGATGAAGAAGCGGATATTTGGAGTTTTGTAATGTATAATCTGGGGATGGATTTTTAGCAAAAGGTGGCATTGGAGGAAATAAAAAAGTTCGGAAAAACTTCGTTTACTACTACCGTTAGCTTCGCAATATCTTCTCCATCTGTCTTCTTTTTGCCAATTCAACTATCAACTTATCAAGATATCTAACTTTTTGCGTCAAAGGATTTTCAATTTCTTCAACACGATAGCCACAAATAACACCTGTAATCAATTTTGCATTTGGATTAATTGAAGCTTGCTGAAAGAACGTTTCAAAGGTTACCTTGTCCTTTATCAATTGCTGCAACTTCTTTTCGTCAAAACCTGTTAGCCATTCAATCACATGGTTCAATTCTTCTTTTGTTCTTCCTTTCTTCTCTACTTTATTAACATAAGCCGGATATACAGATGCGAAAGTCATTTTCGCGATTCGTTCGTCGTGTGAGGTGGAATTGGCCATAGCATAACTTTTCTTTATAAAGATAAGTTTGAATATTATATCCAAATATGAGACTTCAATTTTAAGTGAAGAACTACTTATGGTATTTCCGAAAACACGCCAACCAGTTCTCCATTCGTTAATTGTTTCATTTCGCCGGTATTGTAATTATACAGTTTGCAATTGAACTGCACTTTTACCCTTATTGAATAATTCAATTGGCTTTGTTCATCTTGTTCGCTGATGATTTTCATTGTACTTCCCGTTTGATCGCCTGTGCCGCTGAACGTATCCCATTCTTCCGCGTTTTCATCAATCCATGTAACAGTAAATCCATCACCATTTTTGTAAGGATCGTAACTGGGACCAGAGGTAAAGTTGAAAGTTCCCGGAGTAAAAAACTGGAAAAATTGTTGGTCCGTTATAGAAAGATAATTATGTAAAATTCCCTTAGTTACATCCATGTAAGTCTTTCCATGTTCATATTGATAATCTTTAGGAGAAATGACCGCTGAAAGAGTTACATCGTCAACTCCTCCCATCGCAGAACCTGCTTCGTATCCATTTGCATCAGTGGCGGTCTGTGCGTATTCTTTTCCATCAATTGTTGCCTTGTAATAATAGGTAGCATTATCAGTGCTGTCACTTTTTTTCTTTTTGCAGCCGGAAAAAATAGAAGAAGAAAGGAGAAGTGCAACAAACAAAATAATTTCTGCTGTTAGGTTCGGTTTTATTTTCATTTTAAACAGTTTGTTTCAGCGGTTAAAATAAGATAAAAAGGGAGTGTAAAATAAACTGTGTCAGTTGATAATATTGATAGAACAGAGCCAGCAGCGAAGTTCTTGCTAAAAATGGTCGGGCTCGATGCCCGGCCATTTATTAAAAGTAATGTTGAGGTCAC
>JBQCEG010000051.1:0-83644 GCA_051960475.1 Ginsengibacter sp.
TAGCAATGTCAGATCACTTCATCCAGTTGCTTTTCCATTTTTAAAATGGATTGAAGCATATCTTCATTCAAAATTTCTGTTGTGTTTTCTTTTGCTTGTGTGGCATACCAAATCAAAACCATTGAAATATAATCCTGCATATCTTTTCCCGCAAATTGAGTCTTGAATTCAAGAATTTTTTCGTTGATGGTCTTCAAAACTTTTCTTATCCCCTCCTCATCCGAAGGAGAAATTTTTATCCTGTAACTCCTGTCGGCTATCACTATATTCAGAGGAATCAATTGTTCGTTTGCCATCATTATTTATTTAAGATCGATATGCATTTATCGAGTGTGCGGATATAACCATTGATACTTTTTTCAAAATCGGCTCTCTCTTTTCCTTCCAATTTTCCTGCAGAAGTTTTCAAAATATTCAACTGCATTTCAAGCTGCGCATTTTTTTCGTGCAATGATTTTAATTTAAGGTTCATATCGACATTTTCCTTTTCCAGCTGCTGGCTCTCCTTTTGCAATAAAGCATACTTTTTCAACAGCAATTGTTGTTTGCTGTAAAGATTTTTAATATGCAATTCAATGTTTTCAGGCATTGCTTCTGATTACCGCGTTTAACTTGCTTTCAAGATTTGAAATGATCTTGTCCATTATTGCACCGATCTCCTCATCGGTCATCGTTTTTTCTTTATCTAAAAAAGTAAAATCTATAGCGAAAGATTTTTTATTTTCTCCCAGCTTTTCGTTTTCAAACACATCAAACAAGTGTATTTGTTGCAACTTCTTTATATGCAAAGATTCGACCAATTCCTCAACCTGCGCATAAGAAACACTTTTATCCAACAAGATGGATAGGTCACGCTGCACAGCCGGAAACTTAGAAACAGGTTCAAACGTTATGTCTTTTTTATTACTGAAAAACAAAAGATTTTTCCAATCGAAACAAATAAAATAAACCGGTTGTTTGATGGAAAATTTTTCCAATTGAGTTTTATTTACCGCACCTAAAACAACAATTTCTTTTCCTTTTATTGAAACAGAAAGACATTCGTCCAAATCGGCATTTTGAGTAACAGTAAATTGATATTTCTGCAGTCCGGCGATTTTAAATATCGCTTCGCAAACTCCTTTGACAAAATAAATGTCTGCCTTTTTTGTTTGTGCACTCCAGTTCGTTTCACTTTCATTTCCGCTTATATAAATAGAAAGATTGGGCTTTTCTGAATAAACGCCTTCAACCAGTGAATAGGTTTTTCCAAATTCAAAAAGTTTAAGATCGTTGTTCTTCCTGTTCAGGTTATAAGCGATGGTTTCCAAACCGGTTGGCAACATTGAAGGCCGCATCACATCCAATCCTTCACTCAAACTATTAATGATGGAAACCGTTGTTTCCAGTGTTTTTTCTGAAAAATACCGGCTGTTTGTGATTGAATTAGTGAAAATTTCATAAAACACATTTCCTGTCAGCCATGAAGCAATTTTTTCCTTCTTTGCTGCCTCTTCAAGACTCGTGTCAATTGAAGGAGCAATAGAAATAGTGGAAGGAATTTCAATATTATCTAATCCATCGATTCGCATGATCTCTTCAACAATATCTGCCGGAATAGAAATATCAGGATTGGAATAAGGAACTTCCACCACAATATTATCAATTCCTTCTCTTAAGATTGTAAAGTTCAAAGACTTCAAAATAGTTTTTACCGTGTCGGGATGATAATTTTTTCCACTTATCTTCTTGAGGTAAAAGTTAGAAAGAGTGATTTCCTTCTTTTCCCTATGAACGGGGTAAACGTCGACAATTTCAGATGAAATCTTTCCACCCGCAACTTCCTTAATCATCAACGCAGCATGTTTCAGTACTTCAACTGTGTTCCCAATGTTTATTCCTTTTTCAAACCTGACTGCTGCGTCTGTTCGAAGGTTATGAGCAATCATTGTTTTGCGTATGGAAACCGGGTTAAAAACCGCGCTTTCCAAAAAAAGATTGCTTGTTTGTTCAGTAATTCCAGAATCAATACCACCAAAAACTCCCGCAATACACATTGGCTCGTTTTCGCCATTGCAAATCATTATATCTCCATTACGCAGCTTCCGCTCCTTTTCATCGAGGGTTGTAAACGACGTCCCTTCCGGCAGCGTTTCTACTATTATTTTATTACCTTTTACTTTATCGAGATCAAACGCGTGAAGTGGCTGGCCGGTTTCGTGAAGGATAAAATTGGTAATATCCACAATGTTATTTACAGGACGCAAACCAATACTTTTCAACCTGTTTTGTAGCCAGGCAGGAGATTCTTCCACTTTAATTCCTGAAATACTTACGCCTGCGTAACGCTCGCACTCTTCAGGATTTTTTATTTCAACTGAAACTTTTTTGGAATGATTATCTGCTTTGAAATTATGAGTAAAAGGAGAAACGACTTTAACAGGTTTATTCAGATGATGCGAAAGGTAAGCACAAATGTCTTTTGCCACACCAAGGTGGCTCATTGCATCCATTCTATTCGGTGTGAGGCCTATCTCAAAAATCCAGTCGGAATACAAATTAAAGTAATCTTTTAATGGCGTTCCGGGGACAGCATTTTCAGGCAAAACCATAATTCCCGCATGACTTTCACCCAAGCCGATCTCATCTTCGGCACACAGCATTCCCTGGCTTTCTACTCCTCTTATCTTTGCTTTTTTTAATGTAACCGGCTCGCCTTTTACAGGATAAATCCGACTTCCAACCGGAGCGAGCACCACTTTTTGACCTGCAGCAACATTTGGAGCGCCACAAACAACTTGCAGCGTTTCTCCATTACCGTTACTAACAGTGGTAACTTTTAATTTATCGGCGTCCGGATGTTTTTCACAAGTGAGCACTTCACCTACTACAAGACCTTCCAAACCATTCTTTACCTGCTCGTATTTTTCAAGAGATTCAACCTCCAACCCCACTGAAGTCAATATTTCGGCAATTTTTTGGGGATTACCTGTCAATTTCAAAGTTGCCTCATCTATCGGCAAATATTCCACTAACCAATTATAACTAATCTTCATTTTTTTCGTCTAAAGACTTCAAATAATTTTAAAGAATCCCAAAAGTAAGAAAGATGTAAATAGGAACTTGCTTTCTGTTTTTTGAAATAATTACTGGGTGCGATTTTCACTAAATTTTGATGTTTTGAATCCTACTTTCGCAAAAATTTGTTCAAAAAATCACTACTCTTTTTAATCGATATTTTGAAAGGAAATTTGATTTTTTTTCTACACACGCAATTGTGTATTATTCTGAAAAAAAATGGGAAATTTTTTTTAGATTGTGGAAAATAGCAAAATTATTGTGGATAAGCAGTTGATTTAAGTTGATTGAGTTGTGAACATCCTATGCATAAATATAGGCGCTTAACAATTTCTTAATTTAGAATTCATTCATTTACCTTAGCTCCCCACTTGAGAAAATGTTTACCAATCGTTCACAAAACTTAAAAAAAGTTACTCGCATTGAGAAAATAAAAAATGGAAATAACTAATATAAATAAAGACCGCAAAAGAAGAAAAACCGGGCCTTTGGAACTGGGAACAATGGCGTTTGGAAAAGTGCCACCGCAGGCAAAAGAATTGGAAGAAGCTGTGCTCGGAGCCATCATGCTCGAGAAGAACGCTTTCGACGTAATTGTTGAAATTTTGACGCCAGAATGTTTTTATGTCGAAGCGCATCAAAGGATTTTCAGGGCAATGCAGGGATTACAACAAAAGAACTCCCCGATCGACTTGTTAACCGTTGTAGAAGAATTAAAATACCGGGAAGAACTGGACCTCGTTGGCGGACCGTTTTATATTACAAAACTTACTAATTCGGTTTTTTCTTCTGCAAATATTGAAGTCCATGCAAGAATAATTTTGCAGAAATTTATCCAAAGAGAACTGATTAAGATCAGCAGTGAAATTATTGGCGACGCTTATGAAGACAGCACTGATGTTTTTGATTTGCTTGACATGGCTGAATCAAAACTATTTGATATCACCAACAAACACCTGAAGAGAGATTATGCAAGTATTGAATCCGTGCTCGTAAAAACCATTCAAAGAATTGAAGACCTGAGAACACGGCAGGATGAGATTACCGGCGTTCCCACCGGCTTCGCTCATATTGACAAGGTAACTTATGGCTGGCAGCCCAGCGATCTGATCGTGCTCGCTGCACGTCCTTCAGTAGGTAAAACCGCATTTGCACTTAACCTGGCAAGAAATGCAGCACTTAATCCTGTAAAACCCACAGCCGTTGGATTTTTCTCATTGGAGATGAGCGCCAGCCAGCTGGTACAAAGGATTTTGAGTGCTGAAAGCGGAATTCTTCTTGAAAAAATAGCACGCGGAAGGTTAGAGCAACATGAAATGGAAGAACTTTACAAGAAAGGAATTAATCGGCTTACTTCCGCTCCCATTCATATTGACGATACAGCTGCCTTGAATATTTTCGAATTACGGGCAAAATGCAGGAGGCTGAAAAACAAGCACAACGTTGGCCTCATCATCATCGACTATTTACAATTGATGAGCGGAACCGGCGAAAACCGCAATGCCAACCGTGAACAAGAGATCAGCAGAATCTCGAGAGATTTGAAAGGTTTGGCTAAAGAATTGAATGTGCCAATAATTGCCCTTAGCCAGTTAAGTCGTGAAGTGGAAAAAAGAAAAGAAGGAAGCAAGATCCCGCAGTTGAGTGACCTTCGCGAATCCGGTGCTATCGAGCAGGATGCGGATATGGTTGTATTCTTATATCGCCCTGAATATCATGATATTCACGCCAATGAAATGGGCGAATCGACTAAAGGATTGACAGAAGTCAGAATCGCGAAACACAGAAATGGCCAGTTGGAAACCATTCCGCTGAAAGCCTTACTTCATATTCAAAAATTTGTTGACCACGAGGAAGATGAATTTGGAGCCGGACTTCCTCCCGGAAATTTCAGACCGGTAAAAGATGTGGATGAAAACGGCGGCGCCAAGCTTTATTTCCAGGCAGGCAGTAAAATGAATGATGAAGAATTTGACGAAGACGCTCCATTTTAATGCGTTAAGGTAGTTAATCCAGAATCCATGACTTCTCCTTATTTTTTTGAAGAAAACCCTACGGTTGAAGGTGATTTTACAGTAAGTGAAGAAACTTCCCGACACCTGATCCAGGTTTTGAGAATGAAGGAAGGTGAAGAAATAATTATTACTAACGGAAAAGGATATACGCTAAAATGCACCATCGCTTTTGCTGACAAGAAAAAAACTAAAGTCAGGATCACAGAAAAAACTTTTCATGAGCGACCTAACCCTTTGGTTGCCATTGGTGTTTCACTAATAAAAAATAATAACCGCTTTGAATGGCTTGCGGAAAAAGCAACAGAAATTGGAATTAGTGCAATTATTCCTTTACTGTGCAAGCGAACAGAAAAATCACATTTCAAAAAAGAGAGAACAAAATCGATTTTAATAAGTGCGATGCTTCAAAGTCAACAATCATGGTTACCCGAAATTTATGAAGCAACAAAGTTCACTAAAGTGATAAAAAGTTCAGATTATGAACAAAAATTTATAGCCCATTGCACAGAAGATGACAAGACAGAATTGAAAAATTTGGTAAAAGAGAATGCTTCCAAAATAATTTTGATTGGCCCGGAAGGAGATTTTACCAACGAGGAAATCGAAGAAGCATTAAACGAAAATTTTGTTCCTGTAAGTTTGGGAAACACAAGATTGAGAACAGAAACAGCCGCCGTTGTTGCAGCTGTTTTACTAAAATAAAAATCTTTGCTATTTGTTGGTTTACAACAATTATGTAACCAGGAAAAACAGAAAGCAAATTATTTGTTCACGCTACTGAGCAGAACGAAAATAAAAATGTTTGTTTATTCTTTGTTTACTATCCTTACTCCTGAACAACAAGCCTGAAGCCGTTTCCGTGAATGTTTACAATTTCAATATTAGGATCGCCTTTGAGATATTTTCTAAGCTTCGCAATGTAAACATCCATGCTTCTTCCGTTAAAATATGTATCGCTGCCCCAAATCTTTTTCAAGGCAGTTTCCCGCGGCAAAAGATCATTTTTATATTCGGCCAGCATTTTCAATAATTCATTTTCTTTCGGCGATAAAGTCTGTACGTCTTTTCCAATGCCCAATTGACGCAAGCGCGGATTAAAATGGTATTTTCCAAGATCATATTCTGCGTTGGCTTCTTCACGATGCAGCTCTTCATTTCTCTTTAAGATCGCTTTAATTTTATGGAGCAAAACATCGCTGTCGAAAGGTTTGGTGATGTAGTCATCGGCGCCCAATTTATATCCCTTTATGATGTCATCCTTCATTGTTTTTGCAGAAAGGAAAAACAAAGGCATGTCCGGATCAACGTTTCTGATCTCTTCGGCAACCGTAAATCCATCCATGTTAGGCATCATTACATCAAGCAGGCACAAATCAAATTTTTCACGCTGAAAAGCAGCAAGTCCAAGCCTTCCGTCTCGCTCCAAAACAACATCATAATCATTCAATTCAAGAAAATTCTTAAGCACCATTCCAAGGTTAGGATCGTCTTCACAAATAAGAATTTTAGGTTTACTATTTTCCATAACTTTTCTGTTTAAATTCTGAATAAAGGTATTTAGATTTTATGAAATATCTTTTACATATTTAATGCCACAAATAAAGAAGGATAAATGTATTTACTTAAAAGTTAAAACAATCTTACTTTTAGAATTCACTTTGTAACTTTCAACAAAACTTTAAGAAAATGGATAAAAAAGAAGAGTTTATACAAACGATTAAAAACGGATATACATTCAAAGGAGAAACAATTAAGATCGGTGCGGGTATGCTGGACGGTGAAGTAATTCCCGAGGCAGAAGTTTTTATTCCTCTTTCAACAATGAACCGTCATGGCTTAATTGCAGGAGCTACCGGTGGTGGTAAAACGAAATCTTTCCAGATGATTGCCGAAGGTTTGAGCGACGCAAGTGTGCCTTGTTTGTTGATGGATATTAAAGGAGACCTTAGTGGAATAGCAGCAGCAGGAACAATGAATGACAAGATCGCTTCGAGGTACCAGAAATTAAAAATGGAATACAAGCCATGCACCTTCCCGGTTGATCTTCTGACGCTAAGTAATCAGCCTGGAGTAAAATTGAGGGCTACAGTTTCAGAATTTGGCCCGATCTTAATGAGCAAAATTCTGGGATTGAATGATACTCAAGGAGGAGTAGTTGCAATGATCTTTAAATATTGTGATGACAAAAAATTGCCGCTCGTAGATCTCAAAGACTTCATTAAAGTTTTGCAATACGTAGGCAACGAAGGAAAAGAGGAGTTGCAACAAACGTATGGAAATATATCAACAACATCTACCGGGACGATCCTGCGAAAAGTAATAGAATTGCAACAACAGGGAGCCGATTTGTTTTTTGGTGAAAAAAGTTTTGAGGTAGAAGACCTGATGAGAGTGAGTGATGATGGAAGAGGAATGATAAGTGTTTTGCGCGTAACTGATATTCAGGACAAGCCCAAACTTTTTTCAACTTTCATGTTGCAAATGCTCGCAGAATTATATTCTGTTTGTCCTGAAGAAGGTGATTTGGATAAACCGAAATTGATCATTTTTATTGATGAAGCGCATTTGATTTTTGAAGAAGCAAGCAAAGCACTTCTCGATGAAATAAACACGGTAATCAAGTTGATCCGTTCCAAAGGAATTGGAATATATTTCTGCACACAAAATCCGATGGATGTGCCGGCAAGTGTGCTGGGCCAATTGGGTTTAAAGATCCAACATTCCCTTCGCGCCTTTACAGCAGCCGATCGACAGGTGATCAAACAAACAGCAGAAAATTATCCTGAAACAACTTTTTATAAAACCGACCAATTAATCACTGAATTAGGAATTGGGGAGGCGTTAGTTACTTTATTAAATGAAAAGGGAATTCCTACTCCACTTGTTCATACAATGATGTGTACCCCAAGAAGCCGGATGGATGTTTTGACACAAAGTGAAATAGATTCTATTGTTTCTCATTCTAAACTCGCCTCAAAATACAACCAGGTAACCGATCCGGAAAGTGCTTACGAAATGCTTACAGCCAAGCTACAGGAAGCGGCTGCAAATCCAGTGGAAGCACCGGGAAAAGCTGCCAAACCCGAGGAAAGTACTTTCGAAAAAGTGGTGAACAATTCAGTTGTAAAAAGTATGATGCGCACAGCAGGAACTACAATTGTCAGAAGTTTATTGGGTTCATTAGGGCTGGGAGGAAGAAGTCACAAATCCACAACAGGTTGGTTCTAATCTAAAAAAAACAGAAAAAACTTCGTTTACTCATTAACTATAAATTACCGCTCATTTCATAAAACTTACCAGTTAATAAAAAAGAGGTTTTCTTACTCGTATAAATGGCTGATTTTGTGATTCAGCGCTTTAAAAATATTGTCTATTTATATTTTTAACCCTATATTTGTCATGGTTTTTCATAGGATATTGGATTTTAAAGCGGGACTAGATTTCTATCTGGGTCCCCTTTTTGTTTTAAGCCTTTTATAAAGAAATCAGACTGACTTTATCAATCCTTCTTTGTCAACAACCACTAATTCTTCTTCCTCTAAAAATTGTAAAACCTTCCAAATTTTTTCCTGCTTTACCTGAGGTAATTTTTTAAAAAGCATTTCAGATGTTACCGACTCGTTGGCAGCTATATTTTTTATTTCTGTCGAAATCAAATTAAACTCTTCTGTCGAAATTTTAGAATTCTTGTTTCGTAAACAATTGTCGCAAATCCCACAAGGTGGCAAACTCGTTCCAGTGAAATACAAACTGATCATCGAACTGCGACATTGGTGTTGATCTTTACTGAAACCAATCATTGCCTGCAAACGTTTTTCATAGGCTTCCTTTCTTTTTAGAATATTCTTTTGGTTAATGAATAGTTCGTCAGTTCTCACCCGGTTTTTTATAAAAATGATTTGCGGCTTCTCTTTTTGTGGGACATAATTAATAATTCCCAAAGCATTTAATTGAGCCAGGTTTTCCAACAACTTCTTTTTCTCTATTCTTATCAACCTGGAAAGTTCTTCTTCGTTAATAAAGGAAGGCACATCAAAAATACCATCATAAGAACGAAGCAATCCTTTAACTATTTCGGAGTATAGCGGATGACTTTTTTCAAGATCCTCAAGAGCGCGTTTCTCAACAGTAAATACAACCGTTGAAGGCTGAAAGAATTGTTCACTGTAACTGATCAACTCTTCCTGTTCAAGGATTTTTAAAACGCTAATTATTGTGTAAGCGTCCAACTTAAAATTTTTGGCAAAAGTGTTTAAATCAAAATCAAACGACAAACCCTCTCCGCTGTTGGAAGGCAATTGCAAAAAGTTGCAAATATCTCCGTAAATTTTTTTGATCATTTCATTTGAGGGGAAACGGATATCAACTTGTTTTTTTAAGACTTCAATTTCCGAATCTGTAAAAAGTAAAACCGCGTAAGACCTTTTCCCATCTCTCCCCGCCCGTCCCGCTTCCTGGTAATAATTTTCAAGCGCATCGGGCACATCGTGATGAATTACAATTCTCACATCAGGTTTGTCAATACCCATTCCAAAAGCATTTGTGCAACAAATCACCCGCGTTTTATTATTGATCCATTCTTCCTGTTTTTTATGGCGTTCTTCATTGCTAAGCCCGGCGTGATAAAAATCTGCACCAATTGAATTTTGATTTAAAAGTTCAGCCACTTCTTTTGTTCGCCGCCTTGTTTTGCAATAAACTATCGCGCTTCCTTCCACCTTTTGCAAAATGGAAAGCAATTTGTATTGTTTTGAAAAAAGAGAAAAAGCACTGTAAGAAAGATTGGGCCTTTCGAAACTCTGCCTGAAAGTATTTTGCGATTTTTTAAAAAGTAATTTCTCTTTGATATCGCTCTGCACTTGTTCAGTAGCAGAAGCAGAAAGTGCAAGGATCGGAACGCCAGGAAAATATTCTCTCAATGCAGCAATGCGCAGGTAAGGCGGCCTGAAATCATAACCCCATTGTGAAATGCAATGAGCTTCATCCACCGCAATAAGATTCACTTTTATTAAAGGCAACCATTCCAAAAACAAGTCTGTTTCCAGCCTTTCCGGTGAAACATACAAGAATTTAAAATTACCATAAGCTGCATTTTGAAGTGTTCTTTTCACTTCCGGAAAATTCATCCCTGAATAAATTGACAGCGCCGGAATTCCTCTTTTTTTTAATTGCAAAACCTGGTCTTTCATCAGTGCGATCAGCGGACTTATTACAAGACACAAACCTTCCTGCAACAAAGAAGGCACCTGGAAACAAACCGATTTTCCTCCACCTGTTGGAAGCAAAGCCAGCGTATCATTTCCGGTCAAAACAGAATTGATAATTTCTTCCTGATAAGGTCTGAACGAATCGTAGCCCCAATACTTTTTTAATAGATCAACAGGTTTTAGCATCAAATTTGAAAGTAAGTTGAGCAGGGTTGAAATTAAGTAATTCGGAAGTAAGAAAATCTGTCGAATTACTTTTTGATAAGAAATATTCGTTATCAATTATTTCACAAGCTCCTATGTATTAATTTTACAAAATGATTGAAATGGATATCTATTTCGACATCAATGAAATAGAAAAGACCGCGGGAAAATTTTTGAACGCCACAAAGGGTTATAACGTGCTCGCATTTTCAGGAGAGCTCGGAGCCGGCAAAACAACTTTCATTGCAGCAATCTGCAAAGAAGCTGGGGTAACAGAAACGGTGACAAGTCCCACATTTTCGATCATTCAACAATATGAAACAAACGACAATGAAAATATTTTTCATATTGATCTTTACCGGCTCAAAAACAGCCATGAAGCTATGGATGCAGGCATCGAAGATTGCCTGAACAGTGGTTCCCTTTGCCTTGTAGAGTGGCCGGAAAAAGCACCGAAAATTTTCCCTGATAACACCGTTTATTCAACTCTTGAGATCCTTTCCGAAACCAAAAGGAAATTGATGATAAAATTACCAGCATAAAAATTTATATTTATATCACTATTAATAGCAAACATTTTAAATGGCAAGTTCAAAACCTTTTGTTTCATCCTCATTTGCCTACGAAACCTTAGAAGAAACACTGGATGTAAAACCCAAAGGCACCGATCTTTTTATTGGTATTCCCCGAGAAAATTCTTTCCAGGAAAACAGGGTTGCGCTAACTCCCGAAGCCGTTGCTGTGTTGGCTGCCAACGGCCACCGCGTAGTAATGGAAAGCAAAGCAGGCGAAGGAGCGAGTTATTCAGACAAAGATTATAGTGATGCAGGTGCAAAGATTGTTGCAGGAAAAAAGCAGGTTTTTGAGTGTGATATTTTGGTAAAAAGCGCACCCGTTTGCGAAGCAGAAATTGATCTTTTGAAACCGAATCAATTTATTATTTCTCCGATTCACGTTACAGCTATGAAGCGAGAAATTCTGGAAAAGATGATGGAGAAAAAGATCACTGCTTTAAGTTTTGAAAACCTGAAAGACGATAGTGGCCACAACCCGATCGTGAGAAGCATGAGTGAAATTGCCGGAAGCGCAGTGATGCTTATCGCCGGTCAATATCTGAGCAATGCCAACCACGGGAAAGGGGTTTTGGTTGGAGGTATTTCCGGAATTCCTCCAACAAAAGTTATCATCATCGGAGCCGGAATTGTGGGTGAACAAGCTGCAAGAACTGCCCTGGCAATGGGTGCCAGCATAAAAATTTTTGACAATAGTATATACAGGTTAAAAAGACTTCAAAATAATATTGGAATGCGCTTATTCACTTCCGTTATCGAGCCTGGCATACTTTCGAAACAATTAAAAACCTGTGATGTGGCCGTTGGCGCATTGGCCGCATCCGGTGGAAGAACTCCTCTCGTAGTGACCGAAGAAATGGTAAGTAAAATGCGGCCGGGAAGTGTGATCGTGGATGTGAGCATTGATCACGGCGGTTGTTTTGAAACCTCGAGGATCACTTCTCATACTGCGCCGGTCTTTAAAAAATACGATGTTATTCATTATTGTGTTCC
Source organism: Ginsengibacter sp. (assembly GCA_051960475.1). Lineage (GTDB taxonomy): Bacteria > Bacteroidota > Bacteroidia > Chitinophagales > Chitinophagaceae > Ginsengibacter. The sequence continues at coordinate 12,049 of JBQCEG010000051.1, forward strand.
TAACATTCCAAGCGGATTTGCAAGAACTGCTTCGCAGGCAATAAGCAACGTGTTGATGCCGCTTATGCTTGAGATGGCCGAAGATGGAGGCTTTGAAAATACAGTTTGGTATAAGATAAATATCCGTAGCGGAATTTATTTATTCAAGGGAGCACTAACCAATTTCCACCTCAGCCAAAGATTTGATTTGAAATTTACCGACCTGAATTTATTGATAGCGAGCCGCAGATAAGTAACAGGAAGAAAAAAATCGGAATATTTCTTTATTGACTGTAATAACCTCCTCTTTTTAAACATCTCTTTCCTGTGCCCTAAGCCATCTTTCCGGAATTTCATTGCTGCTGGCAAATAAATAATCTTTGTAACTACAGGCGATCATTTTTTTATCAGGCATTTGCATCCACCATCGTCCTGTTTTTTTACTTTGAAGAAAAACGGTATCCACTTCTGCAAAGGCAGTATGATATTCATTAAAATTCTGGCGGTCACTTAATGCCGATTCCTGGCGGCACCTGTTTTTGCCATCAATAAAATACCAAAGCATTTGTGCGATTTGCAAGGCAGTCAATTCATTTTCATCTTTTGAAGGATCAAATCCGTAAATTCCAATGGTAGAAATTGAAGAACTCATCCCTGCATAACGGGCAAGCGTACACGCATCTTCTCCTGTTAATCCATTAGGACTACAATCGTTTGCGGGAGCATCACTGTGTTTTATGGCTGCAATATCAAAACTAAAAAGGTCAGAGTTACGAATAACCGGTTCCATTTCACTCAGCTCTTCTTTCACTTTTCCAAGGCGGAAACAATCAAACCGCAATTTGTCCATTGTTTCCAGCATTCGTGGATGAACAAAATAACTTTGGAAAGCAATGTGATTGTAATGCCTTACCATATTTGGTTCTCCGGTGAGCATTTCCATCAAAAAATTTTCGCTGCGCAAAGTGGATTCACTTCTTAGATCAATCGTTGCATCTACAATAGTCGCATCAATGATCTTATTCATTTCTTTGTAAGCAAAATATTGTGCGAGCGTATTGTCGTGTGAACCTCCGATGATCACAACGGTTTTTTTTAGTTCCAGCAGTTCTTTTAAAACAATCGTAAGTGCGGCATAACTATCGCCAATAGATGAGCCAATCTTAATGTTTCCGATATCAGCGATTGAAATTTCTTTATGCCAAAAGTGCAAATCGTAAAACTTTTTTCGAAGAGCATTCGCAGCGTTTATGGTTACCTTTATTCCGCTTCCCCTAAATTCATTGACACCAACCAGGACAATATCAATATTTTCCAAATCCGGAAATTCCTCTTCAAAAACCTTAATTACATTTCCAACCTGGCTGTCGTTGTAAGCATTATCGCCACTGATTTCTGCAAGGTTCAAAGGCGTCAAATATTCATTTAAATCGTAGGTCAAATCTTTATTTTTTTTTGACAAACCTAAGGATAAATGGACAAAAAGATTTATTGAAATATTTATCTTTTGACTCAGCTCAATTCAATCTAAATCCTCTTTAGCTTATTTTTGCATGTATGGAAAATCTGCTTGCGCAAATCAATAATTTAAAAGAAGAGATCGATCAATTTTCTTCTGCTGATAAAAACCCCTCTGAAGTTTTTCGCATTCGTTTTATCGGTTCTAACGGATCCGTAAAAGCGTTGATGTCAGAAATGCGAAATGTTCCTCCGGCTGAAAAAAAGGAAATGGGCAAAGCGCTCAATGACCTGAAATTATTTGCAGAAAATAAATTCAATGAATTAAAATCTGAATCAAAAACAAACCAGGAAAAACCGGAAGAAAAAATTGATCTCACATTGCCAGGCGAAGTTTTGGGCGTTGGAAGCCGTCATCCGATAAGTATTATTCGCAACAAGATTGTTTCCATTTTTCAACGTCTGGGATTTGCAGTGGCCGAAGGACCTGAAATTGAAGATGACTGGCACAATTTCACTGCACTTAATCTACCTGAAAATCACCCGGCGCGTGACATGCAGGATACTTTTTACGTTTCGCAAGATCCGGCATGGATGCTTCGCACGCACACAAGCAGTGTGCAAGTGCGCGAGATGGAAAAAGGAAATTTACCCATAAGAATAATTTGCCCGGGTCGTGTTTACCGCAACGAAACCATCAGTGCAAGAGCACACTGTTTTTTCCACCAGGTAGAAGGTTTATACATCGCCGAAAATGTTTCTTTTGCTGACCTGAAACAAACGCTTTATTTCTTTGTAAAGGAAATGTTTGGCGAACAAATGAAAGTTCGTTTCAGGCCTTCTTATTTTCCTTTTACGGAACCAAGTGCAGAGATGGATATTTCGTGTCTCATCTGTGGCGGAAGCGGTTGCAATGTTTGTAAATATACCGGGTGGGTCGAAATATTAGGTTGTGGAATGGTGCATCCAAATGTTTTGGAAAATTGCGGAATCGATTCAAATAAATATTCAGGCTTTGCTTTTGGAATGGGTATTGAGAGAATAACTATGCTTAAATACCAGATAAAAGATTTAAGAATTTTCAGTGAAAATGATTTGCGTTTCTTGAAGCAGTTTGAAAGAGCCATGTAAGTAAATTTTGTTTTTTATCTTTAGAATAAATAGTCCGGATATGACAGAAATAAAAAACAAAATGAAGGATCATATAACCAAAATACGTAGACAAAGAAAAAACCTTATGAAAGGTGTAGACACATTGAAGTATTGTGGTAAAATAAAGCTAAAAGAAGACCCTTTAGATATCCAAAAAAAGTTGAGGAATGAATGGCGGTAGATTTTTATTAGACACTAATATTATTTTATATATTTTGTCTGGAGATGACACTATCGCCAAATATGTGCAAAATCAAATTCTTTACACTTCCATTATTTGTGAAATTGAACTTCTGAGCTACAAGATTCTTACTTTAAGCCAGGAAAAAGAAATAAAAAAATTCTTAAAGGAGTTTCGTGTCATTTCAATTGATGATTCAATAAAGGATATTTCGATTGAACTTCGAAAAATTTACTCTCTAAAAATACCTGATGCAATTGTTGCGGCAACCTCAATTCATCTTGGCGTCACATTAGTAACTGCTGATAAAGAATTCAAAAAAATATCTGACTTAAGTATTGATTTTTATAACAAAATTTCATGATACTCACAATTTGCGTTTGCGGAGCAGGAACAATGGGCAGCGGCATTGCACAAATGGCGGCACAAAGTGGTTTTGCCACTATTCTTTTTGATGTAGACGAAGCGATTCTTGAAAAGGCAAAAGAAAAAATTGCAAGTAACCTTCAATTTTTGGTAGATAAAGAGAAAATTTCAATTGAAGAAAAAACGATAATTTTTAATCGCATAAAATTTACAAACGAAATAAAAGACTGCACCGCGTTTGTAATTATCGAAGCAATTGTTGAAATAGAAAAAGCCAAAATTTCTTTGTTTACTGAACTGGCGAATTTTAATAATGAAGAAGTAATCTTTGCCAGCAACACTTCTTCCCTTTCTATTTCGAAGATGCAGGAACAAATTCCTTTTCCTGAAAGAGTAATCGGAATGCATTTTTTCAATCCTCCTTACATTATGAAACTGGTGGAAGTAGTAAAAGGGAAGCAAACAAACCAGGAAGTGGTAAATGCAGTTTTTGATATCGCTGAAAAAACGGGGAAAACGCCGGTTCTCTGCGAAGATTCCCCCGGATTTATTGTTAATCGCGTTGCAAGGCATTACTATTTGGAATCATTAAAAATTGTGGAAGAAGGAATTGCTTCATTTGAACAGGTGGATGAAATAATGGAAGCAACCGGTTTTAAAATGGGACCGTTCAGGTTGATGGATCTGATTGGAATCGATATCAATCTTACTGTTTCAGAAAGCCTTTACAACGCGTTTAATAAGGCGTCACGTTTTGAACCTTCAATGCTGCAGCGCGAAAAAGCACAGAACAATCTGCTCGGCAAAAAAACCGGCAGTGGTTTTTACGATTACCCGAAGACTTCCATATAAAATCATAGATTGCCTGCATAACCACAATTGTCAATGAAAGAGGAATTCGACGTGAACAATAAAAGCAACGAAAAAAAAATTCTGGTTACCGGCGGTGCTGGCATTGTTGGCGGTGAATTGATCAATCAGCTACTCAATAAAGGTGAAAATGTATTAGCAATTTATCATTCCACGCAGATTCCAATTTCACATCCTTCGTTACAAATTGAACAATGTGACATTCTGGATGTTGACGGTCTTCAAGAAATCATGCAGCCAATCACGCACGTTTATCACGCCGCAGCTTTAGTTTCCTATGATCCAAAAGACAAACAACAACTTTTAAAAGTAAATGTCGAAGGAACAGCAAACATTGTAAATTCATCCATCAATGCCGGGGTTGAAAAATTAATCCATGTAAGTTCTGTGGCTGCTTTGGGAAGAAACAGGGACGGCCAAATGGTAAATGAAAAAATGAACTGGACCCAAGAAACCAGTAATAGCATTTATGGCAAGTCGAAGTATTATGCAGAAATGGAAGTATGGCGTGGAATAGGTGAAGGACTGAAGGCAGTGATCGTAAATCCATCTTTAATATTGGGGGGCAATAGTTGGGAAACAAGTTCGGCTTCGATTTTTAAAAACGTTTATAATGAATTTCCGTGGTACACAGAAGGCGTTTCCGGTTTTGTGGACGTGCGCGATGTGGCAAGAGCCATGATCCTCTTAATGAATAGCGACATCACTTCTGAAAGATTTATTTTGAATGGCGAGAATGTTTCATTTAAAGAAGTATTTTCTATGATTGCGAAATGCTTTGGAAAAAATCCCCCCCACAAAAAAGTAACTCGGTTTTTAGCAGAAGTTGTTTGGAGAATAGAAGCGGTGAAAGGTGCACTGACTGGAAAAAGACATTTGCTTACAAAAGAAACGGCGCGAACGGCATTGAAGAAAGTCTATTTTGACAACAGTAAAATCTTACAATCTTTAGCGGAATTTCACTTTACCGGATTGAAAGACACAATAGAATTTACCTGTGAAAAAATGAAAGAAAAATACAAGCTTTAAAAAGCCTTTTACTTCTGCAATAGCAGTAGCCCGCAAACAAATAAATTCCGGATTTTTTTATTCTGCTACCTTAATTTTCAATGGGAAGTTTTACTCAGTGATTTTATTTTCTCCCAAATTTCAGGAAGCCTTTTTATCATTACCAGCTCTCTCCTCTTCGAATAAAATTCCTGGATTGGTGTTCCCCAATAAGTTTTGTTTCCTTCAATATTTGAAGTCACTCCGGCTTGTCCCATTACCACTGCGTTCGTGCCAATAGAAATTGTTTTATTAACGCCCACCTGTCCCCAAAGGGTTACACCGTCTTCCAAAATTGTTCCGCCGGCGATCGCTACCTGGGCCGCCAATAAACAATTTTTGCCAATGATAACATCATGACCGACATGAACAAGATTATCCATTTTTGTTCCCCGACCAATCAATGTCACATCACTAACTCCTCGATCAATTGTACAATTAGCGCCGATTTCAACATCATCATCGATTTGGACTTTGCCGCAACTTTGCATTTTTTTAAACCAACTTTCGCGCTTCTTTTTTGTATTGAAATAAAAAGCATCACTTCCAATTACTGAACCTGAATGAATCTCCACGTGATCGCCAATAACAGCATCATCATAAATATTTACGTTCGGATGAATGATACAACCGTTTCCAATCACAACATCATTCCCGATAAAAACATTGGGCATGATCACTGTGCCTTCTCCGACAACCGCAGAGTCGCTTATCATTTTTTTTGATGGCGAAAAAGGTTTGAAATGATTCACGATCTTAAGGTATGCCTCAAAAGGATCAGCAACAATAAATAAAGTTTTTCCTTCGGGCACTTCTGTTTCGGCATTTATGATAATGCAGGTCGCGCGGCTGTTAAGGCAGGTTTCATAATACTTTGGATGATCAACAAAAACGATGTCACCTTCCTTTACTCTGTGGATCTCGTTGATGCCTGAAGCAAAAGCATTTTCATTGCCTTTGATTTTTGCATTGATCAATTCAGCGATAAAAGGAACGGGAACGGGTGATGGAAACTGCATGAAATAAAATTAAGTTTCAAAGGTAAAGTTTGAAACAAGACTAAATTCATCAATTTTAAATTAAGCAATTGAATGATTAAACTTCTTTCAAAGAAATCAAAAAGCATTTTTCCAAAAATCAAAAGCAAAGTTTCGTTGCATTATCCACATGAGATTTCAAAATGTTGATAAAAAAAAAGAAATATTTTTTTCATAAAGCAAAATTTATTTTTAATATTGTGTAAGGAAATTTATTTCCTGTACTTACTAACCCATCAATATAACAAAGCCCGTTCATTTTCTTGTCGGGCTTTATTATTTTTTACCACTTTTCTTTTGAATTTTTTACTGTAATTTCTTCCAAAATTTTTTGTGTTGAATAACTACTTTATTGTTCATAAACCTTTCAATGTTGTCTCACAATTTTCTTCTGAAGGAGGAAAAAAAACTTTAAAGGATTTTTTTGATGTTCCGCTGCAAGTCTATGCTGTAGGGCGTTTGGACTATGATAGTGAAGGCTTGCTCATCTTAACTGATGACAAAAAATTAAATCATTATTTATTAGATCCAAAGCATAAACATGAAAGAGAATATTGGGTGCAGGTAGAAGGAAATATTACTTCAACACAAATTGAAAAATTACAACAAGGTGTACAAATAAAAGTGAATGGAAAAATTTATCAAACACAAAAGTGTGTTGTAAAAAAATTTACGCATCTGCCGGAAGTAAGTGAAAGAAATCCACCCATTCGTTTTAGAAAATCTGTTCCCGATAGCTGGATAAAAATAATTTTAACAGAAGGTAAAAACCGTCAAGTAAGAAAAATGACAGCCGCGGTTGGTTGCCCGACTTTAAGATTGATCCGTTTCAGGGTCGAAGGCATCACTTTAAAAAGTTTAGCTCCCGGCCAGATGAAAAAAATATCTAAACAAGAATTGTATAACTTGCTGCAAATAAAAAAAGACAATAGTAATGGTAAGATCAATGACAGGCTTTGGAAGAGCAGAACAAACAATCGATGACAAAACGTACCTGGTTGAAATTAAATCGCTCAATGGAAAACAGTTTGATGTGAACATGAAAATTCCTCCGCTTGTCAAACCTTATGAATTTGAGATCAGAAACCTTATCCAGGAAAGTTTGTTGCGCGGAACAGTTGAATGCCTCATTGTTGTAAAACAAAATGGCGCTACCAAACCTGTTGTCATTAATACCGATCTGATCAAAGCTTATTACAACCAAATAGAAACACTGGCCACCGAGTTATCGATTGACACCAATTCTGTTTTGGCTGCATTGTTAAGACTTCCTGAAGTGGTAACGCCAAGCAATGAAGTACTGGAGGAAGCAGATTGGAAAAACCTGGAAAAAGTAATTCGTGAAGCTTTGCACGAATTGAACACGCATCGTATTGAAGAAGGAAAATCATTGGAAAATGAATTGCGGCTGCGCGTAAAAAATATAAAAATTCAGGAAGATAAAATCCTGCAACTTGAGCCACAGAGAAGAAAGAAAATGAAGAATGAACTCATCGCCATTCTTGAAGAAAACCTGGGAAAAGAAAATTACGATGCAAACCGCCTGGAGCAGGAACTCATCTATTACATTGAAAAAATAGACATCCGCGAAGAACAGGTGCGGTTAAAAAATCATTGCCAATATTTTCTTTCAATATTGGATGGAGACGAAGAAGCAAAGGGGAAAAAACTGGCATTTGTCGTACAGGAAATCGGAAGAGAGATCAACACTACGGGATCAAAAGCTTATGATTCTGAAATTCAAAAGTCTGTCGTACTAATGAAAGATGAGCTCGAAAAAATGAAAGAACAAACCTTTAATATTCTGTAATACCATAATTTCACCAAGCGTTAAACAATCTATTTTTTTAAAAAATTCAATTTGAAAAATTTTTTTTTAATATCGGTTCTTTCACTGGTTTTTGCCTCCTGCATCAAGACTGATCTTTTCGAGAAGCAAACCGCTATTCCTTCACAGGAATGGTTTTATACCAATGTCCCGAAGTTCACTTTTCATATTGATGATACCACTTCGCTTTATAATGTCTATGTAGTTTTGCGTCATACCGATCTTTATAAATACAATAACATCTGGTTGAGGATTGGATTAAAAACTCCTTCAGATTCTTTCAATTTTCAAAATGTAAATCTTACGCTGGCAACAGATGCAAAAGGTTGGGAAGGAACAGGAATGGATGATATTTATGAAGTAAGAAAAAGTATTTCGGCCGCGCCCTTTTCTTTTAAATCCTCTGGCGATTATACTTTTACCATTCAACAGATCATGCGCGAAAATCCAATAAAAGATATTTTAAACGTGGGCCTTAGGATTGAAAAAGTGAGCATGTAACTTTGTGCAGACTGTAAGGTTCTGTGCAATCTGCTTTCAAAATTTAAAAAAATGTCTTATCAAAATGTGAAGAAGAAATTTAAAGCAAGACCTCTTCGCATTATTTATATTTTTTACTGGTTCCTGCTGGCGTATATTTTAGCAGCACTCATTTTTTGGTTTATTGATCTTAATTCACAAAGTAAGGAACTTACTTCGCTAAGGCTCCAGGCGGTCAACGTTCACGATGCACATTTCGTTGAAAAGGTAACCAGCATCGAAAACAGCAGAAGCAGGAAAACCACCCAATATATTGGCGAAGGTGTTGCGTTTTTGCTGATGATCATTGCAGGTGCGGTTTACATTTTCAGGTTGATAAAAAAACAACTTACCCAGTCGGAGCAACAACTGAACCTGATGATGGCCATCACCCATGAATTGAAAACACCGATTGCCATCACACGGTTAAACCTTGAAACAATGCAATTGCGCAGGCTGGAGTTCGGGCAGCAGCAAAAACTTATTCGAAGTACTATTGAAGAGGCCAACCGCTTAAATACTTTATGCAACAATATGCTTTACATGAGCGAACTGGACGCCGGAAGTTCTACCCTCACCACCGAGCGGATTGATCTTGGCACCTTGGCAAGCGATTGTGCGGAAGATTTTAATCTGCGTTTCCCGCAACGAAAAATCGAAATTGATGTTGAAAATGACATGATCATCATGGGCGACAAGCTTTTGCTACAATTGGCCATTAACAATCTTTTAGATAACGCTATTAAATATTCAGGAAAAGACGATGTAGTTTTGATAAAGGTATTTAGAGAAAACAGGAGAATAAAACTCCAGGTGATTGACCAGGGGATTGGAATTACCAATTCGGAAAAAGGAAAGATTTTTGACAAGTATTTTCGGGGCGCAGGCAAACAGGCAAAAGGAACAGGATTGGGTCTTTACCTTACACGTGAGATTGTAAAACAACACCATGGAAGCATTGCGATGAAAAATAACCAACCACGCGGAACCTTATTTGAAATACAACTGAGAGGCTTGAAAAATATTTAAACAAATACACTTGTATGCAAGGAAGAAAACTTTCAATCTTATTGGTAGAAGACGAAGAAAATTTGCAGGATGCTTTGAAATTGAATTTCGAAATGGAGGGCTATGAAGTTACCTCGGCCTATAACGGCGAGGAAGCGCTCAAAGCCATTCAGAATGAATATTTTGATCTCATCGTGTTGGATGTAATGCTCCCTGAAATAGATGGAATAGCCGTTTGCGAGAATATAAGACTGAGCAATACCGAAATTCCTATTCTGATGCTCAGCGCAAAAAGCCAGAGCAAAGACAGGATCCTCGGTTTGAAAAAAGGCGCCGATGATTATCTGACCAAACCTTTCAGTCTTGAAGAACTTTTATTGCGTGTTAGAATTTTGATCAACAAGAGCCAGAAGATCTCAGCCAAAGAACCGGTTGCCGAACAATATACTTTTGGCAAAAACCTTGTCAATTTCAAATCACTCGAATGCACAACCAAATCAGGTGAACTCGTTGCGCTCACCAAAAAAGAAGCAATGCTTTTGAAGCTGCTCATCGAAAATAAAAATGAAGTGGTGACACGCGAAAAAATATTGCAATCAGTTTGGGGATACAATGTTTATCCTACAACGCGCACGGTTGACAATTTCATTTTAAACTTTAGAAAATATTTTGAAGAAGACAGCCGCAATCCGAAATACTTCCATTCAGTGAGGGGGATCGGTTATAAGTTTACAAACGAAAATTAGCCAAAGGCGAAATAAAATTTTCGATTTTTTGTTCGTTTACTTTCTTAAATTTTTTGCTAACAAACCTGTTTGTCCAACAGGGAGACCACTTCAGAAGCTTTTTCAAAAACAGCATTCAGCGTAATCGCAGTTGATGGTGGCGCATACAAATTCAACTCTACTTCATCCAACAAGGAAGTCAACATTAAGGAAGTACCAAGACTGACATTGCACTTATCCAATTCTTCATTCAGTCTTTTCTTGGATAGCTCATTTGCAGAAACATTAAATTTTGCTGCCAAATATTTTTTAAGGGAAGCATCTAATGTGTGATAAAATCCCCGGCTATCTCCTGCCATAAGTTTTTCATGGGCAGAAGCCAAAGGGTTTTGTGGAATAACAAATTCTTTTTCTTCCTTTTTCTCTGCCTCAGTTTCTGCTTCGTTTTCAAGGTCATCAACTTTCACTGCTCTTTCAAGGTCGTCTTTGTTTTTATTCTTTTTGAACATCACAAACAAAATCGCTAAAATGATCAGTGCCACCAAAACGACTCCGCCAATCAATTCTGGTTTGGTCACTATGAATTCATCAGCATTGTTGAAGTTTGAACCGGCGGCCAGAGAATTGTTTGGCACTCCTTTTCCTTTGGCTACTTCTATTTGTAAAGGAGAAGTATGTAATGTTTTATAAGTGGCAGTCGAAGGATCAAAATAAGAAAACGCAATCGAATCAATTGTATAATTCCCCGCTTTGGAAACAGTAAAAGGATAAGAAAAAGTTTTGCTTCCTTGCATCGGCACTTTCTTCCTGTCCACATCATCTTTCACTTTTGCGTCGTATCCATCAATTCCATTGGGCCAGTGAATCGAAGGTGCATTGATCAATTGTATATTTCCAGCGCCGCTGATAGTCAGTTTAAGATTGCCCGCATCGTCCGTTGTAATTTTATTTTTTTCGAGCGAAGCTGAAATTGAAAAATCACCAACAGCACCGCGAAAATCTGCGGGTTTATTTTTTTCAGGAAGAGGCTTTACGTTGATCACAACCGGTTTGGAAGCCAGTTTCACATTTCGTTCAACCAAACCTTCAGGCGGAACTGCATCCTGTCCAAAATTTTGAAAGATGTCGAAAAACCCGTTTTGTTGGTTTGCATATTGCGATTTCACAAAAGTCACCTTATTGGTCGCCTTCATGGAACCTAAGGTTATATCGCCGGACTGCAAAGGATAAAGTTGAACCTTACGAATGTTGTAAACATTATATTTCCGGCCATTGTAAGTTTCAAGTGAAGAATTACTATTAACATCAAGATCTTTTACAGAGAATCCGTTGAATGAAGGATCATCAGTAATTGTGGTTTCAGAAGGCAGTCTTGTAAAAAGCTGGTAACTCGCCACAACCGGTTCACCCACATAACAACTTTTCTTATAAACAGTAAGTTTGATAAAAAGATTTTTCGCGGTTTTATCTTCCACATTTTCTCCAGGCTTTAAAATGTAATCATCAAACTGATGGGTAACAGGCGCAGGAGGAAAATCAAAATTTAAATTGGGCAAAGATGGAAATCCTTGTTGACTGCTGTTTGGTTGGGATTTCACAACAGAACCTTTTACAACCGTTATGGTAATTGGATTCGTAGTCAGTTTTTGTCCGTCGGCTTCGGCAGTTGCGGGACCGATCGTAAAAGTACCTGTGGCATCAGGTTGCAGGGAATAACCAAGCGCAACATACTGGCTCACTTTGCCATTTATATTTGATGTGCTTGATTCCTGGTTCGGACCTGAAACCACAGTAAAATTTTTAAAATCAGGAGGGTTGATGTTATCAACACTCTCTGCATTTTCTACTTTAAATTTTATTTGTAAAAGGTCGTCTTTACCGATTTTTTTATTAGGACATTCAACAGAAAATTTTACCTGTGCTATGGTTGTTTGAGCATTGAAAAAGATGCTGATGAATAAGATTGAAAAGAAAATTATAGCAGGCTTCGTACGTAAAATTGTAATCATTTCTTCAGCAAAAGATGAATTACAAAAGTAGTTGGAATTGAATTTAAAAAAAGGTTAATAGAAAGATGCAGTGTTAAAAATCCATTAAGGAAGATCGCCCAAAATCGGCCTGATAACAATATCTTCAACGCAAGCCTGCGGTGAAAGAAGCGACGCTGCATAAACCATATTGGCCACATCATTTACTTCCATGATTCTATCCGGTTTTATATCAACTCCTTCCCAGGATGAGGTAAAAACAGCTCCGGGATAAACGGCCGTTACTTTTATGTTATATGGTTTCATTTCTTCCCGAAGATTTTTACTGAAACCCATCATTGCATATTTGCTGATGCTGTAAGAACCTCCGTTTGCATAAGCTTTTAAAGCAGCAATAGAGCAGATATTAAAAATGTGTCCTGACTTCTTTTCTATCATTCCTGGAAGCAAAGCTCTCGTAAGATGATAAGCCGAATACAAATTTATTCCAAGCATCATTTCCAGGTTTCCTTCCGGTTCATTGTACACACTTCCCGGAACAAATGTGCCTGCATTATTAATAAGAATATCCGGCTGTATATTTTTTCCTGAAAGCCAGTTTGCAAATTGTAAAACGCCATTCTTAGTAGAAAGATCAGTTGCAAAAAAATCAGTTTTCGCGCTGAATTTATCGTTCAACTCCCCTGCTGTTTCTGCCAGTTCCTTTTCGTTTCTTGAGGTAATGAAAATGTTATTTTTGGATGAGGCAAATTTTTCGGCCATCGCTTTTCCCATACCTTTGCTACCGCCGGTGATTACAATATTCATCTTACAAATTCGTTTTTAGGTATCAGGCAAATCTAAGAATCTTACGTCGACAATTTTAAATTAGATTTATTTGAAATACAAACATCTTTTTTTCGACCTTGATCATACACTGTGGGATTTTAATGCCAATGCGGAAGAATCTCTCACTGAACTTTATGGCTTTTTCAAACTGGAATCAAAGGCGATTGGTTCCTTCGATCAGTTTTACAATATTTACCTGAACCATAATAAAATTCTCTGGAGCCGCTACGAAAAAGGATATATTTCTGTCGAAGAATTAAAGTGGCGCAGGATGTGGCGTACGCTGCTCGATTTTCATATTGCCGATGAAAAACTCGCCAAAGACATGAGCGAATATTTTCTGGAAGTATTGCCGACGAAAAAAAGAGTTTTCGATTATACCTACGAAATTCTTGAATATCTTGTTGATAAAAAATACCAGCTTCACCTTATTACAAACGGTTTTGAAAAAACCCAGCAGTTAAAAGTGAACAGCTCCGGCCTTACAAAATATTTTACTCATGTCATCACTTCAGAAACTTCCAATTCGGTAAAACCGAAAAAAGAAATTTTTGAATATGCGATGAACAAAGCAGGTTGCAAATGCGATGAAAGCATTATGATCGGCGACAATGTGGAGGCAGATATTTTAGGAGCAATGAACGCCGGAATGGATTCTATTTTTGTGAACCACATCAACGAAGAATGTGTGGCAAAACCAACCTACACCATACGTCATTTAAAAGAGTTGGAACGGATTTTTTGATTAACTTTCCTATTTTCCTGACATCATTTTATTATTGAAATCTTTCGATTTTCCTTTCGGAATCGAGAGCGATTTCCATTTTTCATCCAGCACCATTTTACCGATGTAAACAATTTGGCCCACGTGATTTGAATAATGTGCCATTTGCCTGTTTATCGCATCGCCAACATTGTGCGGCTCCTTCCTGATAAATATTGTTTTGGAAAGGTCTTCTTCTTTTAAAGATTTCAATGCGTCTAAAACGCATTGCCAGCCTTCATTCCATTTTTTGATCAATTCTTCTTTTGAAGAAATAACTTTTTCAAATTCTGTATCACGATTCCTCCATTCTTTTTCTCCGTCTTCCGTTAAAAAATTGCTCCAGCGAGAAAGCATGTTTCCCCACAAATGATTTACAATTATGGCGATGCTGTTGCTGTTTTCATTGTATTGCCACAACAAATTTTCTTCAGATAATTGTTCAATTGTTTTGTCGCCTAAAGATTTTTGTTGGCGAAAATATTTTATCACACTTTCCAAATAATTAAATGGCATTTTATACGGATTTAGAAAAATAAAAAAAGGGTTAAAGGTTTGTTTACTGTTTAAACAGAGGAAGCACTGTCAACAGGAAGATCAGCCTCATCTACAGGAATGAGTGTATCAATCGTTGCCAAGACGGTAACTCCGCCTTTAACTTTTTGATTGAGCGAGACATTTAATTCTGTCCCGACAGGCAATAAAACATCTACACGGCTACCGAATTTTATAAAACCCATTTCTGTTCCCTGCGAAACGCTTTCGCCTACTTTCAAATAATTTACAATTCGCTTGGCCATTGCACCTGCAATTTGTTTTACTAAAATTTCTGCACTATCGCTTTTAATAACTACGGAATGCCTTTCATTTTCTGTGGAAGATTTGGGATTCCAGGCCACGAGGTATTTTCCCTTGTGATATTGGCTGTATTGTACTTTCCCCGACATCGGGATCCTGTTGATATGAACGTTTGCAGGACTCATAAAAATTGAAACCTGCAATCTTTTGTCTTTAAAATATTCGGGTTCATGCGTTTCTTCAATCACAACCACTTTCCCATCAGCTGGGCAAATTACCTGGTGATGCGCAACAATAAATGCTCTTTTAGGTGATCTGAAAAAGGAAATGATAAACATTAAAACCACCAGCGTGACACCAAACACCACCCACGATAAAAAAGGCATTCGTGCGCTGAAAAAATAAAAGAAAATAATATTGACGGCACCAAAAAACAAAACCGCAATGGCAATCGTACGGTACCCTTCTTTATGAATGTTCATTAACTACTTTTGAATTACAAATATAAAAACTGATGCTGACAGATGTTCCATTTCTTCAAGCAATGAAAATCGCATAATAAACGAAAATAAATGGAATAGCGACCAGCATCGAATCGAAGCGGTCTAAAAATCCGCCGTGCCCCGGCATTAATGTGCCGCTGTCTTTAACGTCAGCGAGCCGTTTTAATTTACTTTCAAGCAAGTCCCCCAAAGTGCCAAAGACTGCACAAAAAAAGCTTATTACGATCCAGGTATAAACAGAATAAAAATGTGTCAAGGAACCAACAACACTTATCACGATGACACAAAGTAAGGCGCCGCCAATTGTTCCTTCCCGTGTTTTTTTGGGTGAAACAGAAGACAAAGGCGTTTTGCCAATCAAAGAGCCAACGATGTAAGCCATCGTATCATTTATCCAGATTGAAAAAACAATGGTGCACGGAATTACCTTTAAATAATTATCCGGTAAATCATTGAAATTATTTACACGCATCCAGATCATCAAAAAAACCGGTAGTGTTATATAAAGAAGTCCCAGCAAGCTTTTGGATTTATAATTCACAGGATCAATTCTTTTCACCAGGGGAATAAATTCGCTCCAGCAGCCAAAATGAATAATTGTAAACAAAACAATAAAGCTCCATTTGTTCCACAACAAACCGGCGAGCATTATTATCGAAAAAACAATTGCGGTTATCGTTCTTGTTCTAAAAGTCTTTCGGTCGAAGGCCATTAAATATTTTTAAGATTCTTTGGTAATCCAGTTGTGATAGTCATCGGGATCTTCTTCAGGCATTACATATTTTTCCTGCTCGCGTATAGAAATTTCTCGGAATTTCATAAAAGCATAAATGATCAATACAAGCGCAACAACGCCCGCCCACAAAGGAAAACTTCCTTCAAGGTCTTTTGCATTATCAGGAACTTTTCCTGCCGAATTTGTAGAGAAATAAAGCGCAGTCACTTGCAACCCATTGTATAAAAAATGGAAGATTATTGATAGCCACAAACTTCCGCTGTAATAAAACGCAAACCCCAAAAAAACACCAAGCACAAAACGAACTAAAAAACCATAATAGGAAATGTGAACCGCACTGAAGATAATTGAGGTGAGAATGATTGCAGCCCAAGGCCCTTTAAACCATCTCGTCAGAATATTCTGAATTCCTCCCCTGAAACACACTTCTTCAAAGATCGCAGGAAGCAAAGCAATGATGATCATTGAAACGATGTACTTCGGAAAAGTATTTATATTGATCAGCGCCTTTTCCTGAGCCGCGCGTGCAGCTTCCTTTGCTTTGAAATACACCTGCCAAGATTTTGAAATTGGGATCATTTTAGTCAACTCTGCCAATGCGCCAGATAATGGAAATGTGAGCAAAACAATCGCCATCAGGATCAAAACCTGTCTGGAATTGAATCGTGTATTAAAGCCAATGAATTTTATCGGATTTCGATAACAGATGAGCGCAAAAAAATAAACCGGCAGGAAAAACATCATAAAAGTCGAGACGGCCTGCATCCACATGATGGCGCCATAATATCTGGGATTGAAAATATCCGTTTGCATCGTAGCAATTCCTCTTCCAGTCATTGCAAGCCAAATCACAAAAGAAACAACAGCGCCAATGATCAGTCCGCCACCTATCAAACCCAGCAAAATCGCAAGTTGAGAAGGAAAGCTAAAATTTCTCGAATTTCTGTCTATCATCATTATCCCAATATTTAAGGTCGTAAATTTACAGCCAAAATTTTGGGATTGCCGAAGAATCAACAAATTGAAATTTTTCAAATTCCCTGAACGTTTTAAAAAAGCTAAAAGTATTGATACAGATAGGTAACATATCGCTTCCCGATTTTCCTCTTTTGCTCGCGCCGATGGAAGATGTGAGTGATCCGCCGTTTCGTGCAGTTTGTAAAGACAACGGCGCACATCTTATGTACACTGAATTTATCAGCAGTGAAGGACTGATCCGTGATGCGATCAAAAGCAAAAGGAAGCTCGATATTTTTGATTATGAAAAACCGGTAGGCATTCAAATTTTCGGAGGCGATGAAGACAGCATGTCGCTCGCTGCAAAAATAGTTGATACAACCAACCCCGATCTGCTCGATATCAATTTCGGTTGCCCGGTAAAAAAAGTTGTCAGCAAAGGCGCAGGCGCAGGAGTTTTGAAAGATCTGCCATTGATGGTGCGACTGACAGAAGCAGTGGTTAAAAGCACTTCTCTTCCGGTCACGGTCAAGACAAGATTGGGTTGGGACGAAAATTCAAAAAATATTGAAGAAGTTGCGGAAAGATTGCAGGACGTTGGCATCAAGGCACTTGCCATTCACGGGCGCACAAGAACACAAATGTATAAAGGCAGTGCCGATTGGGAACTGATTGGAAAAGTGAAAGAAAACCCGAGAATAAAAATTCCGATTTTTGGAAACGGCGATATTGATTCACCTCAAAAAGCGGTAGAATATAAAAACAAATATGGGGTTGATGGAATTATGATTGGTCGCGCCGCAATCGGTTATCCATGGATCTTCAAAGAAATCACGCACTACGTAAGGACCGGCGAAATCCTTCCTCCGCCTACGATTGAAGAAAGAGTGGAAGTGTGCAAAAAACATTTATTGAAATCTTTTGATTGGAAAGGACCGGTTGTTGGCATCAATGAAATGAGAAGACATTACACCAATTATTTAAAAGGAATGCCGAACATAAAAGAATACCGTTCAAAACTGGTTACACTAAAAGAGCCGGAAGAGATCCTTGAGGTTTTGGATGAAATTGTGAAACACTATTCAGGATATGAATTTGAAAAAACGCCGATCGAACTGATCAACTACCATGAAAAATGCCCAGTTTAGAAAAGATATGTTTTTAATTAAACGAAAGCGTCATGTTTTGGTTTTTACTAATATTAACTTTAGTCGTTTACTTCCTGCTTAAGCATTCAAGAAAAAATACCGGCTTAACGAATGCTGATTTAATCGATCCGAATGAAAGAGTATACAAATTTGATGTAAAGGGTTTGCAAATAGCCTCTTACAGAACACATCTTAGTAACTGCCAAGTGGGTGATGAAGTTGAACTGTTAGCAGAACCGACAAATAGTTATGACAGCAACGCAATAAAAGTGATCTGCAATAAGCAACTAATCGGCTATGTTCCAAAAGAAAAAACGAAAAATGTTTCAAAGATCTGTTTAGGGGAAAATTATGCGCAGATTGCGCATATATATCAAAACGAAACTTTTGCTGAATGCTTTGTAGCTATTTATTTCAAAAACAACAGTTAAAACTCTTGTTCATACATCAAAGTTTTATATCAACTGGCAAAACGGAAGAAGATGAAACACTTTTAAGATTTCCATTTTTATCTACCAGGTATTTAAAGAAATTCCATTGCGGTTCGGCTTCGTTCCAGCCGTTTTTCGTTTTGTCTGTCAGCCATTGATAAACAGGTTGTTTGTTTTCGCCAATAACATCTGCTTTTTGAAATAAAGGAAATGTAACTCCATAATTTAACTTACAAAAGCTTCCTATTTCTTCGTCAGTTCCCGGTTCCTGTCCTCCAAAATTATTGGCAGGAAAGCCAAGTATGACAAGGTTTTTAGCTTCTTCATACAATTCCTGCAACTGTTCATATTGTGGTGTGTAACCACATTGTGATGCAAGATTTACGATCAGTACTTTTTTATTTCTAAATTTTTCAAATGAGATCTCTTCACCATTGTTTAAAGTAGCTTTTAAAGAATAAAAACTTTGAGGCGCTGCTATGTTTTCTTTATTTTCAAAAATTGTAATTCCCATTCCTGTCAATTTTAAGATCCTTATCCAAATTGGATAGGTCGAAGTTATTATTTTGCTTTTAATACTCATTTATCAAAAACTAAATGTGACAAAAAACAAACCAGTAATCAAAGAAAAAACGCAATTTTTTATTTTAGTTGATTACCGTTATTGAAAAAGGCGGCAACGAAATATTGGAAGCACTATCGATCTTTCGGAATTCCGGCGGGGCACTTTTTTCCGAATGTCCATTCCTTCCATTAGCTTTCCACTCATATTGATTTCCGCTGTATTGAATCAAACGGTGAGGGACAAACGAAATGATTTTTTTATCCAAAGCATCTTCAATTTTTACATCAACACTAATCTCTTTCTTCGGGTCTTTATTTATAAGCAATATCGACCATTTTCCTGTGGGAGAACAAAGTGCATAAGTAGAAACAAGCGTTTGATCTTTCCTGTTTTTAATATTACAATTCGCGGGAAAAACTTCAAGCAAAGAATCCGAGGGTTGTGCCCAATACTTTGTTACTATTTGAGTGCCATAAAAGGCGGCGGTTTTATAATTAATTTTCCCACTGTCACTCAAACCAAGCAGCATATTATTTCCATAGCCGCAATTGGATGATTGTTGCAGAAAGGCAGGTTCGTAACCATATAAAAAATTTTTTTTACCTCCGAGCTCCAGGAATTTTCCAAGAATATCTGCATACATTAATGCACCTTGGATTTCAACTTCAGATTTCCCTTCATAAGCCGAATAACCATATTCAGTAACATACATTGGAATATTTGCCGGAAGAACATTTTTGATATTTTTCATTGCTGTAGAAAGCATTCCGGGAGCAGCAGCCAATTGGGGAGCTGAAGACGCACAAAGGTCATCGAACGGATACCATTCGAATGAAAAAAAGTTAAAGAGACCAATCGCGTTATGACTATTTAAATATTCTAAAAAAAGTTTGGTCCATTTCGCTTCCGTAAAAGTGGTGATGTCTTCTTCATCTGAAGAAAGCGATGCAAAACAAGGTCCACCGAACTTTAAATTTCCATCAAAACTTTTTAACCGCTTTGCCATCTGGAGATACAAAGCCGTATAATCTGTTGGCGCAACTAATTGCCCTTCCGGTTCTTCGCCCATTTCAATTTCATTAACCGGATAATTTTTAGACCGGATGTATTTGAACAGGGACAAAACATTTTCAGGCGTATCGTATAAAAGGGCAGCGGGAATCATTGCAGCCAAACCGGAAGTAACTCCATCCGAAAAAAAGCGATCAATTCCCGGTTGTTCTGTATTTTCATCTTTATCTTTTACCGTGTGCCATGGATCAGTTGATGAAACGTAAACAACACTCTGTTTGTGACCGGCAGCATGATGAACATAATCATGAAAATTACTTTTGTCGTCTAAAAATCCAACTTCAATTTCTTTTATCGCGAAGCCTAATTTATCCCTGGCATCAACAGAATTTACAGGACATGAAGTGTAAGAACTCTGGGAAAATGAAATTCTTATAAACCTTATTGAAACAGGATTAGCAGAAATTTTTTTCGCATCCTTTCTTTGTTTACTGTTATCAATTTGATAGTTTGAAAACGAATGCCAGATTCCGGGTTCAAACGGATCAAAATATTGAGGATCGTAACCTTTGGCAAATTCAACTTTATAATTTAGTGCATAAGGATTACCCCAATTAATTTTAACCGCATTTACCCTGTAGTTTTTTCCGAGATCAACAATCACCCACTGCCGATGAAGATCATTCGATTCATGCGTGTAAGATGAATCAAGATAAGGATTACTTTTCCAAAAGCTGGAAGTATCGCCGTCTGTGATTTTCGAGTAACCATCGTCGTTAGCCTGATCATGCGTATTTCCCCTGCGTGGTAAACGATAACCATAAGAAAGTCGAATGGGTTGATTGCTTGTAGTATCTGAAATCCAATATCCTTGTTGATTCACCCTATCGCTCCATTTTCCCTTTGGATTCCAATGCCACGTTTCCCCTGCAAGTTCTGTTCTCAAGCGATAACTAACCGGTTTTAATCCGGCTTGTTTCATTTCTGCAATATTAGATTGGGTAAGCATTTTATCAATGTCTCCTTTAAAATGCCCATCAATGGCGCCGCCAATATTTTGAAAAGGAACGAATTGGTTAGCAGGATGACCAGGTAAAAAAACAATTCGTACAATTCCTTTGTTTACTTTTTGGCCAAACAAAAAGCCAGTTTGAATCGCTGAGAAAAAAACAATAAAAGCAATTAGTAAAAAGCGTTGAAATTTCATTGTTCCAAATTAAATTTTTACCCAAAATTTCAGGAATTCATTATAATCTGTATGCACCACTTCATAATCTGAAGGAACTTCAATTCCAAAACTATGATACGTTACGAGCCTTGTCCCGGAAGGTCTTTTCTTCAATTGCCGATACAAAAAACGGTTGTAATAATTGTACAGATCTTCCGAGTATTTTATACTTGAATCAATTTTTTGCGTACCGGGAACATTTTCATAAAAAGAATTATAGAAATAGAAATTATCAAACTCATCAAAGTCAACGTTGCAAATATTTTCACATAGGAAAGTCACATTTTCAAGTTCAAGCACCTCGGCCAGATCTGTTGAAAGCTGCACCAGGTTTGATCTTTGTTCGACGCCAACAAATCGGGTAAGCGGATGTTCATGTGCAGCAACCAAACAAAATTTTCCGGCACCGCTTCCAATATCGAGAACTTTAACATCATCTGAAGTTGCAAGAAATGCGGCCGATTTTTTTGCAACAGCGATCGGAGTCCAATGTTTTTCGGCAACTTCCTGTACAGGCTTTGGATAAAGCGAATTAAAAATCAAATCTGATGCATACCAGTTTTTCATTTATAAATATTTGCCGGTTCTTTAATTCTTTATATGCCTGATTTTTCACTCAGCTCCAGCCAGCGCATTTCCTTTTCATCCAAAAGCTGTATAATGTTTCCAATCCTTTCTGAAGCTTTTTGCAACTCATCAAATTCAGTTGAACTGTAACCAAGTTTTTCTTCTAAAGATTTTTTTTCTTTTTCCAGGGCTGCAATTTCCTTTTCTAAATTTTCAAACTCTCTTTTTTCTTTATAAGAAAATTTCAGTTTACTATTATCCGAAGGCTTTTGATTTTCGGTTGAAGCTTTTGAGGATTTGCCATCATTACTCTGAGTATTGCTTTCTTCTTCCTGCTTCCAAATTCTGTATTGGGAATAATTTCCGGGAAAATCTTTGATAGCGCCATTTCCTTCAAAAACAAAAAGATGATCTACCAAACGATCCATAAAATAACGATCGTGACTTACGATCAGGATACAACCGGGAAAGTCTTGTAGAAACTCTTCCAATGTTCTCAAGGTTTGCAAATCCAAATCATTCGTCGGTTCGTCCAAAACCAAAAAATTGGGATTTCTGAAAAGTACACTTAACAAATGCAATCTTCTTTTTTCGCCACCACTTAATTTACTCAAAGGCGTAAATTGTTGTTGAGCAGTAAATCCAAATTTCTCCATGAATTGCGAAGCACTGATCTTGCTTCCATCGGCGAGCGGAAAAAATTCTGCGAAATCTTTCACATATTCAATCGCTCTTTTGTCTTCCTTGTATTGCAAACCCTCCTGGGAAAAATTGCCAAAAACAACAGTTTCGCCGTGATTGATTTTTCCACTGTCAGGCCCAACAATTCCTAACGCGACTTTTAAAAATGTTGATTTGCCCGTTCCGTTTTTTCCAACGATTCCAACACGTTCTCCTTTTTTAAAAGTATATTCAAAGCCTTTCAGGATCACCTTATCATCATAAGACTTATTCACCTTTTTCATCTCCAGAACTTTGCCTCCAAGTCGTGTCATTTTCACCTGCAGTGTAACTTCTGCTTCTTCTTTTTTGCGGCCTACTTTTTCCTGCAATTCCGCGAAAGCATCCTGCCTGCTCCTTGATTTTGTAGTTCGTGCTTTTGGTTGCTTTCGCATCCATTCCAGTTCTTTGCGGTAGATATTTTTATCCTTCAACAATTCGCTTTGTTGCACTTCCTGCCGCAGGGATTTTTGTTCAAGAAAATAATCGTAATCACCTTTGTACACATACAATTGTTCATCATCCAGTTCCAAAATTTCATTACAAACTGCATCTAAAAAATAACGATCATGCGTAACGAGCAGCAAAGTGCTTTTGTTCGTCGACAAAAAACTTTCAAGCCATTCAATCATTTCCACATCAAGATGGTTTGTCGGTTCATCAAGAATCAATAGACATTTACCTTCGTGCAATTGAGCATCAATCAAAGCCTGCGCCAGCGCCACTCTTTTACGTTGGCCACCACTCAGGTTTTTCACCGGTTCATTTAGGTGATGAAGATTCAATTTACCCAAAATTTGTTTCAGGTCACTTTCAAAAGTCCAGGCATTCGCTTCTGTAATCCCTGTCAAAAGTTCATTGATACGATTAGTATCCGGCTCTTGGTCTTCCAAAAGCATCTCATATTCTTTTACCAACTTAACGACAGGATTTTCGAGTTTTAAAATATTATCCCAAATAGATAAATCATTTTCAAAAGCACTTTCCTGTTGCAGCATAATTACCTTCACATCTTTATGAATCCAGACCGTTCCACTGTCGGGCGGTTCAAGACCAGCAATGATCTTTAGCAATGTGGATTTACCACTTCCGTTTCGCGCCACAAAAGCAATTTTATCTCCTTCTTCGATGTGAAAACTAATGTCTTTAAAAAGAGTTCGGATACCGAATGATTTCGTCAAATTTTCTACTGAAGCATAATGCATACCCGCAAAGGTAAATTGGAAAAGTTTGCCTTTCCCTACCTCTTGTTAATTGATTCTTATAAAATAACATCCCTTCAAAAAAGTTCGTTTGCTCAAATAGTTTTTCGAATCTGTTTTCTTCCTAAGAAAGTTCAATTTCCCACGATTCTCCATCAATATAAAAGCAAGAATTAATCAATACTTTTGCAGCTATTCAAATTTGAAACTTAATGCAAAAAGTGATCTTAGTGACTGGCGGTGCCGGATTTATTGGCTCAAATCTTACCCGATTTTTGGTCAATAAATATCCTGATTATACCATTGTAAATCTTGACAAATTAACCTATGCGGGCAACCTGGAAAATTTAAAGGATATTGAAGGAAAAGCGAATTACACTTTTGTAAAAGGAGACATTCTTGATATGGAGTTGGTGAAGAATCTTTTTGAAAAATATCATTTCACCAATGTGTTGCACACTGCTGCTGAAAGTCACGTTGACCGTTCGATATCTGATCCTCTGGCATTTGTAAAAACCAATGTTTTGGGCACTGTTTCGCTTTTGCAGGTGGCCAAAGAACAGTGGAACAATAATTATGAAGGAAAATTATTTTATCATATTTCGACTGATGAAGTTTATGGCAGTTTGGGCGAAACCGGATTTTTTACTGAAGAGACTCCTTACGATCCTCGCAGTCCTTATTCCGCTTCCAAAGCTTCTTCAGATCATTTTGTAAGGGCTTATTATCACACTTACAAATTGCCCGTAATCGTTTCTAATTGTTCGAATAATTATGGACCGTTTCATTTTCCTGAAAAGCTTATCCCTCTTTCGATTCATAATATTATCAACAACAAGCCGATTCCTGTTTATGGGAAAGGTGAAAATGTGCGCGATTGGTTGTTTGTAGAAGATCATGTAAGAGCGATTGACACGATCATGCACAAAGGAAAGGTTGGCGAAACGTACAATATCGGCGGGCATAATGAATGGAAAAACATTGACATCATTAAGGAATTGTGCCGGCAGATGGATGAAAAGTTGGGACGCGAAAAAGGTGCTTCAGAAAAATTGATCACTTTTGTAAAAGACCGTGCGGGCCACGATTTACGTTATGCCATAGACGCAACCAAACTGAAGGAAGAATTAGGTTGGCAGCCATCTTTACAGTTTAAAGAAGGGTTGTCAAAGACGATTGATTGGTATTTGGACAACAGTGAATGGCTCAATGATGTAACCAGCGGAAATTATCAGAAATATTACGAAGAACAATACGAAAAGAGATAACTGATGAAGGGAATAATTCTAGCAGGCGGTTCCGGCACAAGATTGTATCCAATTACGATGGGCATCAGCAAACAGTTAATGCCGATTTACGACAAGCCAATGATCTATTATCCATTATCAACACTGATGCTCGCCGGCACCAGGGAAGTGCTGATCATTACTACACCTGAAGATCAATCACAATTTCAGCGCCTGCTTGGCGACGGCAAACAATGGGGTTGCCATTTGGAATACGAAGTGCAGGAAAAGCCAAATGGCCTGGCGCAAGCTTTTGTTATTGGTGAAAAATTTATTGGAAACGATTCAGTTGCTTTGGTTTTGGGGGACAATATTTTTTATGGAAGCGGATTTTCAAAATTGCTTCAGGCGTCAGCCGATCCTGATGGGGCAGTCATCTTCGCTTATCCCGTGAGCGATCCGGAGAGATATGGCGTTGTTGAATTTGATGCAAATAATGTGGCTTTGAGCATTGAAGAAAAGCCATCAAATCCAAAATCAAATTATGCCGTTCCGGGTTTGTATTTTTATGATAATTCTGTTGTGGAAATTGCAAAAAACATAGCTCCTTCAGTTCGTGGAGAATATGAAATAACGGATGTGAACAGAAAGTATCTTGAAAATAAAAAGCTGAAGGTTTCCGTTTTAAATCGCGGATTTGCCTGGCTCGATACTGGTACTTTTGAATCGCTTCATGATGCAACTGAATTTGTAAGAGTGATCGAAAAGCGGCAGGGTTTTAAAATCGGTTGCCTTGAAGAAATTGCTTACAGGATGAACTTCATTAACAAGGAACAATTAATGGTCCTTGCAAAGAAATTTGAGAAAAGCGGCTACGGAGAATATTTAAAAAATATTGTAAAATAGAATTCATGAGTTATTTCGTTCATCCTTCTTCTTTCATTGATGAAAATGTAGAAATAGGTGAAGGCACCAGGATCTGGCATTTCAGTCATGTTATGTCCGGTTCAGTGATTGGAAAGAATTGCAATCTCGGGCAAAACGTAGTGGTTTCGCCAAAAGTAGTTTTAGGAAATAATGTGCGCGTGCAAAACAATGTAAGCATTTACGAAGGCGTTATTTGTGAGGATGATGTTTTCCTGGGACCAAGCATGGTACTTACTAATGTAATAAACCCCAGAAGTGCAGTCAGCAGAAAAAGCGAATATAAAAAAACACTGATCAAAAAAGGAGCAAGCATTGGCGCAAATGCCACAATTGTTTGTGGCCATGCCATAGGCGAATTCGCATTTATTGGTGCAGGAGCTGTTGTTACCAAGGACGTTCCGGCTTATGCATTAATTGTTGGCAACCCAGGGAGACAGACCGGCTGGATGAGCGAATACGGGCACAAATTAAATTTCAATTCAGAAAATAAAGCCATTTGTCCAGAAAGCCAACAAGAATATTTACTGGAGAATAACCGAGTTAAAAGAATAAAATAATTGATGAAAAATTTTGCATTGATAGGAGCGGGCGGCTACATCGCTCCAAGGCACATGAAGGCCATAAAAGATACCAATAACAAACTTATAGCTGCTTTAGACAAAAATGATTCAGTTGGAATTTTGGACAGTTATTTTCCTGAAGCGGATTTCTTCACTGAGTTTGAGCGCTTTGACCGGCATATTGAAAAGTTGAAACGCAAAGGAATAAAAACAGATTTCGTGAGTGTTTGTAGTCCCAACTATTTGCATGATGCACACATTCGTTTTGGTTTGCGTGTAGGCGCTAACGTTATATGTGAAAAACCAGTGGTTTTGAATCCGTGGAATATTGATGCCTTGGCAGAAATTGAAAAAGAAACGGGCAATAAAATTTTTACCATTTTGCAATTGCGTTTGCATCCTTCAATTATTTCTTTAAAAGAAAAAATTGAATCTGAAACGAAAGGTAAAAAACACGAGGTAAATCTTGAATACATAACCAGCCGCGGCCATTGGTATTATGCAAGCTGGAAAGGTGACATTCAGAAAAGCGGTGGTATTGCTACCAATATTGGGGTTCATTTTTTTGACATGCTGATGTGGATTTTTGGGGATGTAAGAGAAAATATTGTGAACGAACATTCACACTCAACTGCATCAGGGGTGCTTGAACTGGAAAACGCAACTGTAAACTGGAAACTGAGCATCGACTACAACAATTTGCCTGAAGAAATAAAAACCCAAGGAAAGCGTACATACCGCACTTTGGATATTGATGGCGAATCATTTGAATTTAGTGATGGTTTCACCGAATTGCACACAAAATCCTACCAAAACATTTTAGCCGGAAATGGATTTCCTCTGATGGAAACAAGAAAGGCGATTCAGTTGGTGCATGACATACGAAATTTTTAAGTACCAAATTTTAGCAGTGAACAAATAGAAGGCGCCATATTTAATTTTAATCAATTGCTGTTTAAATATTGTAACGATTAATTTCACGATTGCAGAAAGCAGGTTTCATTGCCTTTGAGAAGTAGATGGAACGCAAAATATTATTACCTTAGCTTGCAATTTTAGCCCTCTGATTCATACTGCCATAGAAATCTTTTTATGAAGAAAATAATGAAAATAGTCAAAAGAGTACTATTTGTTTTATTCGTATTACTATTTTGTTCAAACCAACTGCACGCTCAAAATAGTTTATTTGAAGCCCAGGATTTAAGTAAAGTCAATATTGACGACTATAGTGACAACCAAATTATGGCTTTTTACAATAAAGCCATGGAATCCGGACTTACCGAAACTCAGTTGTATAAGATGGTTGCTCAAAAAGGGTTACCGGAATCAGAAGTTTTAAAACTTCGTGAAAGACTTGATGCATTGGCTGAAAAAAAAGTGAATATAGCCTCTCAAAATGACCAGGTGGAAACATCCGACATTCCTCATCCATATGATTCCAGCGGATTAAACAAGAATATTCAAAAGTTCCAAAATGATGAATCTATTTTCGGTTCCGAACTTTTTACATCCAATAGCCTTGTTTTTGAACCGAACCTGAGGATTCCCGCACCTGTAGGATATGTGTTGGGACCGGATGACCAATTGATAATTTCTGTTTATGGTTATAGTGAAAAAAAATACGATCTAACGATCAATGAAAGCGGGGAAATATATATCCCAAATGTCGGTCCGCTTTATATAAATGGCTTAAGTATCGAAGAGGCCAGTGAAAAAATCAAAAACAAACTCGCGACAACCATTTACAAGGCGATCAACACGGGCAAAACAAAAGTTCTGGTTACATTGGGTAAAATAAGAAGTATCAGGGTAACAGTGATCGGCGAAGCAAAAAAGCCGGGAACTTTCACAGTTTCATCTTTAACCACGCTTTACAATATTCTTTACTTATGTGGCGGCCCTTCAAAAATGGGAAGTTTCCGTTCCATACAGGTTATCAGGGGTAACAAAGTAAAAACGACTGCCGACCTTTATGATTTTTTAGTGGATGGCAATCAAAAAGATAACATTCTTCTCCAGGAAGGAGACGTGATAAGAATTCCCTACTATAAAAAAAGAGTTACCCTCTCAGGTGATGTAAAAAGAGCAGGAAAATATGAAATGCTTGATAACGAAACTTTCGATGATCTATTAAAATATAGTGGCGGTTTTACTGATGAGGCATATAGGGGAGCAGTGACTGTTATCAGAATTACAAATACGGAAAAAAAGATAATAGATCTTGAATCGGATCAGTACAGTAGTTTTAAGACAAGCGGCAGTGATCAATATATTGTAAGAAAATTGCAGGATGAGTTTGAAAACAGGGTCGTGATTTCAGGTTCAGTTTTGCGGCCCGGACCTTATCAATTATCAGAGGGACTAACATTAGATTCGTTAGTTAAAAAAGCCGGCGGGCTAACAAGGGATGCTTACACAGGCAGAATCTCGATCTTCAGGCTTCTGCACAACAAACTACCCTCCATCCTTTCAGTTGATCTTGATTCTTTAAAAGAAAGCAATAAAGACATTTTTCTTGTTAAAGATGATTCTGTTGCTGTACATTCTTTATTTGAATTCCAGGACAGCAATTATGTACTTATAGAAGGAAACGTAAGAGCACCTGGTAAAGTCAGATGGAGGAAAAATTTGTCCTTAAGGGATTTGTTAGTTGCTTCCGGTGGCATTTCCGAATCGGGCGATTCTACAAATATTGAAATTTCAAGAAGGATTCGAAATGCAAGTGTTAACGAGCTAAATTACGATGAAACACAAGTAATTACAGTCAACCTTGCATCAAAGGATTACGAGGATGTTGTATTAGAGCCTTCAGATATGGTAATAGTGAAAAAGCTGCCCGGGTATAATCCTCAACGTACGGTTCTTATTTTAGGTGCTGTTAAAAGCCCCGGCAAATATGCCTTGGAAAATAGCCAGGATAAGATCAGTAATATAATTAAACGGGCTGGTGGTTTTATCGCCTCAGCAGATAGCAATTCGATTAGCATAAGAAGGAGGATAAAATCTAACCTGACTAAAGAAGAAAAGGAAGCACTCTTCCAAAGGATTTTAAATATTAATTCTGACAGCCTTGTTCAAAATCCCAGGTTAAGAGATGAGGTTTATAAGACTTACGATTTAATAAGTGTTGATTTACACAAGGCTTTAAATAAACCTGGAAGCGCTGACAACTTGACTCTGGAAGATGGAGACATACTTTCGGTTGAACGAAGATCAAATCTTGTAAAAGTATCAGGGGAAGTTTATTTTCCTACCATTGTGACCTACACGCCTGACAAAAATTTAAAGTATTATGTTCAGCAGGCCGGTAATTTTACAAATTACGCCCGCAAATCAAGTGCGTTGGTTATTTATCCTGATGGGAAGGCTGCATCTGTAAAGCACTTCTTGTGGTTTAAAACTTACCCGAAAGTTGTTCCCCGCTCTGAGATATTTGTTCCTCAAAAGGAAAAAAGTAACAGGCAGCGCTTAAGCGTGGCAGAGTTCGCACTAATGGTATCATCTCTTGGAATAATTGCAAATGTCCTTAAATTGTAACATCTAATTTTTCTACTATGACTTCGCAGGAAAATGGAACATTTAGCGAACCTCGTAATCCTTCAGAAAGTATAATTATTAATAAGTTAATAAGGAGCATTTTCAGAAAGTGGTGGCTCTTTTTACTCATTGGCCTTGTTGGGGCAGTTGCCGGATATCTTTATGCACTTTCCCATAAAACCCAATACCAAAGCTATCTTTCTTTCGCTCTTGATGAAGGAGGATCCAATGGAGGAAGTTCAGCAATGGGACTTGCAGCACAATTTGGTATTTCGCTTGGCGGATCACAAAGTGTTTTCACCGGAGACAATATCCTTGAAATAATTGAAAGCAGGAGGATGATTGAAGGAACTTTATTAGCTGTCGACACCTTTGATAACAAACCAATGACGCTAATTGAATTTTATCTGGAAAATGAAAACCCGGTCACGACTGACGATCATCCAGGTCTCATTAAATTCTATCCTGGCCAACCCAGAAGTGAATTTTCTTATGGACAGGATAGCGTACTCTATAATACCTATTTAAAATTTAAAACCAAAAACATTATTGCCCGCAAACCTGACAAAAGGCTTAATATTTACGAGGTAATGGTAACTTCCCACAACGAAAAATTTTCGAAAGATTTTACCGAAAAACTGATTGAACAGACCAATTCTTTTTATACTGAAATCAGGTCAAAAAAGGCTGGTGAAACTTTAGAGATTTTGGAAAAAAGAGTTCCCGACATGAAACAAAAATTAGATGCTTCTATCGCAAACAAAGCGGCGATACAAGATGCCAACCTAAATACTCCATTGGCGAATGCTGAGGTCCCCTTGTTAAAACAGCAAACAAATGCGCAGGTGTATTCTGCCGCTTATGGAGAAATGTTTAAAAATCTTGAAGTGGCTCGTTTTCAATATTTGCAAAGTATTCCGTTGTTGCAGATAATCGATGCTCCCAATTATCCAATGAGGAAAATTAAACCAGGTAAGTTAAAGATGGCAGTCGTATTCGCGGTGCTGAGCGGATTCATTTTGTTAATAAGCCTGATAATTATTAACTTGTTTAAAGAATCCGGGATCTCTTATCGCCCAGCTGAATGAGCATCCGAAATACTGTTATAAGCTATTATATAAATCTTTGTATAAATGCCCAACTGCTTCCTTTCTACAAGTATAAATCTCTGGTTCCTTTTTTAACCCGGAAATACTCGTCACTTTTACTAATCCCTTTATTATACCTTCAACACTTGGGGATTTAGATAATACAGCATTTTTATAAAATGATTGATGAGCATAGCCCCTGTCAAGCAACAATAAAGGTTTTCCCACGGCCACTGCTTCTAAAGCACTTATAGGTTGGGTTTCACTTTTGCTGGGAAGTGCAAAAGCTTTGCAGTGATAATATCCGGCAACCAATTCGTCTGAGCCTGCCTCCAGGGAAGAAATCCACCTGATGTTTTGGTGTTTGGTTGTTAAATCACTGATTAGCTTTCCATATTCTTCTTCTCCGTCTAAAACATTTCCAATAATTACCAGGTTTTTGTTTAAGTTGATACAGGCTAATGCAAGGTTATATTGATTTTTTCTTTTGCAAATATTACCTGTAGATAAAATATAATCTTCAATACCATACTTCTTCTTAAAATCGAAAACCGGAGTTTTAAAGTAAGGTTCTTCCACAATGTTTGGTATTATTTTCATTTTTGAAGCAGGAACACTAAATCTCTTTCTAAGAATTTCAAATTGCAGGTTATTTAGAACAACAACTCGATCTATCTTTCTTAATACCCTTTTTGATTCAATTGACTGCCAAAACCTGTAATAATAGCCCACTTTAGAACGCAATGAATCATAATAAGGAAGCAACACGGTGGCAACCACTACTTTTCCGGCCTTCTTTGCAAATTCTATTGTGGAAAAATTATGGGGACCTAAACCCCAAACGTGCAAGATTTCGAAATCGCTCTTCCTCTCCCAAAAATCTAGTTTACTTGCATCAACTCCAACCTCCTGCACAGCTTTAAGTGTATTTAACATTTGAAGATCAAATCCTCCAAATGCAAAGCAGTGGGGTTGGTGTGGAAGATATTTTACTTTCATTGTAATTTTTTAAAAACCCTGTTGTGCCCAACCGCCAAAATTTCTTTAAAAAGGCTATCGTCAATTTCAGAAGCAACTTGTGAAGGACCAGGATGACCGGCAGTAGCGTATGATGGTGGTCTAAAATCGGTATACAGTGAAGAATCATCCATTACCAGCAATCCTCCTTTTACGAGGCTACCTGAACACAAGTCAAAATCTTGTTTCGCCACTTCATAATCATGGTTCCCATCAATATAGATCAAATCCCATTTTCCTGATTGAATCACCTGTTTCATCGCAGTATCTGTTGAATACCCCTTATGAAGAATTGGCAATTTTAAATTAAAATACCTAAAATTTTCAACAACATCTTCATAATAATTAAGTTCTTCAAGATATTTCGACACATTATCACCAGCAGAGGTAAATGGGCTGATACCATTTATATTCAGTTCATAATTAAGGTTATTGCCAAGCAAGGCAAACAAAGACAAGGTCTGACCTCTATAAACGCCGATCTCCAGAATATTTACCGGATGAAACTCTTTAAAAATAACGTACCACATTGCGTGAAAAGCATCTTCGCCAAATCCCCGTTTTTGTTGAGAAAAATATTTTCTATGTTCCAAAAGCCATGTTGGAGAAAGATTCCAAAAATAATGATGAAAATACTTGTACTTCTCATTCCTGCTTTTATACAACTGGCTGATTTCAGGCAGGGCAACGTTTTTGTAATATTTTTGAATTCTAACTTTGGAAAAATAATAATTCGTCCTTGAAAGAAGTGATTTTAGTTTTCTAAACATGATTTTCGAAGGATACTTTTTTTAAGAAATTATTTCTTTAAATAAACTTTTAATTTGATATTTTATTTTCCCAATAACCGTTAATTGTTGCGTTTCAAATTTGATCCTTTTTCTCTTATTTA
Source organism: Ginsengibacter sp. (assembly GCA_051960475.1). GTDB lineage: Bacteria > Bacteroidota > Bacteroidia > Chitinophagales > Chitinophagaceae > Ginsengibacter. Next base: position 44,911 of record JBQCEG010000051.1, read on the forward strand.
TCCTGTATTGATTTTGTGCTTTTTTATTTGATTTTGGATCAAAAAGGCCTTCAACATTTATAACCTTTTCATCGTCAGGTATAGAGAGAATAGTATTCATTTGTTTTTGATATTTTGTCCTGATATAGTCCATATTTTTTACAATATGCTGATACAATCGATCATTACTTGTTTTACGTGTACCACCCCATTCGAGCTCAGAATGAAATTCTATTCCAAATACCCCATTTTTATAACCTGCTAACAACATCCTTAAGCAATATTCTGTATCGTCGTGAAAGCAGGGCGACAAGTTTTCATCTAAAAATCCATATTTGTTCACTATTAATGTTGGAATGCAAACCGGACTTTTGATAGCCACTTTCCGAAATGCAAATTGTCCCGGAAATAATACTTTGCTTTTAGGAGTTCCGTGTCCAAATGCATTTTCAATATAATCTTTAAATGGAGCACCTTCTGTAGATTGTAAAATATCAGGTTTAAGATTAGCACCTAATCTGAAAGAGACATATCCAAGTTGAGGTCCCATTTTTTTATAAAGCTGTACTACCTTTTTCTCAATTTGCTGATCGGACAATATCACGTCGTCCTGCAAAATGATGTTATACCCTTCGATAGATTGATTGGAGCCTTTTAATGCAGCATTAATACTTAAGATTTCATGTACATCATTGACTATTATTTTTGTGATCGCGACCGATGGATTTTCCTTAATTATTTTATCTACTATCTCTTCAGATTTATCAGTACAGCCATCTAAAACCGGATAAATAAAACTCTTCTCATTACAACATTTGATGACGGCATTCATAACTCTTTCAATCAGATCCTCTTTATTATGTATCGTGATTATATAATTGAAAATTGGAGTCATACGCGAAGATCAGTTTTACGGCTCTACTCAACAACCCGCAACCAGCATGCGGTTGTCGCTTTATTCATAGATTGCGAAAATAATTAAACCTTTTAAACAAGATTAATGATTTATTACTTCTCTCACCAGTAATAAATATATTTGAGATTATGGCCACTGCCGGATTAAAAGTTTCGATCATAACGGTTTGCAAAAACAGTGAACAGTTTCTTGCCTCAACTATAGAAAGTGTGATTAACCAAACCTATAAGAACATCGAATATATCATTATCGATGGTGCATCAACAGATTCAACCTGTGACATCATAAAAAAATATGAATCAAAAATTAGCTATTGGTTGAGAGAACCCGATGAAGGAATGTATCATGCGATTAATAAGGGTTTGGCGATCGCTACCGGCGATTATATATTGATTCTCAACTCGGATGATATGTTGGCAGCAAATGAAACTATTGAGCAAGTTTCAAAATTTATCGATCTTTCAAAAGCCGATTATTACCATGGTAACATGATCAAACTAAATGAGGCAGGGTTTAAAAAGGTGAAATTATTTCCCGTAAAGTTTAAAGAGCTTTTATTGTCAACTCACGGTACTTTTGTTCCCCATCCATGTTTCTTTATTTCGAAGCCACTTAATAGTGTTTTGGGAGGATATGACCTAAAATATAAATATGCCTCTGACTACGATTATATTTTAAGAGCGCTATCTAAAGGAAATAAAGGAAAATATCTTGACATTTACATTTCAACTTTCAGGATGCACGCCGCAAGTATTACTGCAAGTGGAAAAATTGATTTAGAACGAAAAAAAATACTGAAACAAAATGGATATAACAGATATTCATTAATCACAAGACTATACTTTTATTACTCCTTATGGATATATTACAAAATAATAAACCTGGGGCATGGCTACAAAAAATAACTAATTTAGATAACTGGATTTCTCTTTTCTTATCCCTTTATCTTCTGACGATTCCTTTTGTTTCCGCATTTGCTTATACCCAAATTGTAACATTTCCGCTTGTCTTTTCAACGATTCTTTTTTGCCTTATGGTAATCAATATCCTGAAAACTTTCTCACTGCCCAATGGATTTATCGGCCTTGATATAATAATAATATTTCTTTTTTTGTTTTTGGTTATTCTTTCCTTTCTATTGAATGGGTTCGGCGATGCAAAATCGTTTAATCACACCGTCGCATATCTGTCGACCTTTTTGCTATTTTATGTAACTGTAAAATATTCGTTCTTCAATGCAAAAGACAAAAGAAAATTATTTTTAAAGGTCCTGAGACTAATAACTTACGTGACAATTATCAGTGCGCTTTTCGCGAATCTTGAATTCATGTTCGCTAATTTGTTTAATATAAATTTGAATGATTATGTTCCGAGGCCCACGGAATCGGAAGCCTATTATAATGCAACTGTTTTAGGAATTTTTTACAGAGCCAGGGGCTTCGCTCCTGAATCGGGACACTTTGCTTTCATGCTGGAATTGATAAGTCCGCTGGCTATATACTATTTATATTTTTCCCATGCATGTAATTGGTCTAAACTTACAAAAGCGCTTATCGTCATTGCTGTTGTTTTGAGTATCATTTTTACAGTGAGTACAGCATCCTTCGTGTTAATTCCTATAGCTTTCGTAATGGCTCTTTTATTCTATATGAAGAGTTTTATTCAATACGTCAAAAGAAACACGAAAAAATTCTTGTTCACTACGGGAATAATTGCAATAATTGTCGCATTATTTAATTACTTCTTATCATTTTATGCACTAATAATATTAAGCATTACTGATAAATTGGATTCAAATTCATTTGATGACAGGCAGGCAAGAATCAATTTCTTTTACGAAAGATTTTTCAATCTGGATATAGTTCATAAGCTAATTGGAACAGGGCCTGCGGGATATACTTTGCTGGGTTTCGATGAAACAAACACCATTCTGTCGTTATATTATTCTCTCACATTCGAACTAGGATATTTAGGCCTTTTTCTTTTCTCGACATATCTCCTATATGTTTTCTGGAATTCTGTTACAATTAAATCAAAGCTCGGCTTCTTTTTATTAATATCTATTTTTTCGGGCATGATGCATTATAATTTTATAGAAAACTTTTGGTATCCATGGTTTTGGACAGTAGCAGCTTTTGCTGTCTTTTGTCATAAGTATTATTTAGAGGATACTAATCAAATTGATCAAACCAAGTTTAGCCACAGTCATTAGATTCTAAAATAATACATTTGAAAATTCTCCATCTCATATATACCTCAGGACCTTTTGGTGCAGAAAAACATTTGCTTCAACTTTTACCAGAACTAAAAAAGCACAATATTGATTGTGAAGCTATTTTCATCTGTCCACGAAAAAACCTGTCAGACTTTAAAGAATATTGCAACGAAATGAAGAATTTAGGAATTAAAATCACCCTGTTGCCCTTAAGTGTCAAGATTTCATTGCTATCAAGTGCTTATTCCATCCATCAATACCTAAAAAATAATCAGATCAACCATCTGCATTCACATCTTTTTTCGGCCGATTTTATTGCCGTAGCAATCAAAAAGATTTTTCAACCTCATCTTGTTTTATTTTCAACAAAACATGGATACGAAGAAAATTATTTACTTCAATATGGTCTTGGAAACAAAAAGATAAAACGCAATCTTTATTATTTCATTTCAAAATATATAACCAGGAGAATAGACAATAATGTGGCCGTTTCAAAAACGCTTTCACAACTATATACTTACCTGGGACTGGTTAAAAATGAAATGAAATTTATTAACCACGGAATAAAACCAAATCAACAGGATTCAGATAAAATTCAATTAGTTGGTGAACTAAGAATAATGATCGCTGGCCGGCTTTCAGAAATAAAAGGTCACACTTACCTGTTAAAAGCAATGCCACAGGTAATTACAAGGTTTCCTGACATCAAATTATACATCCTTGGCATTGGCCCGTTAAAGGACGATTTATATCTGCAGGCAAAAAAACTGCAGATCCTTGATCATATTGAATTTGTTGGATTGGCTAATCCAGCCAACTACACTTCACAATGCCAGGCCATCATCCTGCCTTCTTTATTTGAATCGTTTGGTTTGGTATTTATTGAGTCTTTTGCTTTAAAAATTCCGGTTATTGCTTTTGACACGGTAAATGGAAATCAGATCATAGAAGATAACAAAACAGGGTTTTTGGTAGAAAAGGAAGATGTAAAAGCGCTTGCTGATAAAATCATTTTTGTGCTCAAATCGCCGAAAACAAGGGAAAGGATCATTGGAAATGCTTATAAAAAATTTGTTGCTGAATATACAGTTGAAAAAATGGCTGCGGAAACAGCAAGGTTTTATAATAATTGTATTTAGATGACGGTAAATAAACAATTTTAGTTAAAAAATAATTTCTGCGAGTCAAAACAAGAGTAAACCAATAACCGGCAGGCATTTTAAAATTTAAAAGCATCTCCGGTTTTTTCAATGACTGATTTGCAGTAAAAGTCTTTATTATCACAATCTTCAGTATCAAATATCGTTAAGTAAACGAGCAAATTTAGCCGCATTAACTGATCACCATTTTTCAGCATGATACTAATTTCTAAAATTGTAAGAAACCTGTTTAAACAGTGGCAATCTTTGATTAACCTACTTCGTGCAGTGTGGGTTGGTGAGCCGGCAAAATGTGTAAAAGTAACATCGTCTTATCAGCAGCTAAAAAATTTTTAAGAAATATTTTCTAACAAACAACTTTTTATTAAACCTAAAATTAACAATTTAAGTTTTATTAAGAATGCTCCAAAAAGCAATTTCCATTATAAAAAGTCCTGCCTCCAGAACAGCAGGAATATATACCTTTTCCAATTTTTTTGTTAAGGCTACTTCTTTTCTATTGCTTTTTATTTATTCTAATCCCAAATATTTAACTGTTCATGAAAATGGACTCCTCAGTTTACTGACAAGTTCTGTTTATATTTTGATGCCATTTTTGTCCCTAGGAATTGTGCACTCGACTAATGTGGATTTTTTCAAATTGAAGGGCGAGGAATTCAGGAACTTTTTTACAACAGGCTTTGTGATTCCAGTCTGCACAATGTTACTTGCAATTGTAGGTCTTTTTATATTTCGCAATAACCTGAAAAGCGCTTACGATTTTCCAACCAGTTTTGTTTTGATTATTCCGGTCTTAACCTTCCTTAAATTCTTTGGTGAGCAGTTTACTTCTATCGTCAGAAACCGCGATGAACCGGTTACTTTCCTTAAAGTCTCCATGTTCAGGCTTTTTCTTGAGATTAGTATTTCCCTCACGCTGGTCGTTGTTTTTTTTCTTGGTTGGCAAGGTCGAATCACAGGAATTGTTCTTTCAAATGTAGCTATCCTTTTTTTGGGGTTTTATTATTTAATAAAAAGGAACTATTTATTTGGGAAAATAAAAAAGATATATCTTAAGCAAGAACTAGTTTATGCTTTTCCAATTATTGTCCTTCAATGCAGCACATTTTGTCTTTTTTATTCTGATAAATTTTTTCTTTCCTTTTATTCTAACAATTTCGAGGTCGGGATTTATAGCTATGCCTGCGTGTTTGCAGCAGTGGTAAACCTGGGAAGTTCAGCGCTTTTGTATTATGTAATGCCGAAAATTTATTCATTTCTTTCTGAACCAAAAATCAATTATAATCAAATCAGGAAGCATTTTCTTTTTTATATTGGAAATTGCTTCATCCTCCTGGTATGTGTTGTTGCCTTCACCCCTCTCTTATACAAATATTTTATCAATAGCAGTTACAACCCCGGATTGCAATACTTTTACCTGGTAGCATTCGGATATTTCTTTTGGGCAATTACCTATTTCTTTTACAGCTTTATGTTTTACAGGAAGCATAAAAAAAAGATTCTTGGCCTTTCTCTTTTTTCCGTTTCTACAAGCTTAATAAATAATTATTTTTTCATTAAAAACGGTCTTGCATATGGAGCAGCTTTATCAGTACTGCTAAGTTACCTCCTTGTGTTGATAGTTACGATATTAGCCAATCTGAAGGACATCAAGAGTATTTTTTTGAAAAAAGAGAAGGTTTAAGTGAATAATTTCCTTCAAATTATTGAATCAAAATGCGTATCACTTTTATAATTCCGAACTTGTTTACAGGTGGAGTAGAGATTCAGGCTATAACACAAGCTAATGAATTAGTAAAGAGAGGGGTTTCGATACAATTCATCGTTTTATCTGATGTTGACGTTATGAAAGAGGAACTGGCGAAAGAAATAATTTACTATAAAAATAATGTAAGATCCCTAAGATCTATTAATTACAAATCCATTTTAGGCTTCATTTTTTCTTATAAAAAAATTGCCAAAGAAATTAATCTATTCGACCCCAATCATGTCATTGCATTTCTTCCTCCGTCTATAACAATAGTGAGAATACAAAAGTTTTTCAACAGAATAAACGCTAAAATTTGGCCTTATCATCATTCCACTGAATATTTGAATGCTCCACTAAATTCAATTACGCGTCAACTCTACCATTTTCTCTTTGTTTCAAAAATTACTGATAAAAATGAGCACCATCTATTTGTTTCAAAGGCAGTAGAAAATGACATAAAAAAGCATGAAAAGACTTTTCAAGGTGATATTTTAATGAATGCAATAAAACTTCCATCGTTGAATTTTCAAAGACAGCAAATGCTTTTTAATAAATATGGAGTTGAAAATAACTCTTATATAATCATTCCCGGAAGATTGCATCCCGTCAAAGGCCACTTATTTTTTCTCAATTCCGTTAAGGATCTCATTATCAACTATAATCTTACGATTTTAATCGCCGGCTTTGGAAGTATGGAGAAAAAAATTCTAGAATTTGTTGTTCTCAATAAACTCAATAAAAATGTAATTATTACCGGACATATATCAAACGAAGAAATACTGGAATTAATTTCAGGGGCATTGTTTTGTGTTATTCCTTCCCAAATCGAAGGTTTGGGCAACGTTGCGATTGAATCTTTGGCAGTCGGAACAACAGTTTTATGCAGCAATGCAGGGGGATTGGTTGAAGTTATAGAGAATAATCGAAATGGCTACATCTTCGAAAAAGAAAATCAATTGGATTTATATGAAAAATTTGAGAAGCTGATTTGTAAAGAATTAAAATTGATTGAAGGTGAAAAACTAAAGGAGGATTTTTTGTCGAGGTTTACAGTTGATCTACAGATAGACAGATTATTAGAATATATGAAGACAAATTAAACCTTCTTTTCCAAACTGTCTATTGAGTTCTTAATTTGTAAAAAGCAATTACGGAATTCGGAAATATCCTTTCCGTATGGATCCTTTATAGGAGACATTGTTATTCTGCAGATTTTATCATTATCTTTTATATTCAAGTTGTATAGATCCTGTAAATTTTTTTGATCCATAATAACTACCAGATCAATTTTAGCAAATTTCTTTAGAGAAATAACATCTGATAAATGCTCACTTAAATCTACTCCGAACTCTCGAGCAACAGCTATTGAATTAAGAGGACACATTCTCATAATCTCATTATGTATCCCATAACTTTTTACAACCAACTCTTTGGCAAAATTCTGCTTAAAATAAGTGGCTGCAAAAGCACTGCGATTAATATTTCCCCTACATACGAAGGCAATTGATTTAATATCTTTCAAAGATATTTCTGACAAGGTTGGAAGAGAAAAAAAAAGCTTTCTCTTCGTGGTAAACTTATTTTTAAATATTATTTGAATTTCGTTAATTATAAATGAAGATCGAAATTTAAAATCTGAAAAAATAGAATCTTCAATAAAAAAATTTTTCAGAAAATGAACTCTAAGGCTAAATAACCATTTAATAAATTTCCAAGGCGAATTCGTTTTTAAAATCCATTTTAATTCATTATAAAGGTTCCTAACAAAAACTTCTTTAAAGCCTACATTGGAATTAGGTACAGAATTTCTATCCTCTTCCAAAAACTCCTTAAGCAGATCGGAAGGCAAATTCACTCCTGCTTTAATGCCAACTTCGAGAGAACCCCATGGACGTCCATTTATCTCAATTAAATAGGGGGTATTATTAAAAATTTTATATTCAATCATTGCAATTCCACTCCATTTTATTGCTTTCACAAGCATTTTTGAATAAGATTCCAGATTATATTTATTTGCAGGAATTGATTTTCTTAATGTACTCTGACCGCCTCCCCATTCCTCGTTAATTCTTTCGTGTGCATAAGCCCTTAAAATATTTCCATCTTTCGATAAAAAATTATAGCCAACACCATGCCCTGTTAATATTTCTTGAAACATCAAAGGAGTTATATTAATTTTTTCGCGAACAAAATTCTCAAGGTCGTGTAGGTTTTCTATTCTTTTTGCAGCATAGCCAAAAATTCTATTGCCCTTGATCAACTTGGAATAAATGGGCCTAACTATTAATGGAAACTGAATTTGAGATTTTAATTTCTGAAATTGACTATAAGTAGAAATTAATTGAGACTCTGGAACTGGAATTCCCAATTCATTTGCTATTTTCCAAACAGCATATTTGTCATGCGAATATTTACGAACTTCAGACTTATTAACATTAAGTGGGTAGGTGTAATTTGCTATTTCCTCGGAAAAGTATGAAATAAGCTCGACGGCCACATCATTAATTGGAATTAACGCCCAAACTTTATTCGTTTTAAGATATTCAATAATTTCATTTTTTGCAGCAAAAGTATCTCTAGTAATAATGGAATTTAATTTTAAAAATCTATCAACATACTTGGAAAATTTTATCGAATGAAAATCATCATGAATAACAGTTATAAAATTGCCCTCCTTTTTTAAAGATTTTACAACGGAATAGCAGCTACGTTCGTTTGCTCCAAGAATGCAGATTTCTTTCATAAGATTTATCTGATTAAGGCATAGGAAAATTATCTTGTATTCAACTATTTGTCAAGAAAAAGGAATTCATCTAAGAAATAAATCTTCTAATTTTCTCAATTTTGTTTGAAATTCTGAGTTTTGTTTTCAACCAGGATTCATTATAAAGTTCCATTCTCGGAACTTCAAAAAAGTCGTCTTTGTCTGGATCGTAAGTTTTCTGATTTACCGCTAATCCAATTTTATATCCAGCATCTTCTGCAATTTTTTTAACTGTGTCATTACAACTTCCGACAGGATATGATATTGAAAGGGGAAAATATCCTAATTCATTCTTTATCTTTTCGCCTGATAAAAAAAGCTCCTCTCTTGTTGTTGTATTATCTTGAATCATTCCCAATACAGGATGACTTAAAGTATGTGATCCAATATAATGCCCATCCGATTGTAATTGCCTTAACTGATCCCAGTTCATCATTTCGCCTGTTATCTTAACGTCAGTATATGTTTCAATTATCCTATTAACAATTATTTCTCGCTGATTATTAGAAATAGTTTTTAGGAATGGCTTCAGCTTTCGCACATATCTTACCCGTTCCTCACCAGTTTCTAATTTGTCAACTCTTAATTTAGGCGAAAGAAAAGAGAAATTCATGTTTATTGCAGACTTGGTCGTTTTTTCAAACAATTTATCAATTAAATAAGTCCATATCGGGATATTTTTATCAATACTGTTAGTAACAACATAAAATGATGCTTTGCAATTATAACTTTTTAAAATAGGCGCCGCATAAAAAAAATTATCTTCATACCCATCATCAAACATTATTGAAGCAATTTTGTTTGATTTTATCGTATTATTAAACATGTAATCTTCAAATAAAACGACATCAAAGTTTCTTGTAATGTAGTTAACGCATTTTGAAAATAATGCTACGTCCATGGGATCCCACATCTTATCCCTTTTCGGGTTTACACGGTGAAATAGAAAGTTATAAATCATTTGATTTTCGTTTTCTTCAAACTAATACTGGTTGTTCTTACTATTTTCAAATATTAATCTCGAATAAAAAACGTAAAAAAAGTTCTGATATTTTCATTTCCCGGTTTAAATAAAATCGGAGAATTTCTATAAAAAAGGGTGTCAAAATTATAGCAGAAAATGGTGTAGTTAAAGATTTATCAATGAATCCCTCAACCTTTCTTTAATAAATTTTGAAAAAGGAATTAAAATTTTCAATTATTTGTTTGTTTGCTATTTCTGTTCCTTTTTAAAAGTTCTTTTTTGGCTAAGCCTTCTTTCCTACAGCATGATAATACGGAATCCCATCACTTATTACTATATCCGTTAATCCCGCGGCTTTCATCATTTCTAAAATCTGTTTTTTTGAAAATCGTTGCTCCAATCTTGTTCCAAAACGATCTAATGCATCGTTGCGAATCATGAAGAATGAACGGTTTTGATACCCATGGAGCGGCATTCTTTTTGAAAGTTTTTTAAACCCAAACCAATTCAACAGTCTTCCAACTAAAATAAAAGGCATGTAAAAAAATAGTGCAAGCAAATCGCATATAAAATGTTTTAAACCTCCTGGCAACTTACTTACCATAATCCTAAAAATGTTGCTTACATGAAATAAACTTTTATAAAGAGGACCCCGGTTGTCCAAGTTGTAATATAGGTAAACGAAAAAATACCCTCCTTTCTTTACCTTTTTGACGCAATCTTTTAAAGCTTTTTTTGTATCTGGGATATGATGTAAAACGCCTATGCTCATGACGAAGTCAAAAGTTTCATCAGCAAAAGGTAACGTTTCAATTGAAGCTTTTGACAGGCGTACATTGCTGATATTTCCCAATAATTTATCCGCAGCATATATGGCGTCACTTGGATCAACCGCTTCTATGAAATTTACTTTTGTTGCAAGATATTTGGTCCAGCGGCCTGTTCCGCAACCAACATCAAGTACATAAGTTTTAGAGTTAACTATTTCTTCATTAAGAATATCAAAGTATTCTTCTCCTCCTTTTTTTACCAGGTCATCATCATGGTCATTAAATTTTAGCCACTCCTCACCAAACTCATTTACTACTTTTGGATCAATATTTTTTTCACCTATATCAAAAACATAAATAGACCTGTAGTTAGTCTCAACTATTTTTTCGGGGCCCTTTATAAATTCACTTTTCATGTGCAGCTTTCAAACATTTTGCCTTGAGCAAATTAAATCTATTTAAATAATAGAAATGGTTTTTTTAAATTAATATTGTTACATGCCAAATGGTAAATTCGTTATTTCGCTTGACTTTGAAAAATATTGGGGCTTACAGGATGCCGTTTCTTTAGAAGATTATAAAGACAATCTTTTAGGTGTCAAAAAGGTTATCCCATTATTATTGGAATTATTTGGAAAGTATCAAATCAACGCCACATTCGCTACAGTGGGCTTTTTATTTTTCAAAGACAAAAATGAGCTTTTACAAGGTCTTCCAATAAAAAAACCGGCATATCATAATGAAAGATTTTCACCATACATCTCACAATTCAATTCAATAGGGGAGAACGAAACGGATGATCCTTTTCATTTTGGCTTCGATTTAGTTCAGCAAATTCGAAATGCTGGACAGGAAATAGGCTCACACACGTTTTCGCACTACTATTGTCTTGAAAGAGGACAAACTAAAGAAGAATTTATAGAAGATATACTAGCTGCAAAAAAAATAGCTGAAAGAAATGGAATCCAATTGAAAAGTCTCGTCTTTCCCCGAAATCAATATACCAAAGAGTATGTAAATATTTGCAAGGAAATGGGCTTCACTTCTTTCCGTGGCAATGAGAAATCATGGCTTTTTTCATCAGAAAATTTCGGGGCCGATATTATTTTACGAAGGCCCTTTCGACTCCTGGATTCCTATTGGAATCTTAGTGGCCATAATTGTTACTCTTTACAAGAGATTAGTAGAACATTTCCCTTCAATATTCCTTCAAGTAGATTTTTAAGGCCAGCCGCAAAAAAATTCAATAGACTTGAAAAGCTACGTCTAATTAGGATAACCGCAAGTATGAGTTATGCCGCAAAAAAAGGAATGGTATACCACTTATGGTGGCACCCACACAATTTTGGAACAAATATTAAAAACAATTTTACCTTTCTTGAAAAGATCTTGTCTCATTTTAAAAAACTAAATGAAGAGTGGGATTTTGAAAGTGTAAGTATGGGGCAGTTGTCAAAAGCGCTTTATAATGAATAAGCACCGATTACTCATTCTGGCTGGTAAAGGAACTACTACTAATATCCTTTACAATTCGTTGAAAGAAGAATATGATATTGTAGCAATTATTATAGAAAGACCTGTATCGATATGGCGTTTTTTAGGAAAAAGGATAAAGAAGCTTGGTATTGTTAAGGTTGTTGGCCAAATACTGTTTCAGATTTCAATAGTGCCCATATTAAATCTTACTTCAAGAAAGAGAAAGAAGCAAATTTTGGATAAATATAATTTGCAAGATGCTCCTTTACCGCGAAAGAAAGTTATTGAAGTAAGTTCAGTAAATAGTTCAGAGTGTATTTTTCAGATAAAAAATATAGCCCCTGAATTAATAATTGTAAATGGAACACGAATAATTTCTTCGGAGGTTTTAAATTCAACAGAGGTAAGATTAATAAATATTCATGCAGGCATTACACCAAAGTACAGAAATGTTCATGGGGGGTACTGGGCTATTGTAAATAACGATTATGAAAATTGTGGAGTTACAGTGCATTTGGTTGATAAAGGAATTGATACCGGAAAAGTAATTTGCCAGCATAGGATTCCGGTTACTTCAACAGACAATTTTTTAACTTATCCTTTTTTACAAATTGCAGAAGGAACATTATGCCTGAAAAAAGTGTTGATTGATATTTTTGAAAAAGAATTGACTTTCCAGTCAAATAATCTCGAAAGTAAAGTATGGTATCATCCTACCTTTTGGGAATATATTTATTACAGGCTTATTCATAAGAAAAAATAAAAGCATTATTTGAGATCAAATTTGCATTGCTTCTAATCCAGAAGGCTTAAGCTTATGGTAAAACATTTCATCATCAATTACTCAATCATTATCTCCAAACTGGCTTTCCATGGAGGCCAATCTTTCTCGTTCCTAAAGTGAAGGATGGGAAGAGTATCTCTTCGCGGCTTACCGGAGCTTTTTCTAATTTGTCAAATACAAGTTTCCATACTTCATCATATACTTTCTTTGAATGGAATGTCTTTGCGAAATTTAAATTTTTTATTGCTATGGTTTGCCTTTGTTCATCACTCATTTCATATAACATTCTAATTTTTGTTACCCAGTCTTCAGTGGTTTCACACAAAATATCTTTGTTCACCTGGCTTGCTACTTCCTCATAGGCAGGCGTATTTGAAGTAAGGGTTGGCAACCCGGAAAACCAAAAAGAAATTAGTTTGTTGGCAGGCTTATGCCAACGGTATTTATCATTTTTATTTAAAGGAATTATTCCACAATCGCAATTATTAAAAACTGATGAATTCGTATTCATATTCCATTTATAAAAATGACTTTCTATCGGTAACCTTTTCAAGATATTCTGCACTTTTTGTGGGAAAAATTTGCCTACCATTGGATAAGTTTCAGAGGTGACAATGTGAAGTTCGCAAAAATCATTTATTTCATTAAAGACCTCCTTAAATTTCATAAAATCCAGTAATATTTCAGATTGCCCTTCCCAAAAAATTTTCATTTTGCCATTTATGGAATAATCCGTTTTTGAAAACTTATATTCATGTTCGAGATAATCCAAGCTCAAAATCACATTGCTATTAAATCTTCCTATTTCATTTTTTACAATTGGATTTGAGCATAATACTATATCTGCAGTTTTGAGCCATTTTATCAAAACATCTTTATGATAGAAGGTTGGAAGAGATTCTTTTCTCATAATAAACCTTCCAATTCCTTTAAATAATGTGTTTAACATATCAGTTTGATAAATTAAACTGTCTACCATTTCAAAAATGAACTTTGTCTTTGGAAATTTCTTCTTGTAACGTAACCATTTAGTAAGGTTTGCAGAAGCTGGCAGCAACACAATATCAAATTCTTTGTCAGTTTCCGCAATTTCAAAATTGATATTATTTTGATCAGCAAAATAAGGAAACCGCCGTCTATCGTCAGGATGGGACAGGTCATTCAAATAAGGAACATATCCAATTTTTAATCCATCTTTCATAGTAAAAAGATTATTCCTAAGAAAAAACGTAAAAAAGGATGGTTGTATTGCTTTTTGAAACAATGATTTAGAATTAGAGACGTTTACTTACAGCAGTAATAGAATTTGCACAATTGTAATAATGAAGAATATCCTGTTTGTTACTTACGATGGTCTTACTGATCCTTTAGGGCGAAGCCAGATTTTACCTTATATTATTGGATTAACAGAGAAGGGATATCAATTTACCATTGTCAGCTGTGAAAAGCCAGATAAATTCAAACTTTACAAAAAAAAGGTAGACAGCCTTTTAGCTTCTCATCCCATACGATGGATTCCATTACAATATCATAAAGATCCCCCGGTGCTTTCATCTGTTTACGATTTAATAAGAATGAACAGAAAAATAAGGCAGTTAAATAAAAACTGTCCATTTGATATGATTCATACAAGAGCAGGTACACCTGCCCTGATTGGATTAGGGATGAAAAAAAAATATGGAATACCTTTTCTGAATGATATCCGTGATTTCTATGCCGATAGCAGAATTGACTCAGGTGCCTGGAAAAAAAACAACCTTGTTTTCCGGCTTGTGTACAATTTTTTTAAAAAAAAAGAAGAAGAGGCGATAATGCATAATGATGGAATTGTTTGTCTCACTCAGAAAGCTGAAAAAATTATAAAAAGTAACTCTTATTATCAATCCTCAGTTCCCATTTCTGTAATACCATGTAGTGTTGATTTACAATTATTCAATTCTGACTCTTTGAATGTTTCGAAGAAAGAAATATTGAAAACCACGTTAAATATTAAAAAGGATGAAATAGTCTTTACATACCTGGGATCGACTGGCTCCTGGTATCTACTGGACGAGATGATGATGTTTTTTGATCAAATTACAGTATCCCTGCCTTCATCAAAATTTCTTTTAATTAGTAATCAGGATGAAAAAGAGATAATACGGGCTGCAGAAAAGAACAACATTCCAAAAGAAAAAATTATTGTAACACAAGCAGAACGAGAAGAAATACCAATCCTTTTATCTCTTGCTTCTTATTCTGTTTTTTTCATAAAACCTTGCCTTTCCAAGCAGGCTTCTTCCCCTACAAAACATGCTGAGGTAATGGCTATGGGAATACCGGTAATTTCTAATTCCGGAATAGGAGACGTTGAAACAATCATCAAAAAGTATAATTCTGGTTTTATAATAAACGATTTTACAAAAAAAGAATATCTAAGAGTTGCAGAGGAAATAAGATCAACAAAAAGAATAAATGAAAAGTCGATAAGAAAGGGAGCAGAAGATTATTTTGACTTAAAAAAAGCAATTGAAAAATACAATCTCCTTTACCAAACGATTTTAAATAAGAATAACCAAAAAATAAGAGTTGCTTTATGAGTTATATCGATATCCTTTTACTACCGCTTTATGTTCTACTTCTATACTTTTTTTTCCGGCTTAGAAGAAAGAAATATGATGACCTGCTAAGAAAATACCATACCAGGGGTTTCTGGATCAAAATAGTTGCGAGCATTTTATTTGTTATTTATTATTCGTATATCACTACTGGCGACACCACTTCTTTATATCAGCATGAGGGAAACAATTTGTTTCATCTCATTTTAAAAGATCCATCCAATTTTAAATACATTTTCAAAAGCGGTAAAGATTTTGATCTTTCTTTAGTTGATGATCCTTATAATAGAGGATATTTCAGGCAAGAAAGCAATTTCATGATCATCCGCCTGGATGCTTTGTTTTCTTTTATTTGTTTTGGAAGTTATGCGGTAATTAATTTGCTTTTTGCTGCTCTTGCTTTCTCAGGTTTATGGAAACTGTATTTATTTTTCTATGAACAATATCCAAAGCTTCATAAACAATTTGCGATTTCAATTTTATATTTTCCTTCGTTAGCTTTTTGGAGTTCAGGTTTATTAAAAGATACTTTATGTATTGCAGCTGTTGGCTGGCTCACTTATTCTTTATACAGTTTATTGGTTAAGAAAAAGTCTTTGATCAAAAACAGTTTCGTCATTTTTATTTCTATTTACCTGTTGGCAATTGTAAAAATTTATATTTTGCTTGCATATCTTCCGTTGTTCATTTTATTCATTGTCTTGAAAAAAATACAACGTATTCCTTTGAAATTTTTTCGCTATTTACTCGCGCCGGTTTTTCTTTTTATTACTATTTATTCTTTTACTGCTTTTTTTTCAACTTATAATGATGATTTGGGTGCTTACTCCGTTGAAGAACTTACAACAAGTATTTCCAATTTGAATGAAGTTATGGAAAGTCGCACAGGTCGCGAAGATGCATCATCCAATTTCAGTTTGGGTGAAACGTTTGACGGGACTTTTTCAGGATTAATAAGAATTGCTCCGGTTGCTATCGGTACCACATTTTTTCGGCCATTTATTTGGGAAGCGCATAAAATTTCACAATTGCTGGCGGCAGTAGAAAGTCTTTTGTTGATGTTTTTTACTTTGTATGTTCTTGTTCGTGGAGGAATTTTTCAGTTTGTAAAAAATATAATTACTGATCCGTTGATCATGTATTGTTTTCTTTTTGCCGTGGTCTTCGGGTTGTTTATCGGTGCAAGCACTTTGAATTTTGGAACGCTTGTAAGGTATAAAATTCCATGTCTTCCCTTTTACAGTATCGCCTTATTCTTAATTTATGAAAAAGCCAGGGAAAGGGCTGCAGAAAAGAAACTGCGCAGAGAAGAAGAAGCAAAAGTTATTTCGTTCCGTCCTTCGGTAGCCTGATCTCAGTATAAAAACAAATAATCGAAATTCTTATTTTGCTGGCGTTTCATTTTGGTAAATAAAGAAGTTATTTTGTAAAATAATTAATTTAACGGTAGCATGTGTGGAATTGCCGGAGCAATAAACTCATCATTTTCTTATTCAAAAGTAACTGAAACTTTAGGTCACCGCGGTCCTGATGAACAAGACAGCTACCGCCATAATAATGTAGATCTCTTTCACCTGCGTCTTTCAATTCTTGATATTTCATGCGGCCATCAGCCAATGCATTTGGGTGAAAAATACACCATCATTTTTAATGGAGAAATTTATAATCATGCGGAACTAAGAAAGCAACATAACCTTAAAGGAAAAACTTCTTCTGACACAGAAACATTGCTTTTACTGTATGAAAAATTCGGAACAGAATTTCTCGATCTGCTCGATGGAATGTTTGCTTTTGTTATTTATGATAGAACAAAAAATAACTTGTTCATTGCACGTGACCGCGCAGGTAAAAAACCATTTTATTATTTTTTTGATCATAAGAAATTTGTTTTTGCAAGCGAATTAAATTGTCTTAAAAGCATGACTCTGCTTGAAATAGAGCCCGATCATTTTTTACAATATTTGCGATTAGGCACTTTTTACCGCCAGAAAACTCCTTATAAAAATGTTGCAGAATTAACAGCCGGAACTTTTTTGATTGTTGATTGCAATTCACTTTCTATATTAGAAAAACGTTGGTGGAACATTAATAATTTTTATGTAAAAAGATCTGCAGATTCTCTTGAGGAAAGTCTGCAAAAGACAGATAGTTTTTTGCATCAGGCAGTAAAAAGAAGACTTGAATCGAGCGATCTGGAAGTGGGAAGTTTTTTGAGTGGTGGAATAGACAGTGGAATCGTAGTAGCTATTGCAAAACAATATCAACCTTCAATCAAAACATTCACCGTTTCTTTTGAAGGTGAATATGATGAAGCGCCGCTGGCAAGGTTGGTGGCAGAAAAATATAATACTCGTCATACCGAGATCAGGATATCTTTTGAAAATCTCAGGAATGATGTTGAAAAAATATTGAGCAATTATGGAGAACCTTTTTATGATAGCTCTGCCATCCCAAGTTTTTATGTGAGCCATGAGGCAAAAAAATATGTAACCGTGATCCTAAATGGCGATGGCGCTGATGAACTTTTCGGAGGTTACCGTCGCTATGTGCCTTTCAGCAAATATGATTTTTTCAAAAAGAATTTTCTGATTCAAAAGGCAGCCGCAATCCTAAAAAGAACGTTGGCGGTTCCTGATGAGAAAAAATCTGCGTACAATTATTTATACCGATTGGCTGCACTTGCTTCAAAATCAGATTTGGAAATTTATCTTTCTACCATTGTAAATATTTTTGAAGATTATCAAAATTATATTTTGAACGATGGAGCCGATTATTTAGCACCGATAAGGAAGGATTATCACAAAATAGTTGGAACGAATCTGTCAGGTTTACAAAAAATAATGAACCTTGATTTTGACATCGAGCTATTTGACGATTTCCTGGTGAAAATGGATATTGCAACGATGGCCAACTCGCAGGAAGGTCGAAGTCCGTTTCTTTCAAAAGAATTATTGGAGTACGTTCCGTCTTTGCCCGATAATTATAAAATAAATGGGAAGACTACGAAATATCTCTTGCGACAATTGGCCACAAAATATCTTCCTCCTGAATTAATCAATCAACCAAAACGAGGATTTGAAGTACCTTTAAAAAAGTGGGTGGAAAATGAATTAAAAGAAATAGTTTTTGATTATCTTTCTGATTCTAACAGTTTTTACAAGAACTTTGTTAACCCCGGATTTGTTGAAAACCTAGTAAAACACAAAATAAAAATTTCTGAAGAAAAAAGAGCGAAGATTCTTTGGTCTCTTTTTTCGATGGAAGTATGGTATAAAAAAGTTTACCATGACAACTGATTCAGTTCAGAAGAAAAAAATAGTGGTTCTCGAGAATAGCCTGTTCTCAACTTATACCATGCGTGACAGCCTTATGAAAAGGCTTATGAAAGAAGGTTATGAAGTTACGGTTCTGACGCACACAAACAGTTTTGTTGCTCATGTAAAAAAAACCGGGCTGCGTGTAATCAACATCGGTTCGGGCAACCTGAATCCATTTAAGATCCTGATATATATTTTTCGCCTTTATCGTGCGTTGAAAAAAACAAAACCGGATCTGTGCCTGATATTCAGTATCCGTCCTGCCATTTTTGGAAATTTGCTGGCAAGGCAATTGCGAATTCCAACAATTACAAACATCACCGGCGTAGGTCCGTTATTCAGCAGTAAGAATTTGGCTTACAGGATTGCAAGATCGGTTTATCGCTTTTCCTTAAAGAAAACACATACTGTCTTTTTTCAGAATTACGATGACTTAAATCTTTTTCTCAAAAATAGATTTGTAAAAAAAGAAGTGGCCAGAAGGATTCCCGGATCAGGAGTAGATTATCATAAATTCAGCCCGATGGTGGTTGACAGGGATGAAGATCATTTTGTTTTCCTCTTCATTGGGAGGTTGATTAAAGACAAAGGAATTTTTGAATTTGTGGACGCGGCGCGAATTTTAAGAAAAAAATATTCGAATGTCGTGCTTAATGTCATAGGCCCTTTCTGGCATCAAAATTTGAAATCAAATACGATTTCTAAAAAAGAACTCCACAACTGGATCGTAGAAGGGATCATCGATTACGAAGGAGAGAAAAAAGACATAAGAAAGTTTATTGCACGAGCTGATTGTATCGTTTTGCCTTCTTACCGGGAAGGCACTTCCAATATTTTATTGGAGGCCGCCAGCATGGAAAAACCAATCGTCACCACCAACACAACAGGATGTAAAGAAACAGTAGAAGATGGTGTTACCGGTTTTCTTTGCCAGGTTAAAGACAGCCATGACTTGGCAGAAAAAATGGAAAAAATGTATCTTCTTTCTCCGGAAGAGAGAAAGCAAATGGGAAAAAAAGGACGTGACAAAATGATCCGTGAGTTTGACAAAAATATTGTCGTCAATCAATACCTGAATGCAATTGATGAAGTTTTGGAAGTCAAAAACCTACAATTTCTCTCCCAGGTTTCAAACTTTAACATGAGGTAAACAAAGGAAGTCTAAACATTTTAATTCTGCAAAAGTCTTACCTGTAGTTTGTTTATTTTTGTTTCTGACATAAACAATTATGACCGAATCCCAAAATGACCAGGAGTTACTGGCGCTTTTTAAGATACCTGCAAGCAAGGAGCAGGCTTTTACTGCTATTATTAAAAAGTACCAGGAAAAATTATATTGGCACATCAGGAGAATTGTGATTACGCATGAAGATGCAGACGATGTTTTGCAAAATATGTTCATCAAAGTCTGGAAGGGACTGGAAAATTTCAGGGAAGACAGTCAACTTTATACCTGGCTTTACAGGATTGCGACCAATGAATCATTGACATTTTTGAATAAAGAGAAAAAAAGAAGTTCAGTTTCGCTGAGCGATGAAGAAAACGGGCTGAGCAACAAGCTCAAGAGTGACAGTCATTTTGATGCAAATAAACTCGAGTGGAAACTGCAATTGGCCATTCAATCGCTGCCTGAAAAGCAACGCGTTGTGTTCAACTTAAGGTATTATGATGAAATGCCGTATGAAGAAATGAGCCATGTGTTAGAAACCAGTGAAGGCGCACTAAAAGCAAGTTATCACCATGCGGCAAAAAAAATTGAAAGTTTTATTCTCAACCATTAAACGAAATGCTTTAAAAATAGTCTGACAAAGCGAAATGAAACAATCAACAGAAATAATAAATGAATTAAGAAACTTATCACCGCTCCTGGCGGATATGGAGAAGGTGAACGTTTTCTCTGTTCCCGAGGGTTATTTCCTTGATTTGGATGAAAAGATTGCTACAACTGTTTTTTTGCAAGTTGATAAAAAGGAAAATTTTCAAAAAGTGCCTGAAGGATATTTTGATTCATTGAGCGATAAGATCCTGTCGAGAATTAAAAATAAAGAGGAAGAGGAAACAGTCGATAGCGAAATCAAATCTATTTCTCCGGCGCTTCATTACCTCAGGCAGGAAGCAGTTTTTTCCGTTCCGGAAGGTTATTTTGAAGAATTGAGCGACAATATTTTAAATAAAATAAAAAGACAAAACGCTAAGATCGTTCCCCTGAACAAGGTTGCAAAATGGTGGAAATATGCTGCTGCGGCAGTTGTTGCGGGGGTTATTACAATTGCTTCACTACAATTGTTTAATAATTCGACTTCAGAAAAAAATGTAACGGCTTCATCCTCAAATTCAAATTTGCCTGCTTATGTGCAGTTGGCTTCTCAATATAAAACGCCCAAGCAATTGCAGCAAGGAATTGCGTCATTATCTGATGATGAGATAGCCAAATATTTGGAAAAAAATACAACTATTCTCGACGATGAAACGCTCATTAAGAATACAGACTCAAAAGAACTACCGACACAGGATGATTATTTGCTTGATGATAATACTTTAGATAATTATCTTCAAAAAATAAATATAGAAAGTACCAACAAAAACACTCAGTGATGAAAAAATTTTTACTTATTATAATTGCAGTTTTAGGATTCACTTCCTTCACCATGGCTCAGCAAGGAAATGGACGTGAAAGGATCCAGGCTTTGAAAGTTGCTTTCATAACCCAAAAACTTCACCTTACTACTGCCGAAGCGGAAAAATTCTGGCCTGTTTATAACCAGTATGATAATGAGATCATGCAAGTGAGAGCAAACAACAGAAATGGAGATGTGATTGAAAAGGAACAAAAAGTATTAGATATAAGAAAAAAGTATCGCTCCTCTTTTGAAAAAATCCTTGGGCCTCAAAGATTGAATGATCTTTACAATGCTGAATCCGATTTCAGAAAAATTTTAATACAGCGACTGAAGGAAAGTCGAAAATAAAATTTCAATTTAGAATTCCGTTTACTGTATTAATTCTCTCCATAACAGTCATCCTGACTTAAGTTTAATTGCAATTGCTATGAAGGTAATTTTACACAAAAATGCCTGAATAATTTACCGGATTAAATTAGTTGAATATTAATACATTCGAAAAAATAGTTTGACGAATATTAATAAAAAAAATAATTAAAATTGGAGAAGTAATAATTTCTCCTATTTTTGCAACGGTGTTTTTCATAGGTTAGCAACGGCCAGCCCTTTTTAGGGCAGGCCTTTATTTTTTATAAAACCCGTTATTTAAAAGAAAAAACCGGTTGTTTGATATCGTGGTAAAACAAGAAAGTCCAATTTTCTTTTTGACCTTCTTGCCACCATTCCTGTCTAAGTTTCATAGAAGTTTCACCATTGAAATCGTATTTCGCTTTGAAGCGGCTTTTCATTTGTTGCAATTGCGGAGCCACATCTCCTCCATAAAAAATAATATCGTCTTCATCAACGATTTTGTAAACCTGGTGAAACGGGCTGTGGCCTGCTGTGACATAATAATAAATGTAATCATCTATCACACCTTCATCAGCTGTAAACACAACTTTATTACTGTTTTGCAACAACAGGAAATCATTTTTATGATAAGAAGGCAAACCTTTTTCCAATGCAAAATTCCATTCATTTTGATTGATGTAATAAGTTGCATTTTCAAAGGCTACGACTTTCTTATTAGGAAAAGCAATTCCGCCTGCATGATCTTTATGAAGATGGGAAAGAAGCACCTTGGTCACATCAGAAGAGTTGATTCCATTCGCTGCCAGGTTTTTATGGATTTGTAAATGCCCATCTTTGTCGGCAAAACCAAGGCCCGTATCGAGCACCAAAATATCCTTTGAAGTAATGACAGCAAAAGGTTGAATTTCTACAAGCAGGCTTCCTTTTATTCGCGCTTGCAGATCGTCATTTTCTTTATCAAATGGAACAAACTTTTTTGTTTGATCTACAGTAAACGCACCTTCACTCAAAGGAATTATTTTAGCCATTTCCAAAAAATTTAAACACAAATTTACCTCAATACCATTTGTCTGTCGGCATCTAACCTTATTAAAATAAAAATCAAGACTGTAAATGTGAGCAGGGATGAACCGCCGTAACTTAAAAGGGGCAAGGTAATACCGATAACCGGCGCGAGCCCAACAGTCATACAAACATTTACGGTGACGTGAAAGAAGATTATTGCTGCTACACTATAAGCATACACTCGCGAAAAAGTACTTCGTTGTCGTTCGGCCAGATAAACCATGCGAAGCATAAATACCAGGTATAAAATAATAACAAGTGCACTTCCCCAAAAACCAAAATTTTCTCCAACGGAAGTAAAAATAAAATCTGTGTGTTGTTCAGGAACAAAATCTCCCTGCGTTTGTGTTCCTTTTAAAAATCCTTTTCCCCAAAGTCCGCCGGAACCAATTGCAATTTTCGATTGCTTCACATTGTAGTTTTCTTTAGCCTTTATTGCTTTGTGTTCCTTTTCTCCATTTTTACCCTTTAGTTCCGCAACATCTGCCGGAGGAACATAATCGACTCCAAACGTATTCATGATACGTTCTACCTGGTATTGGTGCAACACGTGCTCAAAAATATAAGGAACTGCAAATCTTTGAATGCCTACGCAAAGCATCCAAAGCCCAAGGATCAAAACCAATACAGCTTTATCTCTTTTAATTGTTCTTCTTAAAACATAAATTACAATTGCTACAATAATAGTAAGAATAAGTGCCAAAGTATTTTTTTCAACAAGGATCGTAGCCACAACAAGAATAGCAAATGAAAATCCAATTATAAGATAAACAGGAGGCAATCCTTCGCGATACATTGGTATCAAAAATGAAAAATAAACCAACGCCAGACCCGTTTCATTTTGCAAAATAGAAAACACCGCCGGCGTTAATGCAATTGCTGCGGCAATTAATTGTGAACGAGGATTTTGAAAATTAGTTTCAGGGCGGGAAAGGTATTTTGCCAGGGCAAGTGCTGTAAATATTTTACAGGTTTCCACCGGTTGGAGATTGAAAAAACCTAATGGAATCCAAGAACGTGAACCATTTATGTCCTTGCCCAGGACAAAGGTTGCCATCATCAAAATAATACCAAGCAGGTAGCTTAGGTTGGCAGTGGCGGTGAAAAATTTGCTATCAGTGAGTAAAATAAAAGTGGCTACTACTGCCGAAATACCAAGAAACAATAATTGCCTGGAATAATTTTTCTTCAGGCCGATAATGTTGCCCCAAATATTATCATTCGCACGATATTCGACTGAAAAAATACAAAGTACACCGATCGTAACCAGGATGATATACAACCAAACACTCACCCAATCTATACCTTTTGAAATTATTGCCTGATCGCGCATTGATCTACTTAAAGTGTGATAGTGAACGAATTATTTTTTTTCTTTTTTATTTTGTTCTTCGGGCACAATTGCATTTGGCCTCTTATGATCTATCTCCTGTTTTTTCGCTGGAGTATTGTCAGGGTGGGCAGTAGTATCGGTTTTACTGCTGTTCAATTCCTCCATTGCATCGGAACTATCTTCATCCTCCATTCCGGTTGTATCCTTTATTGATTTGATATAACCTTTTGCCAATGCTTCATTTTTCTGTTTTGCATGCGCGATTGAATCTCTTTTTCTAATCTCATCCAACATGCGTTGCGGAATCAAATTCAAATTCGAAATTTTTTCAATCATTGCTTTTCGATCCGGTTCAGTTATGGAATCGCGCAGGTATTTTTCAATCATCAGGCTGGCGATAGGCGCAGAAGAATTGGCACCAAACCCTGCATTTTCGCATATAACGGCAATGGCTATACGCGGATTTTTTCTTGGAGCAAACGCAGCGAAAAATGCATGGTCTTTTTGCTTCACGCCTTTGTAATAATTTTCAACAGTTCCTGTTTTGCCACAAACAACAATCCCGGGAACTTTAGCTGCCACACCGGTTCCTCTTTCCATTACTCCTTCCATTCCATCAGCTACCGCTTCAAAAACAGTATCAGGAATATTTAAAGGATGATGTCGCAATTTGAAAGAATCGAGCAAGCCATATTCATCCCCCCCGTCAATAGAATCGATCATGTGGGGTGTAATGTACCAACCACGGTTGGCAAGGTAAGCCATCTCATTGGCCACTTGCAAAGGAGTAACAATCACTTCTCCCTGCCCGATACTAACCGAACGGAAAGTGCAAAAATTCCAATGGTTATCACCATAAATGCGGTTGTAAGTTCTTGGAGTTGGAATAACGCCGCTGCGTTCAAAAGGCATATCGATTCCCAACTTATTCCCAAGACCAAACGCATACATGTATTTATCCCAAACTCGCAGGGCGCTGTCAGTAGATCCAAATTGTGGGTTGTTGATCACACGCTGCATCACATTGGCAAAATAAGTATTGCACGAAACTGTGATCGCTTCTTTTAAATTAAAGTTCCCCGGATCGAGGCAACCCATCGGTCTTCCACATCCATAAAAAGCACCGGTGCAAAGAAACCTTGTTGAAGGAGTAATCACTCCCTCCTGCAAACCAATCAAAGCCTGCAGTGTTTTAAATGTAGAACCAGGAGAATACCCTGCACTTATCGCCCTGTTGTACATTGGCAACCTGGGATCGAGCCACAGTTGGGAAAAATGTTTTCTTCTTTCTGAACCGGTTAAAAGATTCGGTTTAAATGTAGGACTGCTCACCATTGCTAACACGCCACCGGTCTTAGGATCCAGCGCAACAATGGCACCTACTTTATTTTCCATCAAATGTTCGCCCAACATCTGCAGGTCAATATCCAGTGACATATGAAGATTTTGGCCAGGTACAGCCGCTGTATCATATTTCCCGTTTTCAAGCCGATCCGTAAGCCTGTTTTTGTTGTCGCGTTTCCAATATTCAATTCCCCTTCTTCCCATCAACACTTTTTCATAAGTCCTTTCAAGGCCGGTTTTACCAGCGTAATCACCAACCTGGTATCCTTCGCCCTCATGCGCCTTTAAAAAATTTGCATCCACTTCAGACAAATAACCCAGAATATTTCCTGCTGCATCGTAAGGATAATCGCGCACGGGTCTTGCCTGCAAATAAAAAGCCGGTACAAACTTGTACATGCTTTCATTCAGTCTCGCCAGCTTTTCTTCCGAAAGAGAAGTTTCGAAAACTGAAGGCCGGTAACTTCGGTTCCTGATAATTGCTGTAATAATTCTCTTATGAAATTCAGCAGAGTCAATATTAAGAATACGGCAAAGATCTGCTGTATCGAGGTGCATTCCGTTCAACTTTGACGGCGTTACCATCAAATCATAAATAACAGTATTTCTTAAAACCGCTCGCCCTTTCCTGTCAAACAAAATTCCCCTGTTGGGATAAACAACCATCCTGAACCTTCCCTGTTCGTTGGCCATGATGGAATATTTTTTATCCACCACCTGTAAACTGAAAAGACGCAGAATAATTATCAGTCCCATGATCAGGAACATGGCAATTATTATATTTTTTCGGGATTGGTTAAACACAGATTAAGTTCGATTTTGGGGGTAACGGCCAGCTATTAATATGCAAAAATACTTAGTCTAAATCGTATTTGTCCTAAATCTCTGCTTCCTCGGGAACAACAATTCTATTAACAATATTAACAGCAAAGTTATTGCAGTGGAAATCAAAGTTTTTAAAAGAAAATAGAAATATCCGCCGGTTTGCAAAGCTTGTAAAAAGTACAGAAATGCATGATGTATAAAAGTTAAAATTGTTACATAAGTGAGATACGGCGTAAATCCCATGCTTTGTATTGAAGGTTCGTTGTAATTGCTTTCGGCACCTTCCTGCGAAATGAGCAGGTTGATAAGAAAAGGTCGAAGATATGCAATGAGCACACAAGCAGCAGCATGCATTCCATAAGTATAACTGAAGCAGTCAAGGGCAAATCCTAATGCAAAAGCAAGTAACATTTGCAATCTCCTGCCCATTTTAAACGGAAGCCACAGAATAAAAAGAAAATAAACATAAGGAGTGACCAACTGATGTAATGGTGGTATCTGGTCCAGAACATAAACCTGCACAAGGATTAGAAGACAAAATCGGATTATATTTTTTACCAGGTTACTCATTTTGTATTCTTAACTTTTTCCAAAAGTTTTTCTGGTTCTTCTTTTTGCATGTTATTGATCACATAAGCAAATTGTAATCTTTCGAAATCAGCGGCAGGAGTAACTCTTAAAGTAAAGGTGCTGCTACTCTTATCATTAATGATATCTTTTACATATCCAATTAAAAGTCCACCGGGAAACTTATCGCTGAAGCCGCTTGTGATCACCGTATCGCCGGCATTGATCTTTGCAGATTTCGAAATATCTTTTAAATATAAAATGCCGGGCGTTTTGCCGTCATAGCTCACAATTCCTGTTTCTCCGCCCTTTTTCAAACGGGCGCTCAAATTGCTTTGTTCGTGCAACAAACTCATTACCACCGCATAATTATTGCTAACGTCAACGACCGTTCCAACCACTGCATTATTTATATCGATAACACCCATATCCGGTTCTACGCCCTGCAATTTTCCGCGATGTAATTCTATATAATTGTTTAGTTGATTCACTGAGTTGCTAACCACCCTTGCTTCCATGTACAAATATTTTCTTTGCTTATGGGTCGAATCAAAATTCATCGTATCAATGGCCATCTTGTTGACAGAATCCGGAATTTCATAATCAGCCCTCAGCCGGTTATACAATGCAGCATTTGCCTTCACCAATGAATCGTTGGTTCTTTTCAGTTGGAAATAATATTCAATGTTGTTGTATCTTTTATTGATGTTACCGGTTATTTCGTTGGCTGTTTTGGAGTAAACGGCGTGGTGGTAGTGGTTATACCTGAAGAGGAGGTAAAATGACAATCCCATCAGGAACAAGAAGAAAACGAACGTAAAATAAATGCGGATAAAAAGAAAAATGTTTCGCATGATTTCATCCGGGCTGGTTTAATAAACAGCCGTTTATATTAAGTGGTAGAAATAATTATGCCGCAAAGGTAGTTGCCTAAAAATTAAGCAGGCAGTTCAAATCTCAAAAACTTATCTCATCACAAATGGATAACGGTCGTAATGTTTTAAGGCGAGCCCGGTTCCGCGAACAACGCTCTTTAAAGGATCATCAGCAATGTGAACCGGCAATTTGATCTTTGCAGCCAATCGCTTATCAAGTCCGCGCAGCAAAGCGCCACCACCTGTCAGGTATAAACCCCTGCGGTAAATATCTGAAGCCAATTCCGGCGGCGTTGTTTCCAAAGCTTTTAAAATTCCTTCTTCAATTTTGAAAATATATTTGTCAAGCGCTTCTGCTATTTCCTGGTAACTTACCATTATTTGTTTCGGAATTCCTGTTACAAGATCACGGCCATTCACGGGCATATCATCCGGCGGATTGTCAATATCTTTCATCGCTGCGCCAATCTGAATTTTTATTTGTTCGGCTGTGCGCTCACCAATTAACAAACTGTGATAGCGGCGCAAAGCTTCCATAATATCTGCTGTAAATTCATCGCCCGCCACACGGATAGATTGGTCGCAAACGATACCTGCCAGGGCGATTACGGTAATACCGGTTGTTCCTCCGCCAATATCAATGATCATATTTCCAACGGGTTCTTCCACGTCAATTCCGATACCAAGCGCGGCTGCCATTGGTTCGTGCAATAAATAAACTTCTTTGGCGCCCGCCTGCTCTGCACTGTCTCTTACCGCACGCTTTTCAACCTCAGTAATACTACTTGGAATGCAAATCATCATTCTCCAACTTGGTGGAAATAATGGTTTCTTTTCATATATCTTTTTGATCATCTCGCGGATCATGAGTTCAGCTGCGTTAAAATCCGCGATCACACCATCTTTCAAAGGTCGAACAGTCCGAATACTTTCATGGGTTTTTTCATGCATCATCAATGCCTTTTTGCCGACAGCCAAAATGTTTTTTGGATTGTTCCGGTCAAGGGCAACAATAGAAGGTTCATTTACAACTACTACATCGTTATGGATTATAAGCGTGTTAGCGGTTCCCAGGTCTATCGCAATTTCTT
This sequence comes from Ginsengibacter sp., assembly GCA_051960475.1. Classification (GTDB taxonomy): domain Bacteria; phylum Bacteroidota; class Bacteroidia; order Chitinophagales; family Chitinophagaceae; genus Ginsengibacter. The sequence continues at coordinate 73,675 of JBQCEG010000051.1, forward strand.
GCGTGAAAAAATTAAAAAGGCCCATGTTTTATTTGAGGTATTGAATAATTACTAATGCCTGCAAAGTTGTGGAAATAATTTGGAATTACCACTGTTTACTATTGAAGGTTTTTATATGAAACGCAATTAAAATTTGTAAATTGTTTTACATTGAAAATATTATGCCAAAGACGCTGTTTCCGCTTATTTTCACCAGCAGTGAATCAACAATTTCGAAAGAATTTTTTTTAGCAAAAAGAACGCAATTTTCGGGTAGGAAAAAGAGTGCCATGAATCTACTTTTGCATTAAGGTAATTATTAAAATTTACAGGAATGGGAACACAACAAAGGATAAATTTCGAAAGAGTGGCAGCAGCCATCAGTTATCTTCAAAAAAACTTCAAATCACAGCCTTCGTTGGAAGAATTGGCTGCATATGTTCACGTAAGTCCTCAGCATTTTCAGCGTATTTTTACCGAATGGGCCGGAACAAGTCCAAAAAAATTTCTTCAATACATTAGTCTTGAATATGCTAAAAGTCTGCTCTTTGATCAAAAAGCGACTGTTTTTGATGCAGCAGCTGAATCAGGTCTTTCAGGAACCGGGCGACTTCATGATCTTTTTATCACTATTGAAGGAATGACTCCTGGCGAATATAAAAATGGGGCTGCTGATCTCCTTATTAATTACAGTTTTTCTGAAACACCTTTTGGAAAGGTCATTGTGGCTTCAACTGAAAAGGGCGTTTGCTATCTTGCTTTTGAAGAAGATGAACAACGAGCATTGGAAGGTTTAAAGAAACGGTTTCCAAATGCACATTTCAAAAAAGGAAGTGATCAATTCCAGCAAAATGCACTTTCTACCTTCACCGGAGATTGGACCAACTTGCCATCGGTAAAGCTGCATTTGAAAGGAACAAATTTCCAGGTAAAAGTTTGGGAGGCGCTTTTGAAGATTCCTGCGGGCAGGTTAACGACTTATGGAAAAATTGCCAATCACTTAAAAAAACCAACCGCTTCAAGAGCAGTAGGAACAGCTATTGGCGCGAATCCTGTTGCTTTCCTGATTCCCTGTCACAGGGTAATTCAATCATCCGGGATTTTGGGTGGATATCACTGGGGAACCACAAGAAAAGCAGCAATCATTGGTTGGGAAGCTGCAAAAATAGTTGGAGAAAAAAGTTTATAACGGAGATGGACAGACGATTTTAATCAACAAACTCGTAACCGATATCGCCGCGATAATACATTCCTTCAAAATATATTTCTTCAAGAATTGTTTTGGAAAGTTCTATTGCATCGCCAAGACCAACAGCCATTGCGGAAACTGCGAGTACGCGTCCTCCGTTAGTAACTGTTTTGCCATCTGCTATTTTTGTTCCCGCATGGAAAACAAGAGCACCTACGCCATCTTCATCAATATGCTTCACCGTTTCCGGATTTTCAAGATATAAAAACTCGATCGGCTTTCCTTTCTCATAAATTCCCGGGTAACCACCGCTCACTGCCACAATTGTAACTGCGTGATTTTTTTCAACTGAAATCTTTTGCGAATCGAGCTTTTGTTCATCCATGGCAACCAACAGTTCCACTAAATCATTTTGCAACCTTATCAAAACCACTTCAGTTTCAGGATCACCCATACGGCAATTGTATTCAATCACCATTGGTTCCTCGTTCACTTTTATCAATCCTAAAAAAATGAAACCTTTATAATCGATGCCTTCTGCCTGCAATCCATTGATAGTTGGTTCTATAACTTGTTTTGTTACTCTTTCCATGAAATGCTCCGTGGCAAAAGGAACCGGGCTTATCGCACCCATCCCGCCAGTGTTCGGGCCTTTGTCGCCCTCACCTATTTTTTTATAATCTTTTGCTTCAGGAAGAACGACGTAATTTTTTCCATCGGTCAAAACAAAAACGCTTAGTTCAATTCCATCCAGAAATTCTTCTACCACTACTTTTTTGCCGGCGTTTCCAAATTTCGCCCGCTGAATCATGAGTTCAAACTCACTTAGCGCTTCTATATAATTATTGCAGATAACTACACCCTTTCCTGCGGCAAGACCATCAGCTTTTAAAACCACCGGCAAAGGATGATTTTGTATGTATTGCAATCCATCATCAAAATTGGAAATATCAAATTCTCTATACCGTGCCGTTGGAATAGAATATTTATTCATAAAGCTTTTAGCAAACGCTTTGCTTCCTTCAAGTCTAGCTCCTGCTTGTGACGGACCGGTGATAATTATTTTTTCAAGCTTCTTATCGCTTTTAAAAAAATCATAGATGCCATTTACCAAAGGTTCTTCCGGACCGACGATCACCATTTCGATTTGTTTCGAAATACAAATTTTCTTTATTGCATCAAAGTCATTCACATCGATATCGATATTTTCTCCGAGTTGTGCAGTTCCGGCATTGCCGGGGGCAATAAACAATTTGGAGCAAAGCGAACTCTGGCTTACTTTCCATGCAAAGGCATGCTCTCTGCCACCGCCACCAAGAATTAATATTTTCAAACCTTTGGGTTTTAATTATTCAAAAATCGGATGAGCAAGATAGCAAACTAAAGATTTATCGCATAATAAAAAGTGATGAAACGAATTTTCTAAAAATGAAAAATTATATGCTACGGTTGATAAAATAAAAAATCGCCTTATTTGTTGATCTGCTGATTTTTACGATAAATAAATTATTTTCAAAAAATAAAGATAGTTTTAAAATTCTCCTTATTTTACAAGCTAATTTCAAGTCATTTCCAAATTTTATTTAACTAAAACTCAACCAAATGGATGAACAACAAATACAGCCAGATCTTACCGAACACCAAAAAGGTAAACATCCAAGGGCATTGATCATTCTTTTTGCAACTGAAATGTGGGAAAGGTTCGCATATTATTTGATGGTCGGTATTTTGCTTCTTTATTTGATCGACGATAAAACCGGCGGCAAGGGAATGACCGAGAAAATGGGCGCTGATATTGTGGGAAGTTTTATCGCGCTGGTTTACCTCACTCCTTTCATTGGAGGACTACTTGCTGACAGATATCTTGGCTACATTCGTTCCATTTTTATTGGCGGTTCTTTGATGGCTCTTGGTTATTTTGGGCTTGCATTCCCGGGTAATACGGCGCTGTATATTTCTTTGTTATTGATCATTGTGGGAAATGGATTTTTTAAACCAAACATTTCCACGTTGCTTGGAAATATTTATAACCGCGAAGACCTGAAACCTTTAAAAGACAACGCTTACAACATTTTTTATATGGGCATCAACATCGGTGCCCTTTTTTGCAATTTCGTGGCAGCATATTTACGAAACCAGTATGGCTGGGGTTATGCTTTTGCTGCTGCCGGTGTGGGTTTGGTGATCGGTCTTATTGTTCTTGCTTCTTCTTTAAAGCATGTGAGAGAAGGTGAAATCAAAAAAGAAAAAAGAGCAGAAGATATGCCATTGGGCAAAATATTCAGTTACGTTTTTTTACCGGCGATCATTGCTGCCGTCATCGGTTGGATCGTTCCAAAAATGATATTTGGCTCCACACTTATGGGAAGCCAATCAAATGATGCTTTTATTTTTGCCTGCATTCCTATTATTGCATTTTATGTTTCTCTTTATATCAGAGCAACGGGAACGGACAGGAGAGCCATTGGTGCTCTTCTTTTCATCTTTGGTATTTCAATTATTTTCTGGACAATTTATAATCAAAATTCAACTGGCCTGACTTTATGGGCGCAGGTGCACACCGACAGAACCGTTTCGCCAACGGCTAGAAAAATTGCAGGCTCTTTGGGCTTTCTTCAAACGGTCAGTGATACGCCACGACTTGTAAACAAAGTGGATAAACATTTTGTAGATATTAAAGACCAGGCGCTCGTGGCAGGTCCTTATGATGACAACAATGTAAAACTCGTTGACGGAAATATTGTTGATAAAAAAACGCATGTCGTCCAGGTGATGGGGCCTGATCCTTATTTCAACAACGTCCCCAAAAGTGAATGGCCTGCGGGAGGAAGTGAAGAAGTGGCTAATACAGAATTGTTCCAATCCATCAATCCATTATTTATTATTATCCTCACGCCTCTGCTGGTAATGCTGTTCAGTTATATGCGAAACCGGAACAAAGAACCTTCAACTGCTTCCAAATTTGGCTGGGCAATGTTTATTTCGGGACTTTCGGCACTTGTGATGGTTGTAGCAATACTTTCTGTTCCTTCAGTTTATCATTACAAGACTTCGCCCTATTGGTTGTGGGGAACCTATTTTGTTTTTACCATCAGTGAATTATTATTAAGCCCGATCGGTCTTTCGCTTGTTTCAAAACTGGCGCCTGCAAGGCTCACCGCATTGCTAATGGGTGGCTGGTTTTTGTCAACAGCAATCGGCGGAAAACTTGCCGGTGTAATGACGAGTTTCTGGGATGATTTTACAGACAAAAAAATGTATTTTCTTATTCTTGTGATCGCTGCATTCCTTGGTGGAATATTGATCTTTAGCCGCCTCAAATCACTTGATTCTATTGTGAAAGAAAAAACAGGTTCTAAATAATTAAACCTATTTTTTATGAAAGCCCTGCAACCAATTTTGCAGGGCTTTCCTGTTCTGTTAAAATAAAAATCTTTAAAAATTATTTGTTTACTATTGAGTAAGAAAGAGTTTAACGCACATTAAACTTTCTCCTTTAGAATCAATCAAAATGATGTAACAATTTGATTTGTTATCCGTTTAAATTAAAAACCCCTTTTTATGAAAAAATTACTATTACTTTCCATCCCTGTTCTGTTGCTTTTTATTTCCTGCAAAAAAGAGGTAACTAAAGTTGAAAAAGTTGACCAGGCTTATTCCGCAGTTTATACAATTCAACCCGGGGATTGGACCACCGACAATAATGGATTGAGTTTTACGGCACAACTCAATGTACCTGAACTTGACAATGTGATCTATCAGAACGGAGCCGTTTTGGTTTATCTTTCATTTTCAGGAACCTCTTATTTTGAAGCGCTTCCGGAAGTTTTTGACGGAATTGCTTATGGTGCCATTCATTCAAATGGTTATGTTGGAATTGATATCAGTGCAGTTTCCGGCGATTTGATCAGTGCACCAACCCAAACAATCACAGCGAAAGTCGTTCTCATCGATGCAACGGCCTTGTCATTGCATAAAGATGTGAACTTAAACGATTTGGGCGCAGTACAAAAAGCATTTAATGTTCAATAAGTTTTAAAAAGTTATCTTAACTAAAAAGCCCTTTTTCCGAAGGGCTTTTTTAATAAAAAAGAGCAACTAAACTTTAAACGAAACCCAAATGATCAAATTTCTTTCCCAATATTTTTTCATCATCAGCTGAAAGCCATGAATGTAACAGTGAAGCATAAACGCTTTTAAAATCTACTCTATGAATGAGATCACCCTGGTCAAGATGAGTTAAATCCGGCATGTCGTTTATCAATCCTTTCTGTTTTAATCCACCTCCTACAAAAAACATATTGTTCGCTGTTCCGTGATCTGTTCCGCCGCTTGCATTCTGCGCTACTCTTCTTCCAAATTCACTAAAAGTCATCAGGATCACATCTTCAAAACGATGATTGGTTTTCAAATCATTAACAAAAGCTTTTATGGCATCGTTCAGTTCAGTAAATAATCTTTTCTGCTGGTTTTCCTGGTTCACATGTGTATCAAAACTTCCAAGGCTGAGGTAATAAACTTTTGTATTGATATCGCTCACAATAAGAGAAGCAATTGTTTTTAAATCTTTTCCTAACGAAGTTGAAGGATAGATCTGTGAAGAAGGACGAAGTTTACTTTCCTCAAAAATATAATCAGCACTACTCAACGTTTCTCGCAACGTTTTATACAAATAATCGACTATCGGTTCCTCGCTTGCATGAACTGCATTTATCTCCCTGAAATATCTTTCATTACTTGAGTTAAACAATCTTTTTGGATCACGAAGCGCAAGACCTTTTATTTCTTTTCCTTTCAATGCCAGGCTCAGAACATCATCAATTTCAAGCGCCTGCGTTGGTTTTTCACAGCCGTTGCATTGCGCATCCAAATAACGCCCCAGCCAACCAGTGTTTACATATTCATTACTTTCTGATGCACTTTGCCAAATGTCCATACTCCTGAAGTGTGAACGGTCGGGATTGGGATAACCAACACTGTTCATAATTCCCAAACTGCCATCGTCAAAGAGTTCTTTAAAAAATGGAAGCGCCGGATTGATCCCGGCTTCATCAGTAAGTTTCAATGCTTTGTCTTTTTGAATACCGAGATGCGGTCGTGATTGATAATAAATATCATTCCTTATTGGAATTACGGTATTCAATCCGTCATTGCCCCCGCTTAATTGCAACACGATTAAAACTTTATTTCCTGGAGGAACAACGTTTCTTTTCTCAAACGCTTTCAAAAATTTCGGCATCATCAGCGATGCAGAAGCAAGCGAACCAATTTGCAGAAACTCTTTTCGTTTTATCAACATAAAAATTATTTTCGTTTAAGCATATACGTTATTAATTAGCAAAGCTGGTATTCGGGAGTGCTCATCAATTCAATAACAGCAGAGCGGATAAAATCTTCCCTCGAATTATTGTCAATATACCTCTTCAAAATATTTGCGTTTATGGAAGTTTTGCTTTGCAATACCACAGCATTTACTTTTTCCAAAAGCGCTTCCCTTTTAGTGGTTGCAAAAACTTTATAAACCTGGTCCCATTGCACAGTTACAGAAAGTTTACGTGGACTATTTTTCTCATCCACTCCTTCTCTTCCCATCATCACGTCGTCATCTTCTTTTGGTTTAATAAAGATTTCTTCTGAATTGGTAAGTAATTGTGGAAGCCGCATCCTGAACATCAAGGCACTGCTGTCGATCCAGTTTTTACCTCCCGGCCAACCGGCAACGTTTGGTGGAAAAAACAAAACCTGGCCAAGTACTTTTTCAAATAACATTTGCACTTCGGGCCGATCCAGTTCCATCGGAATCAATCGCCTGATTCCCACCAATAATTCAACCGGTGATTTTATGCGTGTTCCGACATTTTTTTCTTCATAAAACCAATCATTGGTAAAAATATCATTCATCAATTGTTGAATGTTGTAATTACTTTGGTAAAATCTATCGGCGAGAAAAGCAGATTTTTCATCATCCACATCTTCGTTTACAAAAAACTTATAGAACTTTTGAGTAATAAATTTTGCTGTTGCTTTTTGTTCAAGAATAATATCGAGGATATCATCGCCGGTGAAATTTCCGGTTTTTCCCAAAAAAGTCTTTGTGCCATTATCATGCAAAAAAGGCCGTTCAAAAAATTCGCCACTCAGGTTGAATCCCCAGCCAGTAAAAGCTCTCGCACCTTCTTTCACATCTGCTTCTGTATAATTTCCGCGTCCCATGGTAAATAATTCCATCACTTCACGCGCAAAATTTTCATTAGGATGTTGCTTTTTATTTTGTTGATTGTTGAGGAAAGAAAGCATTGTCGGACTTTTGCTTACATTCCTGAGCAGCGTTCCGAAATCCGAAAATGCATTTTGGCGAATTGTATTAACCAATTGCTGCTGAAAAAAAATATTGAGAATGCGGCAGGCAAAATGCCCGTGCCAGAAAAGGCTCATTTTTTCACGAAGTTGCGCTTTGCTGTTGATCATTTCATCCAGCCAAAAAATGTTCAGGCTTTTGATGTCTTCGGCCGATTGTCTCCTGAATTGTCTCTTTTGATCTTTTGAAAGCTGCTGAATTTTGCCAATATCCTGCAAACCCTTTATGAGTCCGTCATAAGCATTATTGGCTGCATACAAATCGACTGGCTTTTTTGAAGAAGTTTTTAATAATAGTTGATAAAGATCTTTTGGTGAAATGTCGCTAAGTTGATTTGCATTTTCGGCCATTGGGCCAAAAGCAGCGCGCCAAAGAAGGTGCTGGTTCTTTCGCTGTAACGTTAAAGACATAAAATTCAGTTGAAGATGAATGAAAAAATTTTCATCCACAGCAACGATAGACTAAAACGAAATGAGAAAGTTTAATGCCTGGAAAATTTTTCTAAAAAAATTTTCAGAACACAGTAAATGAATAAAAACCAAGATTTTTTATTCTTCCTACTGAATCTTTTGTTCCCCAAAATACTTCCACAAAACTTCAGGCAGTTTTATGCCATCTTCTGTTTGATTATTTTCAAGCAGAGCAGCCACAATTCTTGGCAAGGCAAGGGAAGATCCATTTAAAGAATGAAGCAGTTGTGTTTTTCCATCTACTTTAAAGCGGATCTTCATTCTATTTGTTTGAAAAGACTCAAAATTGCTCACAGAGCTCACTTCCAACCATTTTTGTTGCGCAGCGCTGTACACTTCAAAATCGTAAGTCAATGCAGAGGTGAAACTCATGTCGCCGCCACAAAGACGCAAGATGCGATAAGGAAGATTTAATGATTGCAACAACTTTTCAACGTGCAAAAGCATTTCTTGAAGCACATCATAACTTTTATCCGGATGTACCAATTGAACCAATTCTACCTTATCAAACTGGTGAACACGATTCAATCCACGCACATCTTTTCCATAACTTCCGGCTTCGCGTCGAAAGCAGGGTGTGTAAGCCGTCATTTTTATGGGCAAATCATTTTCCTGCAAAATGTCATCGCGATAAATGTTGGTAAGCGGAACTTCAGCGGTAGGAATTAAAAACAAATTGTCTTCCGTTACGTAATACATCTGTCCCTCTTTGTCGGGCAATTGCCCGGTGCCGTAAGCACTCGCTTCATTTACAACAAAAGGTGGCTCATACTCTGTATAACCCGCTTCAGTATTAAAATCCAGGAAATATTGGATTAATGCACGTTGTAATTTGGCACCTTTACCTTTATAAAATGGAAAGCCTGCACCGGTAACTTTGTTACCCAATTCAAAATTAATGAGGTCATATTTTTTGGCCAGGTCCCAATGTGGAACAGCATCAGCAGGTAGTTCAGGTTTCTTTCCTCCTTCCCTCACTACTTCATTTTCATCGGCCGATTTTCCTTCGGGAACAGAAGAATGGGGGAGGTTTGGCAATTTTATCAATTCGTCGTGCAGTGATTTTTCAACAACATTCAATTGTTCACTCACAGGTTGCAAAAAACTTTTCATACTAGCCACCTCCAGCTTTTTTTCTTCTGCCAGCCGTTTTTCTCCTTTAGCCATCAACTGGCCTATTTCTTTGGAAGTAGCATTTATTTTTGATTGTCTTTCATCCAACTCAAACTGCAATTTTTTCCTTTCATCATCAAGGGTAATAATTTTATCTACCAAAGAAGTTTCGGCAAAATGCTTTTTCTTCAATCCTTTCAAAACTTCGTCCCTGTTTGCTTTTATAAAATTAACCTGTAACATGCTGCAGAATTATTTATGCAAATATAGGATAACAACTTGCAGGGCTAAGTTGAACACTTTTAAAATTGATGATTGAGCAGGCAATCCGGTTGTGCATGATACTATACAGAATCTAATTCACCTTTGTTACGTTTATAATTTTGTCTGTTAGACTCGATTCCGGCGAATGTGTATTTGAATAACGAAGTCTCGCATTATACCATAAAGAATCAACAATGCCTTCACTTGTAATATAAGTCTGCATTGTATCTTCTACCCCTTCCTTCAGGTCAATTAGTAAAGTAAAATAATGTACCCTTTTATAATCGTTTTTTGTGAAAGGCAGCGAAAATATAGCAGCATACACACTATCCCCTCTATCCTCATCATAAACATATTCCCAGCGGTATGGATTGTAAGTTGCAGTAGAAGTAACTATGTCCACGTTTGCATCCAATACTTTTAGATTATCTACAAGAGCGTAAGTTCGAACATTACTTTTTTTATAACCAAGCAAATCATTCATGAACAGAGTATTGCCACTGGTATCAAAATAATGAACATTCACTCTTATCTGGTCTGGAATATAACAACATGGAGCGGCACGTTTGCAACTATTTGAAGCGATAATAACGAAAA
>JBQCEG010000052.1:0-5872 GCA_051960475.1 Ginsengibacter sp.
TTGCAGGTGTTTGGAAAGATCTTACCGATTCAGTGAACCACATGGCAGGAAACTTAACCAGCCAGATGCGGAACATAGCTGAAGTGACGACGGCGGTTGCGAAAGGTGATCTTTCAAAGAAAATTACGGTGGATGTACAGGGAGAGATCCTTGAGTTGAAAAACACAATCAACACAATGGTGGACCAGTTGAACTCATTTTCTTCTGAGGTAACGAGGGTTGCGCTTGAAGTAGGAACAGAAGGAAAGTTGGGCGGACAGGCAGAAGTAAAAGGTGTTGCCGGAACGTGGAAAGATCTTACCGATTCTGTAAACCAAATGGCGTCCAATCTTACAGGCCAGGTAAGAAATATTGCGGAGGTAACAACTGCCGTGGCGCGTGGTGATCTTTCAAGAAAGATTACCGTGGATGTGAAGGGAGAAATTTTGGAATTGAAAAATACTATCAACACGATGGTGGATCAGTTGAACTCGTTTTCTTCAGAAGTTACACGTGTGGCGAGGGAAGTAGGTTCCGAAGGAAAACTCGGCGGCCAGGCAACGGTGAAAGGCGTTGGTGGTGTGTGGAAAGATCTTACGGAATCAGTGAACCAAATGGGTTCGAATCTGACAGCACAGGTTAGAAACATTGCGGAAGTAACAACAGCCGTTGCTAATGGTGATCTTTCCAAAAAGATCACAGTGGACGTGCAGGGAGAAATACTTGAATTGAAAAATACCTTTAATACAATGGTTGACCAGCTTAACTCTTTCGCTTCTGAGGTTACGCGTGTGGCTTTGGAAGTGGGAACAGAAGGAAAGCTTGGCGGCCAGGCTAAAGTACAGGGCGTTGGCGGAACATGGAAAGATCTTACGGATTCTGTAAACCAGATGGCCTCCAACCTGACAGCCCAGGTGAGAAACATTGCGGAAGTAACAACGGCCGTTGCTAATGGCGATCTATCGAAGAAAATCACTGTGGATGTTTCCGGGGAAATTTTTGAGTTGAAAAAGACGATCAACACGATGGTGGATCAGCTGAACTCATTTGCATCAGAAGTTACGCGTGTTGCTTTGGAAGTGGGAACGGAAGGAAAGCTGGGCGGACAGGCAAAAGTGAAAGGCATTGGAGGAACCTGGAAAGATCTGACAGAATCAGTAAACCAAATGGCGTCCAACTTAACGGCGCAGGTAAGAAACATCGCTGAGGTAACAACGGCTGTTGCAAAAGGAGATTTGTCGAGAAAGATTACAGTAAATGTAAAAGGCGAAATTCTCGAATTGAAGAACACGATCAACACGATGGTGGATCAGTTGAACGCTTTTGGTTCTGAAGTATTCAGGGTGGCAAAGGAAGTCGGTTCAGAAGGAAAATTGGGTGGACAGGCTGACGTTCCCGGTGTTGAAGGACTTTGGAAATATTTGACTGACTCTGTAAACAAAATGGCATCCAACCTTACTTCACAAGTGAGAAACATTGCTGAAGTTACAACAGCGGTTGCAAACGGAGACCTTTCAAGAAAAATCCAGGTTGATGTAAAAGGTGAAATTCTTGAATTGAAAAACACGATCAACACGATGGTGGAACAGTTGAGAGCCTTTGCATCTGAAGTAACACGTGTGGCAAAAGAAGTGGGAACAGAAGGAAAATTGGGTGGCCAGGCAAACGTGCCGGGTGTTGCCGGAACATGGAAGGATTTGACAGATTCTGTAAACCAGATGGCGGGAAATCTTACAGACCAGGTGAGAAATATTGCGGATGTGGCTATCGCGGTGGCAAATGGAGATATGTCGAGAAAAATTACTGTGGACGTTCATGGTGAGATTTTACAGTTGAAAGAAACGCTCAACACGATGGTTGACCAGTTGCGTGCTTTTGCATCTGAAGTAACGCGTGTGGCGCGAGAAGTAGGAACGGACGGAAAATTGGGTGGACAGGCATTTGTGCCGGGAATTGCGGGAACATGGAAAGACCTTACCGACTCCGTAAACCAAATGACCGGAAACCTCACATCACAAGTGCGTAACATCGCGGAAGTGACCAAAGCGGTTGCATCAGGTGACCTCTCTAAAAAAGTGACAATTGATGTAAAAGGAGAAATATTTGATTTGAAAAATACCATCAACACAATGGTGGACCAGTTGAACTCTTTTGCTTACGAGGTTACACGTGTGGCGCGTGAAGTAGGAACAGAAGGAATCCTTGGTGGACAGGCTGAAGTGCAGGGAGTTGCCGGAACTTGGAAAGATTTGACCGACTCCGTAAACATGATGGCAAGTAACCTGACCAACCAGGTGCGAGGAATTGCAAAAGTGGTAACAGCTGTTGCCACCGGAAACCTGAAACAAAAATTGGCGATCGTCTCACAAGGCGAAGTAGCGCAGTTGACCGATACGATCAACGAAATGATCGATACGCTTGCCGTCTTTGCCGACCAGGTAACAACGGTTGCACGTGAAGTCGGTGTGGAAGGAAGATTAGGCGGACAGGCAAGCGTGCCGGGTGCTTCCGGAATTTGGAAAAACCTGACTGAAAACGTAAACCAGTTGGCTGAAAACCTTACAACACAGGTGCGTGCAATTTCAGAAGTTGCTTCGTCAGTAACCAAAGGTGACCTTACTCAAATGATCAGTGTGGAAGCTAAAGGTGAAGTGGAAGAATTGAAGGATACGATTAACCAAATGATCGTAAACCTGAAAAAAACTACGCTGCGAAACCAGGAACAGGACTGGCTGAAATCCAATCTTGCCAAGTTTACACAAATGTTGCAGGGACAAAAAGATTTGAATGCCGTAACGCAGCGAATTCTGTCAGAACTGGCGCAGGTAGTAAACGCACAAAAAGGACTTTTTTATATTCTGAAGCAAGACGAAAACCAGCAAAATCAAAAGTTGCAATTATTTGCTTCTTATGCATTGGACAATGTCAGCAAAATGAACCGTGAGTTGGAATTGGGACAAGGATTGGTTGGACAATGTGCAGTAAACAAACAAAGAATTCTTTTGACCAATGTGCCAAGAGATTATATCAAAATTGCCTCAGGTTTGGGAAATGCAAACCCACTAAACCTCATCATCCTGCCTGTACTTTTTGAAAATGAAATTAAGGCGGTTATTGAACTGGCAAGCTTTGATTCATTCAGTGAAACACACCTCGACTTTTTGAGCCAGTTAACAGAAAGTATCGGGATCGTATTGAACACGATCGAAGCTAACTCAAGAACTGAGGAGCTTTTGGAACAATCACAATCGATGGCTGATGAGCTGAGAAGGATCAATGAAGAACTGCAGGATAAGGCACAACTGATGGTGAAACAAAAAGAGGAAGTGGAAAGAAAAAATAAAGAGGTGGAAGAGGCAAGAAGATCACTTGAAGAAAAGGCTGAACAATTGCAACTTACTTCAAGATATAAGTCAGAGTTTTTGGCAAACATGTCGCACGAATTGAGAACGCCGCTTAACTCACTTCTTATTCTGGCGCAGCAACTTTATGAAAATCATGAAGGAAATCTTTCTGAAAAACAAGTTCATTACGCGAAGACAATTCATAGTTGCGGCGACGATCTCATTCAGTTGATCAACGATATTCTCGATCTTTCAAAAATTGAATCAGGTTATATTTCCACTGACTTCATCAGTGTTAAATTCTCTGTCATCACCGCTTTTGTGGAAACTACGTTCAAACACATTTCAGAAAACAAGAATCTTAAATTTAATATTCGTCTTGATGAAGAACTTCCGCCAAGCATGGAAACGGATACACAACGGCTTAACCAGATATTAAAAAATCTTTTGTCGAATTCATTTAAGTTCACAGAAAAAGGCGAAGTAAACCTCAACATTTACCTGGCAAAACATAATTGGAAAGCTCCTCATCATGCTCTTGATACAGCAGAAGAAGTTGTTGCATTTGAGATCTCTGATACAGGAATCGGAATTTCAAAAGAGAAGCAAAATATCATCTTCGAAGCGTTCCAGCAAGCGGAAGGCTCAACAAGTAGAAAGTATGGTGGTACTGGTCTTGGATTATCGATCAGTCGCGGACTTGCGGATCTTCTTGGAGGGACGATAGAACTCGAAAGCGAAGTGGACAAAGGAAGTAAATTCACATTATTCCTTCCGATAGAATACAACCCGATTTCGATAACTGCAAAAGAAGAAACGCCAAGGAAAGAGCATGAATACCGCAGGCTTTACCAGCCACCAAAAGTACAATTGCCTTTAAAGCGCGAAAACAAATTTGAGCAAAACCTCGAAAACCTGAATGAGATCATTAATGAATTAGGCGACGACAGGAATAACATTGAACAAGGCGACATAGTACTTCTTGTTGTTGAGGATGACAGAAGGTTTGCGAAGATCATGATGGAAAAGGCGCATGAAAAAGATCTTAAAGTAGTTATTGCAACAGACTTCAAAGATGTTTTTGACCTGGCAAACAAATACTCGCCTGATGCAATAACGCTCGATGTGAAATTGCCGAATGCAAGTGGCTGGCGTATTCTTGATCTTTTCAAAAATGACATCAATTTCCGTCATATTCCCATTCATCTTATTTCAGGCGAAGAGAACCGGCTGCTGGCGATGCAACGCGGAGCAAGAAGTTTTCACCTGAAACCAATGAAGACAGAAGCGTTGTCTGTCTTATTTTCTGACATCAAAGATTTCAGTGAAAGAAGCACACGCAGGCTCTTGATCGTTGAGGATAACGAAGTTGATGCTTCACAAATGAGCAAAATTCTTCGGAATGGAAAACTGATAAAAGTTGATACAGCAACCTCTGGCAAGAGAGCTTTAAAATTGGCAAATCAAAACCAATATGATTGTATCATTGTTGATTATATGTTGCCTGATATGACCGGGCTGGAATTGATCACAGACCTAAGCCCCGTGGCAGAAAAGCAACTGACGCCAATTATTATTTATTCTGCCAAGGATTTTTCCTCAAAGGAAAGTTCGAAGTTGAAAAAATATGCAAGCAAGATCCTCCTTAAAGATGTGAATTCATTGGAGTTATTGTTGGAAGAAACCGTTATGCAATTGCATATTGACCATCGAAATCTCGCACCGGAAAACAGGAAGCTAATTGAAGGACGCAGGTCAAAAACTGATGTATTGACCAACAAAAATGTGTTGGTGGTGGATGATGATGTAAGAAATTTATTTGCACTCACAACTGCATTTGAAAAATACAACATTAACACGATCACTGCTGAAAGCGGAAAAGAGGCAATGGAAATTTTGAATGACAGCCAGCAGATTGATATTGTTTTAATGGACATCATGATGCCTGAAATGGATGGATATGAAACAACCCAAAAGATAAGAAGGGAACATCAAAATCATTCATTGCCTATAATCGCCGTAACCGCAAAAGCGATGAAAGGCGACCGCGAAAAATGTATTGAGGCCGGCGCATCCGATTATATCACAAAACCTTTGCAGATCGATCAGCTTATTTCGCTCATGAGGATTTGGCTTTATAAAAATTA
This sequence comes from Ginsengibacter sp., assembly GCA_051960475.1. Taxonomy (GTDB): domain Bacteria; phylum Bacteroidota; class Bacteroidia; order Chitinophagales; family Chitinophagaceae; genus Ginsengibacter. The sequence continues at coordinate 5,471 of JBQCEG010000052.1, forward strand.
ATAATTGTAGTTAGTAAAGGATAAAAATGCAGCAAAGCTTACCGATTAACATATTAGTTGTGGACGACAGGGAAGACAATCTCCTTTCAATTGAATCGATACTTGAAAAAGACCATTACAACATCATTAAAGCCAATTCCGGAAGGGCCGCTCTGAAGATACTTCTTAACCGTTTTGATTTTTCGCTCATCCTGATGGATGTTCAGATGCCTGATATGAATGGCCTTGAAACAGCCACACTCATTTATCAAAGAGACAGGCTGAAAAATATTCCAATCATTTTTATTACGGCTTTTTCAAATGATGAAGATTATCTTTTCAAAGGCTACAAAATGGGCGGTGTGGATTATATCTACAAACCAATCAACCCAGGTTTGCTGCGTGCGAAAGTTGCGGTTTTTG
>JBQCEG010000053.1:0-2894 GCA_051960475.1 Ginsengibacter sp.
TCTAAAGTGTAAAGCTATTCATAAACAAGATGTAAGACAAATTTTTTTATGAATTTTTATTTACGGAATATCTGCAAGCAAAAAACAAGCCATTTAATTTTGTATTGTACAATATCAAAATACAAAGTTTGGTATAAATTTTGGTTAAAGGTGCCCTCCTTAAAAAACGGTGTAAAATGTAAGATGCCCGGTGTATTTCCCTGCAATCAACCAAAGAAGATTTCACTTATAAGAATGCTAATTTTGCTCCTTTAAAAATGCACCAATTATTGTTGGTTGCCCTCAAAAGGAGGTTCCACAATTAAGGGCTTTTTAATTCTTTGACGTTGATTCACCCCAGGTCGCATTTATTATGGACACATATAGTTCAATCATTTAAAATGTAACTGAGGATGGCGAAGCCGTATTGCTGTGCGCACAAAAGAATATATTTGCGTTAGTTTTTAAATAATTAAGCCCGAAATTATCAATTACTATCTTGCCACTTTAAAAGCCCAACAACCGGGATGTCTTCTCCCCGGTTTTTATATGCCTTCAGTAAACCAAAATACCTTCACTTTTTTTCGCCTGCAATATTGCAACATCCTTCTTAGTTATACTATAAAGAAGTACGGGAATGGTTTGGAAACCCTGATCACCAACTCCGATTGTACTGTTTCATGAAAACACAAGTAGACAAATCGCATTATCAATTTCACCAGTACCTGGACAAAAACAGGTGGTGCAGTATCTGGCACCAGTTGGATGAGGTGATTCAAACACATCCATCAACCGTACTGGAAGTGGGCCCGGGACCGGGCATTTTAAAAAAAGTATTGTCTGACAATGGTATCAATATAATAACCGTGGACATAGACCCCGAATTGGCACCTGATTTTGTGGCTTCAGCAACGGAATTGCCCTTTGAGGATAATTCTTACGACTGTGTATGCGCATTTCAAATGCTTGAACATTTACCCTATGAGCAAGCATTAAAGGCATTTCATGAATTGGCGCGTGTGGCCGGGAAATACATAATAATCAGTTTACCGGATGTAAAGGTGGCCTGGCCTTACTGGTTTTATGTTCCGGTTCTTGGCACTTTAAAGTTTATATTACCTAAACCTGCATTAAGCAGAAAGCGACATGAATTTGATGGGGAACATTACTGGGAAATCAACAAAAAAGGCTATTCAATAAAAAAGATCAAATCAGATCTTAAAACGCAGGATACGGAATTAATTAAATCTTACAGAGTTTGGGAGAAGCCCTACCATCATTTTTTTGTTTTTAAGAAAACCAGGCAGGACATTCAATAAATGGAAATGAAACAGAAACCGTATGACTTCCATTAAAAAGACCCTCTCAACGGGAATTTTTTACACGGCTTTAGCCCGGTACAGTGGCATTGTTATCTCCATTATTACGGGAGCGGTTTTGGCAAGGCTTTTAACGCCCCGGGAATTCGGGATAGTGGCGCTGGTAACCCTTTTTGTAACTTTTTTTAACATGCTGAGTGAATTTGGCCTTGGAGCGGCAATCATACAAAACCAAACTTTATCTGAAGAAGATGTAGCATCTATTTTTTCGTTTTCGATTCTTTTCGGATTCATATTGGCTGCACTCTTTTACCTCGCAGCTCCGCTCATTGCCGCGTTTTACAACAATGCTCAACTGATCAGTGTTACACGGTTATTGTCCCTGTCTGTCTTATTCTTTTCGGCACAAATAATTCCAAGAGCGCTGTATATAAAGGCACTCAAATTTAAACAAATGGGAATCATATCTTTAAGCATACAAATTGCGGCCGGAATAATAGCCATTTTCATGGCCTATAAAGGGTTTAGCTATTATGCATTGGTCATTCAAAGTATACTGGTAAGCGGTTTTTCTCTAGTTGTATTTTACGTATTTGCCCCGGTTAAGGTTGGATTAAAAGTTAAGATCACCGCGGTAAAAAAAATCATCCGGTTTTCCACATTTCAATTTATGTTCAATTTTATCAATTTTTTCTCCCGCAATGCGGATAATTTATTGATTGGTAAATATTTTGGTTCCGCACCATTGGGATATTACGACAAATCCTACAGGTTAATGATGATGCCCGTCGAAAATCTTACCCATGTAATTACACCTGTTCTCATGCCCGTGCTTTCGGAATACCAAAACGAAAAAAGAACGGTTTACGATACCTACCTGAAAGTGATTAAAATCCTGGCTACGATCGGCTTTCCCTTATCCGTGTTTTTGTATTTTTCTTCATCGGAGATCATTGAAATCATATATGGCCATCAATGGGTGCAAAGTATCCCGGTTTTCAAATTACTTGCACTAACAGTAGGTCTTCAAATGGCTTTATCCAGCACAGGGGCGATCTTCCAGGCTGTGAACCGGACCGATCTGATGTTCTATGGAGGTTGCCTGACAGCCCTGTTTATGATAGCGGGGATTTGTTACGGGGTGTTTGGAGGAAAAACACTTATCAGCGTTGCGCAGGGATTGGTAGCGGCCTTTACTTTGAACTTTTTTCTTTGGTTTTACATACTGATCAAGGGCGCATTGAAATATCCTTTCCTTCAATTCCTTACCCATTTTGCTTACCCATTAGCGATAAGTGCGGGTATGGGAATTGAACTTTGGCTCCTCAAAAACCATTGGCCGGAAAAGATATTCTATGCATTTATGGCCAAATTATTAGCCAGTATGGTTACTTTCGTCCTTTTATTTATATTGAACCAAGAAAACAGGCAACAGATAAAAATATATTATTATAAAGTGAGACGTATTGAAGTTTAGTTTTAAGAAAAAATACCATGACTAACGATCCGGCAATAGTAATTCCATGTTGGAACAGGCCAAAATTATTACAGCGTTTATTAAAAAGCATCATTCATTCAGGATTACCGGGAGAGAAG
>JBQCEG010000054.1:0-2924 GCA_051960475.1 Ginsengibacter sp.
GGTAAGGAATTGAAGGAAAGGATATTTCAATGCGCCCTTGATCAGTATGTAAAACCAAAGAAAAAAGTTCAAAGTAAAGGCCGCTACCAATCCCTGCGCAACGCTGATAAGTGTTTTTCCTGCAAACACCCCGTAACATATCCCCGCTATCATAAACAGGGCAGTCAGGCAACCTCCATAGAACATTAGATCGGTCCGGTTCACAGCCTGGAAGATAGCCCCTGTGCTGGATAAAGCCATTTGAAGACCAACAGTAAGCGCAAGTAATTTGAAAACCGGGATACTCTGCTCCCATTGATGGCCATATATGATTTCGATGATCTCGGAAGCCGAAAAATACAAAAAAACGGACAAGGGAAAGCCGATTGTAGCCAGGATCTTAATCACTTTCAGGTAGGTATTGTATACCGTTCTTTTTTCGTCCTGGTATTCCGAAAGAACCGGCATAAGAACAGGGGTTATTACATGGGTAAGATTTTCGACGGGCATCATCATTAACCTGTAGGACTTGTCGTAATATCCCAATGGTGCGGAACCAAAATATTTCCCGATCAATAAATTATCGGCATTGCGCGAGAAAAAATTGATGAAATTAAACATAAATTGAAAGGTGGAAAACCGGATGATTTTTTTTACCGCAGTGATCTTAACTTTCAATCCAAGCTTCACCGGGGCAAATAAGTAAAATACAACTAGAGAAAAACCGCTTACCAGTATACTTTGAACGACCAATGCATAGTAGCTAAAACCTTTATAGGCCATGATAATGGTTATTATTCCGGCCGCAATTTGTATGCTTAAGGATATGATCCCCATTTGCTTGAATTTAAGTGCCTTTATATACAGGGCTCTTGGAACTATTTGTGCCGAAAAGAATAAAACAGAGAGGGATAATAACCGGGAAACACTTACCAGTTGAGCATTGTTGTAAAACGCGGCAATCAGCGGAGCTGCAAGGTAAAAGAGTGCAGCCAATATGAATCCGAAAAGAATCGAAAACGAAAAAATAGAGGCTACATCTTCTTCAGATAATGTTTGGTTTTGTATGATTGCCGCTCCAAGGCCGAATTCACTCAGCATGTTAAAAAAAGTCACAAAAAGGGTTACCAGGGCCACTATCCCGAATTCCCGGGGCGTTAAAAGCCTTGCCAAAACCGCTCCCGTAATAATGGAGATAACAATGCCACTGTACCGGGCTAAAGCCGTGTAAAAAATTCCTGTTGAGAGGGTCTTTTTAATGGAAGTCATACGGTTTCTGTTTCATTTCCATTTATTGCGAATCCCGGCCGGTTTTCTTAAAAACAAAAAAATGATGGTAGGGCTTCTCCCAAACTCTGTAAGATTTAATTAATTCTGTATCCTGCGTTTTAAGATCTGCTTTGATCTTTTTTATTGAATAGCCTTTTTTGTTGATTTCCCAGTAATGTTCCCCATCAAATTCATGTCGCTTCCTGCTTAATGCAGGTTTAGGTAATATAAACTTTAAAGTGCCAAGAACCGGAACATAAAACCAGTAAGGCCAGGCCACCTTTACATCCGGCAAACTGATGATTATGTATTTCCCGGCAACCCGTACCAATTCACGAAATGCCTTTAATGCTTCCTCATAGGGTAAATGTTCAAGCATTTGAAACGCGCAGACACAGTCGTAAGCATTATCCTCAAATGGCAATTCCGTTGCGGAAGCCACAAAATCAGGTGCTAATTCGGGGTCAATGTCCACGGTCATTATTTTGATACCATTATCAGACAATACTTTTTTTAAAATGCCCGGGCCCGGTCCAACTTCCAGCACGGTTGACGGATTTGTTTTAAACACCTCATCCAACTGGTGCCAGATACTGCTCCACCTGTTTTTGTCCAGGTACTGGTGAAATTGATAATGCGATTTATCTACTTGTGTTTTCATGAAATATGACAACCGGGGTTTATGTGATCAAACCTTCCAAACGTTTTCTGAACTTTATAGTATAACCAGGAAACACTTTGGAATAGGGCACCCCGAAAAAGGTGAAGGTTTTTGGGTTTACTGAGAGCAATTAAACCCTGGGGAGAAGGCATGTCGGTTGTGGGTTTTTGGAGTTGTAAGATAGTATCTGATAATTTTTATGATTAAGGTTCCTTCCTTAAATAAAGCGTTTTAAATTGCAAACAACTTCCGGAAGGTTGGCAACCTTTGTGAATACTTAAAACTATCGCAAATATATTCTTTTGCGTCCATAGTAATACAGTTTTGGTGCATTTGATATTGACGCTGTCATTAAAGGTTGCGATTAAGGTTGCCAACCTTAAATACAGTGTTTTAAATTGAAGATAATTTCCGGAAGGTTGGCAACCTTTGTGGCAAAAATTGCAGGCGAAAAAAAGTGAAAGTATTTTGGTTTACCGGCGGCATATAAAAACCGGGGAGAAGACATCCCGGTTGTTGGGCTTTTAAAGTTGCAGGATAGTAATTGATAATTTCGGGTTTAATTTCTTAAAAACTAACGCAAATATATTCTTTTGTGCGCACAGCAATACGGCTTCGCCGTTCTCAGTTACATTTTAAATGGAACTGAATAACTATCGATAATAAATGCGCCCTGCCGGGTGAATCAACTTCAAAGAATTAAAAAGCCCGGAATTGTGGAACCTACTTTTGAGGGCAATCAACAATAATTAGTGCCTATTTAAAGGAGCAAAATTAGTATTCTTATGAGTGAAATCTTCTTTGGCTGATTGCAGGGAAATACACCGGGCAACTTACTTCTTACACCCTTTTTTAAGGAGCGCACTTTTAACCAAAATTTATACCAATCTTTGTATTTTGATATTGTACAATACAAAATTAAATGGCTTGTTTTTTGCTTGCAGATATTCCGTAAATAAAAATTCATAAAAAAATTTGTCTTACATCTTGTTTATGAATAGCTTTACACTTTAGA
>JBQCEG010000055.1:0-24381 GCA_051960475.1 Ginsengibacter sp.
AAAAAGTAACTGATTATAAATAACGATTTGTATTTTTAATCATCATTTAGCTCTTTCATTTATTGCCTGCTTCCCAGGTGGGTCAACATGAGCGGAATGGTGGGTCAACATCATCGGAATTTACAGCGGGATGCAAATTTTGCTATGCTGAAGTAATGGCGCGACGGCTGCATGCAATGGGAGTAGAAAAGTATAAAGACGGTTTTAACCTGGCGATGCACGAAGACGCCTTGCATATACCCTACACGTGGAAGCAACCCAAGATCGTGTTTGTCAATTCCATGAGCGATCTTTTTCATAAAGACCTTCCTTTTTCATTTATACAAAAGGTGTTTGACGTAATGAACGACAACCCGCAGCACGTGTTCCAGGTGCTTACCAAGAGAAGCGATATTTTGTTGAAGTATAACGACAGACTGCATTGGGGTCATAACATCTGGATGGGTGTATCCGTTGAAAATGAAAAAGTAAACACAGGATTGGTCATTTGCAGCAAACGAATGCACGGGTAAAATTCTTATCCTGTGAGCCATTGATCGGGCCTTTGCCCAATATGAATTTGCAAGGTATTGATTGAGTGATCGTAGGAGGGGAAAGCGGCAGAAAGCCACGCCCTATGAAAGAGGATTGGGTGGTGGATATTCTGGACCAATGTGAACAAAAAAAAAGTACGCTTCTTTTTTAAACAATGGGGTGGTACCAATAAGAAAAAAACAGGAAGAATTTTACTCGACCGCACGTGGGATGAGATACCCGATAGATTGTTAGCAGAGGATATTTAAAAAGGGCGCATGAATTGAATATTGATCAAATCGATTGTTGGCGGGGACGCCAACAACAGCAGCAATAACTTAGTTCTTTCACACCTCTTTCCAATGCAACCGGAACCAGTGCAAGTTGTGATTTGCTTTCAAGATTTTAATAACTTAGTTCTTTCACACCTACTTCTTTCCAAAGGACGCCTTCGCCTCCGTTGTGATTTGCTTTCAAGATTTTAATAACTTAGTTCTTTCACACCAAGATCTTTTGACGGTTCACCTAAAGGATTGTTGTGATTTGCTTTCAAGATTTTAATAACTTAGTTCTTTCACACCATAGTGTCACAGGAAACAGCCGAGCACTTTGTTGTGATTTGCTTTCAAGATTTTAATAACTTAGTTCTTTCACACCCCGCTTAAAAGAGTTTTGAACAATCTTCCTGTTGTGATTTGCTTTCAAGATTTTAATAACTTAGTTCTTTCACACCATAAAATTGATAGGGAATTGTGGCTTTCCTGTTGTGATTTGCTTTCAAGATTTTAATAACTTAGTTCTTTCACACCATGGGTTTGTTCAAAATATATCAGCTGATGGTTGTGATTTGCTTTCAAGATTTTAATAACTTAGTTCTTTCACACCAATGGCTTGAATCATACTGCGCATGACCTTGTTGTGATTTGCTTTCAAGATTTTAATAACTTAGTTCTTTCACACCGAAACTACGCAGTAACACCAAAGCTACCCAGTTGTGATTTGCTTTCAAGATTTTAATAACTTAGTTCTTTCACACCACTACCTGCAGCTGATGAGTGGAGAAAAAGTTGTGATTTGCTTTCAAGATTTTAATAACTTAGTTCTTTCACACCACAGGCGAAGAACTTGAAATGAAAGAGCCAGTTGTGATTTGCTTTCAAGATTTTAATAACTTAGTTCTTTCACACCCGTGTCTTATTTTGATGTGGCGCCTCAGGGTTGTGATTTGCTTTCAAGATTTTAATAACTTAGTTCTTTCACACCTATGCCTGAGAGCAGAACCTGCCCGGGCGTGTTGTGATTTGCTTTCAAGATTTTAATAACTTAGTTCTTTCACACCTAAAGTTGAGGTACAACACGAAGCATTGGGGTTGTGATTTGCTTTCAAGATTTTAATAACTTAGTTCTTTCACACCAAATAAGGCAGGCATGGAACCAGGGCGCCAGTTGTGATTTGCTTTCAAGATTTTAATAACTTAGTTCTTTCACACCTCTTTTTTAAACTGCACCTGTTTGTCATAGGTTGTGATTTGCTTTCAAGATTTTAATAACTTAGTTCTTTCACACCCGTTGCTTTCAAACACAAAAGGGTTAATATGTTGTGATTTGCTTTCAAGATTTTAATAACTTAGTTCTTTCACACCAATTGTAAAGCAAAAGAATTTGCCGTTAACGTTGTGATTTGCTTTCAAGATTTTAATAACTTAGTTCTTTCACACCAAGATTATGTAATGATGTTTTCCATGGCCAGTTGTGATTTGCTTTCAAGATTTTAATAACTTAGTTCTTTCACACCAAAAATACGACTGGCAGCAAGTGGACGAGGGTTGTGATTTGCTTTCAAGATTTTAATAACTTAGTTCTTTCACACCGGGTTAATATTTCAGCCATTGCAGAAACAGTTGTGATTTGCTTTCAAGATTTTAATAACTTAGTTCTTTCACACCAGCCATGCGCTGTTAAGCACACGGCTTTCGGTTGTGATTTGCTTTCAAGATTTTAATAACTTAGTTCTTTCACACCTACTTCCTGCCGGATATTGCGCATTTGAGAGTTGTGATTTGCTTTCAAGATTTTAATAACTTAGTTCTTTCACACCGTTTTCTTCTCTAAGGAATTGATAGAGCTTGTTGTGATTTGCTTTCAAGATTTTAATAACTTAGTTCTTTCACACCGGTGACAACTTTGGTTCGTTCATTCAAGGGGTTGTGATTTGCTTTCAAGATTTTAATAACTTAGTTCTTTCACACCCCTCGCTTACCCTTAGTCCGCAACCGTACAGTTGTGATTTGCTTTCAAGATTTTAATAACTTAGTTCTTTCACACCACGAAGACTACACAATCACAGCAACCACAGGTTGTGATTTGCTTTCAAGATTTTAATAACTTAGTTCTTTCACACCTAGATTCAACATAGCAATAGAAGCAATGGGTTGTGATTTGCTTTCAAGATTTTAATAACTTAGTTCTTTCACACCGAAACTACGCAGTAACACCAAAGCTACCCAGTTGTGATTTGCTTTCAAGATTTTAATAACTTAGTTCTTTCACACCTCAAATCTTCTGCAGCAGAAGCGAGTGCCTGTTGTGATTTGCTTTCAAGATTTTAATAACTTAGTTCTTTCACACCGCAGCGTGTTTTCCAAGCCGGCATGCAATAGTTGTGATTTGCTTTCAAGATTTTAATAACTTAGTTCTTTCACACCTGTCATTGATAAAAGGTATTATGTCGCTTAGTTGTGATTTGCTTTCAAGATTTTAATAACTTAGTTCTTTCACACCCAAAAATTGTTATGCTAAATCGGTGCATGAGTTGTGATTTGCTTTCAAGATTTTAATAACTTAGTTCTTTCACACCAGAACGGAAGGGGGAATCCTGTTGATTTTAGTTGTGATTTGCTTTCAAGATTTTAATAACTTAGTTCTTTCACACCCAAAAACTGCAAACCTTATGGTGTGAGAAGTTGTGATTTGCTTTCAAGATTTTAATAACTTAGTTCTTTCACACCGAATTGCCTTAAAAGATTGAGAGCGTGCAGTTGTGATTTGCTTTCAAGATTTTAATAACTTAGTTCTTTCACACCTGCGCCTCCCTTTGGCTTTAATCTTAAGGTGTTGTGATTTGCTTTCAAGATTTTAATAACTTAGTTCTTTCACACCGCGGCGACAGGATTGCCACCGTGCGCGAAGGTTGTGATTTGCTTTCAAGATTTTAATAACTTAGTTCTTTCACACCATTCTTTTGGTACAGGCTACAGGAGTTGGGGTTGTGATTTGCTTTCAAGATTTTAATAACTTAGTTCTTTCACACCTGTGATAATGCCAAGTTGCTTGCAATGATGTTGTGATTTGCTTTCAAGATTTTAATAACTTAGTTCTTTCACACCATACTATCGAGGAGGAAACCGGCACGCTCAGTTGTGATTTGCTTTCAAGATTTTAATAACTTAGTTCTTTCACACCCTGGATGTTGTGGAAACCAACATGGAGTGTGTTGTGATTTGCTTTCAAGATTTTAATAACTTAGTTCTTTCACACCATATACGTCAGTGCCTATCGCAAAGAACCTGTTGTGATTTGCTTTCAAGATTTTAATAACTTAGTTCTTTCACACCAAACAGGCGGTGCAAAGTCGGTGATACTTAGTTGTGATTTGCTTTCAAGATTTTAATAACTTAGTTCTTTCACACCACAATTATTGCAAAGTGCATCCAGATTGCAGTTGTGATTTGCTTTCAAGATTTTAATAACTTAGTTCTTTCACACCGTAACTGGATTTTTGTAATGCAGGCGCACTGTTGTGATTTGCTTTCAAGATTTTAATAACTTAGTTCTTTCACACCTACAAAATTGGTAAGGATCTCGCGCACGATGTTGTGATTTGCTTTCAAGATTTTAATAACTTAGTTCTTTCACACCAGACAGAGGTTGACAACAATATCCGCCTCGGTTGTGATTTGCTTTCAAGATTTTAATAACTTAGTTCTTTCACACCAGTGCGTAAAACATTTCCTGTCCTTTAGCAGTTGTGATTTGCTTTCAAGATTTTAATAACTTAGTTCTTTCACACCTATAATTATTTGAACTGTTGCAGTCTTTTTGTTGTGATTTGCTTTCAAGATTTTAATAACTTAGTTCTTTCACACCTACTTTCATATGATAACACTGATTGGAGGGTTGTGATTTGCTTTCAAGATTTTAATAACTTAGTTCTTTCACACCAGCGATTTTGAAAGACTATGTGAAGAGTGGTTGTGATTTGCTTTCAAGATTTTAATAACTTAGTTCTTTCACACCTTGGGCAAACTTTTAATCGGAGGTGAAATGGTTGTGATTTGCTTTCAAGATTTTAATAACTTAGTTCTTTCACACCGTGGAGACGTGGGGTTCATCCTCTGCCACTGTTGTGATTTGCTTTCAAGATTTTAATAACTTAGTTCTTTCACACCTTTGTATTGTTCCCTATTCGCACAGTCCTGTTGTGATTTGCTTTCAAGATTTTAATAACTTAGTTCTTTCACACCAAAAGGTAACGTAATGACAGGCGTAAAAACGTTGTGATTTGCTTTCAAGATTTTAATAACTTAGTTCTTTCACACCTTTCTCCGGAGCATTAAATCCAAGGACCCGGTTGTGATTTGCTTTCAAGATTTTAATAACTTAGTTCTTTCACACCCCATTGATCACCATATCTTCGACATCCTGGGTTGTGATTTGCTTTCAAGATTTTAATAACTTAGTTCTTTCACACCTCAAATAATTTCGATAAAATACAACCCCAAGTTGTGATTTGCTTTCAAGATTTTAATAACTTAGTTCTTTCACACCTCAAAGAGAAACAAGAGGTTCACGATATTGGTTGTGATTTGCTTTCAAGATTTTAATAACTTAGTTCTTTCACACCCGGTTTGCCCGATCGAAACGCCCGTTATGGTTGTGATTTGCTTTCAAGATTTTAATAACTTAGTTCTTTCACACCTATCCCGCAACGGACCGTCTTTTGCAGGGGGTTGTGATTTGCTTTCAAGATTTTAATAACTTAGTTCTTTCACACCAAAGGCGGCGTGTAACGCAGAAGCCTACACGTTGTGATTTGCTTTCAAGATTTTAATAACTTAGTTCTTTCACACCTTACCAGTAAATCAAAAGCCTGCAGGTGTGGTTGTGATTTGCTTTCAAGATTTTAATAACTTAGTTCTTTCACACCATTAATTCAAATCGCACAGGTGGCTCAGAGTTGTGATTTGCTTTCAAGATTTTAATAACTTAGTTCTTTCACACCTTGCAAAACTTTATAAAGAGTATACGGCTAGTTGTGATTTGCTTTCAAGATTTTAATAACTTAGTTCTTTCACACCAGGTTTTGCTGAAAGGCTTATTGGAAGGGTGTTTGAATTGGTTTTACAGGAATAAAAAAATGCATCAATTTCATCTTTTTATTCCTGTTTTTGTTTAAAATAATTCCAGTTGTTGTGAAGTTTCCGGTGTCGCAACCAGTTCTTTTCCCCTGAAAATTTCCATCATACCGAACTGCTTGTCGGTAATGGTTAATATTCCTACGTGACCTTTAGGAGGTAAAATGGATTTTACTCTTTTTACATGTACTTCCGTATTTTCTTTGCTGCTGCAGTGTCTTATATACATACTAAACTGAAACATACTGAAACCGTCTGCCAATATTTTTTTCCGGAATTGCGCGTAATTCTTCCGGTCTTTTTTTGTCTCGGTTGGAAGGTCAAAATGTACTAATATCCACATAATGCGATACGCGTTGAGCCGCTCATGCATTGTTTTATATTATTATAAGTTTAATAACGAAGTATTCTAATCTTTATTGAACAAGAACATGTTTCAGCAAAAAGCCGGATACAATATTTTTCGTGAGCTACCTTCAAAGCATTTCGTAAGTGATGCTGTTGTCCTTTGTACTGCATTCATAAGGGGGCTATTTTGGCCGTCAATAATAACATCCATTACGGGGATAGATAATAATTCTTTTTTCATAGAAGGAGTCATTTCCAGGAATCTTCCATTCATTCTCACAATATTACAAACTACTTTATCCGCAAAAGGCCGGTAAGGTTCCATCACATCATCTGCGAGGCAATAAGCGTTGTATTGGTTTCTATGAAAAATACCGAGCGTAGGTAACAACCCGCTTGCTACAAGGCTTCGTGCAACAATTGCGCGTAAAATAGCATAACCATAATTGAGTAAATTATTTGGTGGTACGCCATGACGTTCCCTTCTGAATTCCAGGAAATCCGGAAAAATGTGTTTCCAGTAATACAAGGCTGCTTTAGCTTCATTGTTGGTACTGTCACCGCTTTTTACAGAAGTTGCCAGGTTTAGGAGGTATTTTGGCTCGACTCTTTCTGTAAGTAACAATGCTGCCTGATTTTCAATTTTTGCGGAAATAGTTTGTTGCCATAATTGTTTTTTTAAGGGCGCAGAAGCTGATAACTGTGCTTTAAATTTTTGGCTTTGCAATGTATGACCGTCAAGACAAAGTTGCAAACCCACAGGATGATGTGTATGATCGCAGGTAATAAGCGCCGTGTTGTTTGAAATTAATTTTGCGAGTACCGGTTGTGTAACAGTTATCTGTTGATGGTCGAGTATTAGTATTCCGATGTCTTCTATCGGGACCGATTTGGTTTCACCGGTTTCCTGCATCTCGATCACTAATTGTTCGTTTTTTGTTTTCAGGTAAGCAGGGTTTCCAAAATATAACGTTCGTTTGATCATAGTATAAACGATTGGTGGATTATAATTTTCAACATCGTCCAAATTTCTAAAACCTGGAAGGTGTGATGTTATTCTAAAAAATAACTTTCAAGTCTGCTGTAATCGTCATACGCTTTTATTTTATCCTCGTGCGAATGGAAATAGTTTGCTTCATTTCCAAAGAGCGCATTTACAAGGTTTAAACGTTCAATATGGAAGTTATGGTATGATGACCATTTCCAATCTGCAGGTTTTGAAGTAAAAGTGTGTTTGACAGGATTAAGATGAATGTAAAGTATCACCTCCCTGAGATATCCCAGTTCAGTAATCGCTTTTCTTTTAAAGTTTTTTAAAAACAAAGAACCCCGGCGTTCGTATTTTTTATTGAATGCTTTTGTATAACCGTTAAAAAAATTAGAGAATTGTTTGCTTAGCAGATTGGATGCGGTCACACCTTCCAGGTTTCGAAAACCTGGAAGGTGTGTTGTTACCTCTTCTTTCGGTTTTATTCTAAGCAACAAATGGAAATGATTTGGCATCATACAATAACAATAAGTATCAGCTATTCTATCAATATGCCTATGGTATTGTTGCAAGAAATACCTGTAATTTTCAGGTTCCCTAAATAGGTCCTCATCGCTATTCGCGTGATTGAAAATATGGTAGTAGGTGGATGCAAGGAGTTGATCCATTACTATTGTTTTATCTATTCACACTTATGATTTTCCCGAGCCGATTAGAAAGCAACTTCCAGCAAACAGACTTTATTTGAATGTTATCTAACGAGTTCTGATTCTTGTTATTCGTTCCCATTTCATTTTTTAAAATTGGGGACGAATAAAAGTTAGGAACAAAATGTCCTTCATTATCTGTACAACTAACAAACTTATAGATTCTTTCCACTTGTAATCTGTCTAATTTATTAAAATCAACCAATTCAGGATTTTCAATCTCTTCAGTCGTTGGAACATATACTAAATCATTTGGAGAAAGAGAAAACAGTAAGGTATCTCCGGATTCATTCTTTTTTGGAACTGAGCAGTCCAAAGGCTTCTCTTTATTAATTGCTCCCAATTTCTGATTCTCAATAACTACATTTAAAGGGATGGTTTCAAAAGTTCTTTTTCCGTCTTCATTAACATAAATGGCAAAGAAAAGATTGGTACCTTCTGATGCTTCAACCCATTTGTGTTTGTTTCCAATATTATTTCCAAGAGAAAAGCGTTTTTCGCCGCTTTCAGCTATCGGAAGTTTATATACAGGAATTTTTCTTTTAAGATTGAATGCCTCGATACCATCGGGAGAGAAAGCTTTATTGATATCATTATCATTTTCTTTTAAATAAATTAATAGCTCATCTTTTAGCTTTTTGTCTACAACTTTATTTAGGAATTTTATCATTTGACGTAAGTCAGTTATCCCTCCATTATTGCTCCTATTAGAAAGTTTTGAGATAGGTTGCCTTTTTCTAAATTTCCTATTTTCAATTAAAAAATCTGTAACTAATATTTCTGTACCATCTATATTTTTGATAGGATTTTTTTTCAGATAGTTTTGTGTATTTGTAATTTTTTTGTCGCAATTAATAAATATTTTTTCGACTTCTTTCTTTACATTTTCATTGATTATTAAATCTCTTTTACCAACATTTTCTGCGATTTTCAAAGTATCAAACAAGTAGTTCCTTAACCCATAGGGCATAGGAGTATGTAGTGGCTTTCTAATTGCCCAGCTATCACCTTTCACCTGTTTTGTAAATTGCTTTTTGAACGTTCCATCTTTCTGTTCTATCCATTTTTGATAGTGATTCACGGTTTTATTAATAACCCTGTTATTCTTCTTAAAGCTGACTATTGTATTGTCTAAAGCATCTTTAGCATTTTTTGTAAAATTTGGCCACGGTTTAATAAATTCTTTGCCAACAGTTATTTTACGAATTACCCATTGACCATTTTGCCATTTTTTTGATTCAACTATTTCAAGGTTTCTTAATTTATTTCTAAGTTCAATTCGGCCTTTTTTGTTTTTTTCTTTTGCAGATTCATTATTGAGGTAATTAATGTGATTTCTGCTGCTGCAGGCTACTACCAAGGCATCTAACGCATGATGGCGGTGATCAATTCTTTTTTTACTAAACCCTTTTGATAATTCCAAAGGAACTTCTGGTAAAAATTTATTTGTTTTAGAATTGATAGTTCCAAACTTTTCTGAATTGGTTATTTGATTCAATCGTTTAAAACGTGGTGTAATTAGTTCTGACCAGATATCATTGAGTCCCCAATCCTGGCGCAAAGTAGACGTGATGGCGCCATTAGAAACAATAACATTTTTGGCAGTACTTTCGGTTTCTCCCTCTTGTCTTACAATATTCGATAATAGAGATTTTATCACCTTGCTGATATACCGGCTATCGTTTAATTGGCGTTCAATAAATGTGTCGGGAATATCTTCCATCAACAGCTTTTTCATTTTGCTTCTTGATTTGGCAAAATATTTTTTTACGTGTTCTTCATAATCGGAAAGGCTTAACAGATCGACGAATTCACCTTTGGTTAATTCAATTTTTAACCCGGGATTATTTTTAATAAACTCATATGCCAATTCATTATCCTTGATGCTGTTTACTTCTGCTTCACAAATAATTTTATTGCTAAAAGAATCATCAAAAAATCTGGATTGTGGAATGATGTGTTCTATCTCATAAGCGGGAGTGAATAATTTGTTTAATGGAATCATTTTACCTGTATAAGGCGAAATGTAACCTTGTTCCAGCCAAAGTTTGTAGCGTTTTAATTCCGAAGTAGTAGGCTCGTTTTGTTTTCGGATTTTATCAATTTCTTCCAGAACTTCACTATCGGTTTCATTTTCATAAACGCCTTCTTCATATAGTTTTAAGATTTCCTGTTGCATAGGAGAATAAGGCCGAACATTCGAAATATCATTGTCGTTCATCAATTCCACTAACAATGCTTTTATACGCAAATTCGTGTTCTCATTTTCAGAAATTTTCTTCGTCATTCTCTCTCTTATTGTCGCTGGATTTTTCATTTCACGGCCTAACTCTACATGTATTTCATCAAAGAAATTTTCTATACCGTTTCCATATTCAAACCATATATCTTTAATCGTTTGCAATGTTTCATTAATGACCTGTTCAACAATAGGATTGCGCAAAGAATGCTGTTTTAGTAATTCAATTTCATTTGGTTTTTTCCAAAATCTCACTTCACCAACTTCTGCATTCCTCTTATAAACCAAATAGGATGCTATATCTTTTGAAAGATTTTTATATTCATATAAATCTCCCTCTAATTTTAGAAGCTTTTCTTTTACTTTGCTTACCCAATTCTGATCAGCTTCTTTTTTAACAGCTTTTTCGTCAATTTTCGCAATCACCTCTTTAATATTTTGTTGGTATAATTCCATATTATCAACAATCGTTTTGTCGTTCCAGTTGGGTCCAAATCTCATTAAGGGTAGTAATTTTTTTATGGCTTTTGCAGAATAGGAGCCATAGTCTTTTTCTATTCTTGGAAATTTCTTAAAAATATCTACAAAAGCATCGTCCAGTTTGTTCTTTTTTGCAAAAGTTTGAAGCGCTTTTTCTATTTCGATTTTATCTTCAACAGAATATAGAATATGCCAAAGGCTTACTTCTGATTCAGCATCAAGCCATTCGGTTGGAAGATTTATTTTATTCAACCTTTTTATGATTTCGCCCCGTGTTTCATTTAGCGGATATTTTTTGTCTTCCACATAATTCCATCTATATTGATCTGCATTTTTCTTTAAATCGAAATATTTCAGAAACCCTTTTTGATCAATATCTGTTTTATCATTTAGCCAGTTAAGCAGTTTAAATTTTTCTTCTTCACTAGGAATAAAATCTTTCGTTACATCAATATCAGCAGGTTCACTTTTCTTAAATATTTTTAAGTTGGTTAAAAATTGCAAAAGCCTGAATTCCTGGAATAGGGGATGAGATTTAGCAATGCACTTTAACGGTTCATTTTTTATTTCTCCACCTTCTGTTTGGAAACTTTTTGTTTCTATGGGGCAATTGCTGATCAGGAATTTTTTACTTTTTAAAGGGCGTTGATAAAAAATGATGTCATCTATAAATAGATAAATGAAGTCTTTGTTGGTTACATTGTTTTTATGGGATTCGTTGTAAGCATACAACTCTTCGAGACATTCTTTATACAGTTCAGCGCTTTGTAGTTCAACATGATATTTCTTTTGTTCAGCTAGAATTAACTTAAGTTCTCCTTTGTAAAATTTTCTTTCAATTGTTCTGATAAGTTTTCCTCTAATCTTTTGGTTAGGCTTTTTTAAAAGTGTTTTGTAGATATAGGTTCCTACGGTTTCACCACTATGTTCTATCTTTTCTTCGGTACTTTTTTTTATGGCAATCCAATCCTGTTCAGAATCTACAGCTTTGAAACTTCTCTTTTCTTTACCATCTTTATCTGTTTTAATACTTCCGTCTTCATTCAGGTCTTCGGTTACAATAAACTCCTTTTGTTTACCTTCCCAATCTAAAATTGTTTTGCTGGAACGACGGTAAATCCATCCATTTTCTAAATAAACATTATACCAGATTTCATCTTTCGATTTTCCTTTTTCTGCTGCTTCAACTCTATTAACTTTTAAAGAATAGAACTTGACTGATTTTGTTTCATCTGTATTTTCATCCTCGCCCCGTAGTTGATAATAACCTCTCTTTTGATTAAAATGTAATAATAGCCAAGCGAGTTCCTCTTTCTCAATCTTTTGCGTAAGCGCCTTATTTCTTAAATAATAAATCGTCCAGTCATAAGGTATCTTTGATTCCTCGCCATTCCTTTTTGTAAAAAATAATTCCGGCTGATTTTTCTTGAAATCATCAACCATTTCATTAAAACTATTCTGAAAAATAAATTCAAATTTTTTAGAAGTTGTTTCTTTATAAGCTATTTTCGGTTCCTTCCCTTTTTTGAACTGACCTAACCGCTGTTCAAAATCAATTTGATCTGAATAATGTTTCGGCAAAAAATTTAAAATATTAAGAACACGATGTAGTCTTTCTCGTCTTAGTAAATCACGTTCTAACAATCTTCTTACACCACGGAAAGCCGTACGTTCTGCTGTTTGCGAAATAGATTGTCCTGAATCAAACTTCCCCAGAATATCCAGGGGCATTGGAAGTATTCTGCTCCCCATTCCAATTATTTTGCTATTATCCTTTTCGGTCGATTGCTCTATAAATGCCCACCCAATACTGTTTGTTCCTAAATCAAGTCCTAAAATTTTTTTACTCATAGCAGTTTATTTTTTTAAATATTTATTTACTTTTGTCTTCTTGAAAGCAAATCACAATAAGGATTATTCCGTTGTGAAAACATTTACAGGAGTGCCGCAGCAATGCGGTATTGTTGTTTTAATGATTATGGTTATTTAATTTCCTAAGCATTACAGTTGCAATTAGTAATCTCAAATTAAATAAATATTATTAATAATCCTTCAAAAAAATAATTTTCTTATTCTTGTCTTTTGAATTTTTGCCCATGAAAATGCTGGAGATAATAAATGAATACCATCTATGATTCTTGTTGTGCAATTAAAAAATACTTATTTGAAATCGTTTACTCTTGGTCGTTACAATCTAGTAAAATAGATATTACTTCTGGTTAATTAAACAGCTGTGACATCTTCCAGGTTTCCAAAACCTGGAAGGTGTGTTGATTTAGAAAGGTGCGTCATTTAATTCAAAAATAGAATAGTGGATATTTATCTATTCACTAGAAAAAATTAGTAAATCAAAGTTAGTTTCAATCTCTTGTAACGTTATCGTTCGCCGATAATGTTATTAATCCTCTGTAGATTCTAAAAATACCATTTAGGTTCTGATCAAGTAATTCTTACAATAAAATAGCGGATATATTATTTTGCATGAGCTACACTTTGAATAGGTTTGGTAATCCCCGACTTCGTTTTTGCACTTCGCTTCTTATTTCTATAACCTTCCAATTCATAAGTTAATTCTTGAATCTTAGTATCCCTATTTAAAAGTTCTCCTGTAAAATATTCTATAACTTCTTTCACAGGATTAATTATTTGATCATTAAAAAGAAAGTTATTGTTTACTATGACTTTTTCATCAAAATTTCTAATCATGTCAGATGTTACATCTAATACTTTAGCAACGTTTTTTAATTGCTCTTCAGTGATTGCTTCTTTGTTTTCCATTTTACTTACATTTTGTTGTGCAATACCTAGTTCACGGGCAAATGTCTCTTGTTTCATCCCCCTGAGTTGTCTTAGTGCTCTTATGTTTCTTCCAATGTGACGTTCTTGTTTAACCTGCATAATTTGCTTATTTCAAGTTAATACAAACTTAAGAATTTTTAAGGTGTATTTTACATTTTAAAAGATGTATTTTACACCCTTGTCTTTAAAATATTCTAGTTTAAAGAGCAGTAAATTTGCAATCATAATTTTGTGTTATTCATATAATAACATTATTTATTTTTGAAGCATTTACGTGGTAAGTGTTCGATTACAAGTCTCGCTTTGAAAACCGCGAATTTTCAACAGAACCGGGATGGTAGTTCAAGCCTGCTCTATGCATATAGGGCGGGCCCCTATCAGCTTGTCGGTTCTGGGCCCTCGCGGTGCCTCAAAGCGGTAAGACGGGGTTCGCTCTATATTCATTTTAATATATAGCACTTCCGTTTTATTAGACTTGCTTTATTTAAACAAAGGCAAGTATGAGAAAAAATTTTCCAATAGAATATACACTTCTCCAATTTAAGAAGGGCATTACTAAGCTTCTCTCTTTTTCTCATTTCACTGCCAAAACATTCGATTACGTTTTTTCTATTGAATCGGTCAGTCTGTTGGATTGCAAGCTTAAGAACTCTACAGTCCATCTTTACTTACTTCAATGGAAATTCTTGAAAGAAATAAGAAGTATCGCACAATTGCATTACGCCCAAATAAAACGTTCTCCGGAATAGCAATCACTTGGATAAAAGCGTATAACCTTTACTGTTATACTCACCGGTGGTGCTTTGTCTGACGTTTTCTTCTCATGTAGTTGGTGAAGTAACAGTGCTCTTGCGCTGGCTGCCGGTGTTTTTTTAAAAAACGTATATGCAGATTAAACCAAAATATTCAATGCAAATTATTAATAAACCACGGTTGGTTGAAACGATAGCTTATTATGATCCTTTATTACAGCGTTATGCACGCCGCCTGGTGCATGATGAGGAGGCCGCCGCTTCAATAGTGTTGGAAGTGCTGGAAAGTCAATATGAATTAAACTTATTGGTTCCGGGCAAGCACCTGCGCCTGGTGCTAAAGATAGATGTACTCAACTATTGCTTTTATTACATGCAGATCAAAATGTTTGATCGTAAAGCCGAAAAGCTTTTGTCGAGAAATCATTTAAAACTTCATTTCACCCGTGGGGCATTAAAGCCATCCTCCGAAAACTGATTATTCTTATGACAAGCCGTTACCATAACCCTCCTGTTCATTGGCTCAAAGACGTTTTTGAGCTGGTAATAAAAGGGCCTACCTGATAAGGTTTCAACCATATAATCAACTCTAATTTTTAATTTTTAAAACAACTGCAATGAAAGTAATTTATTGCCTGATGATATTCTTTTGCCCTTTTGTGAGAGGCGCTTTTAAAATAATATTCGTATGCTCATTCACCTTTATATGGGCTTCAGGAAACGCCCAAACCGTTTCCGATGCAAAACCAATCTTCAAAACTCCACCTGAATATGATGAAGGAAGGCCGCTCTATATCCAGGGCAACTTGCCTGATATTTCTTTGGGCAAAATGATCAATTACAAAAACGCGACGGCATGGCGGTCAGATTTTGGAAATAAACTGATCATCTTCGATTTCTGGAACACGCACTGTGCCCCTTGTGTAAGAGAAATATTGCGTAATGATTCCATTCAAAAAAAGTATAGCCAATATGTGCAGGTAATAATGGTTACAAAGGAACCAACAGAAGATGTAAAAAAGTTTGTGGTTAGATGGCAACAGCAATATTATCAAAATTTATCGATACCTGTTGTTGTAGAGGATGAAGTAATTACAAGTTATTTCCATATCCTCTATCATCCAAGCTATGCCTGGGTCTTACCCACAGGAAAATTCATAATTCAGTCTGCAAAATTGTATCTAAACAGGAACCTCATAAACCAGGTCCTTGGCCTTCACTCTAATTCATTCACTAAGGTAAACAACTGATATGAAAAATTTAATATTGTTTTTGTGTTGCATACTTGCTTTATCAAAATTATTTGCGCAAAAAGCTCAAATAGTATCTGGTATTATAATTAACAATGAAGATAATAAACCCGTATACCTGGCTTCGGTTTCTGCTATAAATAAAGGTGCCACCACAACAACAGACAGATCCGGATTATTTAAAATTTCAATTTCCCAATTTACTGACACACTAATAATAACCCATATTGGCTTTTCGGAAAGGAAGCTGGTTGTGACCTCTGGCTCAACCAATATCAGGATTGCTCTTCAACCATTTACTACCCAACTTGAAGAAGTGTCTATTAATACCGGGTACCAGAAATTAAAACCTAATGAAGTTAACGGCTCTTATGTAGTGGTTGACAGCAAAATGCTGAACAGGCAAACCAGTACCAATATTCTTGATCGCCTTAATGGTGTTACAAGCGGCCTGATCTTTAATAGTGGAAAAAGAAATCCCAATCCTCAAAACAATACCAATATTACTATTCGCGGTTTAAGTACTATTAACGGACCTCTTGATCCCCTGGTGGTAGTTGATAATTTCATTTATGATGGAGATATCAATAATATCAATCCCAATGATGTTGAAAGTGTGACTGTATTAAAAGATGCAGCAGCAACATCTATCTGGGGTGCAAGAGCTGGTAATGGTGTGATTGTAATTACTACCAAAAAAGGAAAATTTAATGAAAAGCTGAAACTTGATTTCAACTCGAGCATTACTATAAAAGACAAACCTGATTTATATTATCTGCCTCAAATTTCGTCATCTGATTATATTAATCTTGAGCAGTTTCTTTTAAAGCAGGGCTATTATGATAACCAGGTTAATAATTACGCCCATCCTCCCCTCAGCCCGGCTGTGGAAATTATGATAGCTCGTGGAAATGGTGAGATAACTGCCGCTGACTCTGCATCACGAATAAACGCTTTAAAGAAAATTGATAGCCGCGAGCAATTCATGAAATATTTCTATCGGAAAGGATTAACCGAGCAATACGATTTAACTCTACATGGCGGAAGTTCAAATCTTGCATGGTTGTTATCGGGTTCATTTGATAAAGACATTTCCAATTTGAAAGCAGAATACAATAAAATGAATGTTCGGTTTGAAAATACATACAGGCCCTTTAAAAACCTGGATATTAATGCAGGCTTGTATTACACTGACAGCAAAAGTATATCAGGCGAACAGGATTTTTATTCAACATCCTCCATAACCGGTAGCTTATTTGTGCCTTATCTACAGTTTGCTGATTGGAATAATAATCCCCTGCCTGTTACATACCGATATCGTTCCTCATATATAGATACAGCTGGAAATGGAAAACTTCTTGACTGGCATTATTACCCACTTGACGATTGGAAACACAGTAATTATGAGCACAAGATTAATGAAATCATTGCTAATGTTGGGTTGAACTATCGGTTCACCCCTAACCTGGATTTTCTTTTTCGTTATCAGTACCAGCAACAGAACGGCATTCAAAAATCGCTTAATGATACTTCCTCTTTCTACACAAGAGATAAAATCAATCTGTTTACACAAATAGATGAGGATGGCGTTGTAAAAAATATATTACCTGTTGGTGGAATTTTAATTCAGTCCGGGAACAGAGAATTTTCACAGAATTTACGTACACAAATTAATTTCCATAAAAGGAGCGGTTTCCACAATTTAAATGCATTGGCAGGTTTTGAAAGCAGGGAAACCGGTAATAGCAGTAATTCAAATACCTATTACGGATACTTTGATGATCCTCTTATATTTAACAATGTAGACGTAATTAATTATTACCCCACATATGTGACAGGTAGTTATGCTCAATTATCAGGTTCCGGTAGGTTGTCGGAAACGAATTACAGGTTTGCTTCATTTTTCTCAAATGCCTCTTATTCTTTTAAAAGCCGGTACTCCATATCAGGCAGCATGCGCAAGGACGGCTCAAATATCTTCGGTGCCAAAACCAATGACAAATGGAAACCATTGTGGTCAGCGGGCCTTGGATGGACAATTTCAAAAGAGCCTTTTTATAATTTCACCGGCTTTCCTCATTTAAGAGTCAACATAACTACCGGTAGTAGTGGTAATGTTGATGTAACAAAAATTCCAATGCCTGTTGCTGGACAGGCTATAAGTTATGCGACTGGTCTCCCATTTATGCGTATAAATAGTTTAAATAATCCTGATCTGAAATGGGAAGAAATTACGCAAACCAATTTAAGAATAGAGTTTGCAACAATTGAAAACAGAATATGGGGTTCGTTGGAGTATTATTTCAAGAAAGGTACAGACTTATATGGGTTAACTCCTTATGACTATACTGCCTGGGGTGTGACGCCAACTATTACTAAGAACGTTGCAGAAATGAAGGGTAATGGTATTGACTTTACTCTTTCAAGTCAAAATTCAAAAGGTGTTGTCAACTGGGGTACAAATTTTTTGTTTAATTATAATAAATCAGAGACTACAAAATATTATTCTGATCTGAAAAATCCTGTATCACAGGCAATTGGTGGAGGCAATATCATCAATCCAATAGTAGGAAAACCACTTTATTCAATTTTTGCCTATAGATGGGGAGGTCTTGATAAAAGCGGTAATCCACAGGGATATATTGAAAATCAAAAAACCACCGATTACCTGGCCATTACAAACAACGTTTTTGATAAAGGAATGTCAGGGGGTAGTATTGTTTATAAAGGGCCTGCAAGCCCGGTGATCTTTGGAAACCTTATTAATTCACTAACCTGGGGTCATTTTCAGTTAGATCTTAATATTTCCTATGAACTCGGTTATTATTTATTTAGGCCGGCTCTTTCTTATTCAGCTTTAGTTAAAGACGGAATGGGGAACGGTGAATATGTTAATCGATGGCAAAATGCCGGTGATGAAGATAAAACAGCCGTGCCATCTTTCATATATCCAGTCGATAGCAGAAGGGATAATTTTTACCAGATTTCAGAGATTAATGTTATTAAAGGCGACAATATACGCTTGAGGTACATCAATCTTGGATATGATATTCGTGCTGCTAAAAATATGCCTTTTAAAAATATTCAGGCATTCATAAACCTTTCCAACTTGGGAATTATATGGCAAGCTAATAAAGATCATATTGATCCTGACTATGGTTCATCTATCCCTTTGCCCACGACATTTACAGTTGGTTTTCGTTCAGGTTTTTAATCATAAAAAATCAAATCAAATGAAAAAAGAAATTATAAAAATATCGATTAATACTATTATAATCGTGCTTATGCTCTCCATATGCACGAGTTGTGAAAAATTTCTTGCAAAGAAATCAGATAGCACTTTGATCGTTCCGTCTACAGTTCAGGACTTACAACAATTATTGGATGATGCGGAAATGATGAATTATGAAGCAACACCGTCTATGAGTGCGTCGAGTACTGACGATTATTTTATCCCAGCCAAGACTTTACAGAATCTAATACGGGGTTATAAGGACATTTACTTCTGGCATGAAACTGACCTGAATTCGATTAACGATTGGAGCATTTGTTATGAAAAAGTTTACAATTGCAACCTTTGTTTGGAAAGACTAAAGGACATTAAGCAAAAAAACTCTAACTCAGCAGAAAGGAATAATGTAAAAGGATCAGCGCTTTTCTTCCGGTCATATTACTTCTTGCAACTTGTATGGAATTATGCCAACGCATACGATAATAATAAGGCAGATGAAGAGTTGGGGATAGCGTTAAGAACGAGTTCTGACTTTAATATTCCATCTGTCCGTGCAACTTTAGCACAAACATATTCGCAAATTATAAAAGATTCAAAGGAGTCGTTAATTTATCTACCAAAATCTTCTGCAATACCAACAAGACCTTCAAAATGTGCAGCATTTGGATTATTAGCCAGGACATTTTTGTCCATGCGCGATTATAAGAATGCCTTATTGTATGCAGATTCCGCTCTTCAGATTAACAACCAATTGATTAATTTTAATGGGGATGAGGACATAATAGCACCTTTGTCTAAAAACGTTCCCTTTAAAAAATTTAATAAGGAGATTATTTTCTATTCTGAAATGAACAAACAAATACCCCTAAATAGAACAAACTATAAGGGAAGAATTGATACTTTCCTATTTAGTTATTTTAACGAAGACGATCTTAGGAAGAAAGCTTATTTCGCTAAAAATGTTGATGGGTATGAAATGTTTAAGGCCAATTATACAGGTAGTATATATGCATTTTTTACAGGAATTGCCACAGATGAAATGTACCTTATAAGAGCAGAAGGTTATTTAAGAACAGGAAATTTAGAGCAAGGACTTCAAGACCTGAATACCTTATTGAAGTCTCGATGGAAGGAAAAAAATTATATTCCAATTGAAAACATTACTATAGAAGAGGCCTTGAAAATGGTACTAATCGAAAGACGAAAGGAATTATTAATGCGTGGATTAAGATGGATGGACATAAAAAGATTAAACAAGGAAGGTGCGAAAATAATTCCTGAGAGAATAGAAAATGGAAATAAATATTTTCTCCAACCTAATTCTCCATATTATGCTTTACCATTGCCTGAGGATATAATCAGAATCACAGGAATGAGCCAAAATCCAAAATAAGTAATCAAGGAAAGAGGATGCTGAATCAGCACCCTCTTTTGTTTGGTATCTACTCAGCTGTCTTATTAAACTTTTGAGCACTCATATCGGAGAGTGAAGATACATAGGCCGTGCCTGTTGAAGAATTGGTAGCGGCCGTGATCGAAAAGGAGGATTTTAAGGTAGCAGAAGGTCCGGGATTATCAACATCAGATTCCGGAACTCTTATGGTGCAAGCTTCCTGGTTTGTTTGATCGCACTCTGCGGCATTCTGGTTGAGATCCCAATTGGCCTTATCCTGCACATGAGACACATCATAAGGTTGTGAGATGTCGTATTCAAACAAATAGGTGTCAACTCCATTTTGATCTTTTGGCGCTTGTTTAAATGCGCTGGTCGCCAGAGCCAGCACCAGTCCTAATGCTATCGCAAAGACCGGCATAATTTTTTTTACTTTCATAAAAAAGTTTTTAAAAATGAATAATAATTGTTTTGCCCGAAGCCTGATTTTACGGCTTCGCAGCAAGGTGATTAATGATTGCTTACTCTCTTAAAGGTTTTCAGCTTCCTTCCTTATTCGCGCGAAATATTTTTATGATCAAATTGATCTTTCAGTTCCGGTCTATAATTTCTTTCTTTTCTCTCCATCACAAATGCAACTATGGTTATTGCCAGGAAAAAGAGATTGAAAATTAAATGCTCTTTCCAGCTAAGGCTACTGATCACTCCGCCACAGGAGCATGGCAGGTGAACACCTGATAAAAGCATGGCTGCGATATAAGCAGTAAAAGCAAACAACAAAACCAGCGAAGCCAACAAGCCATAAAAGCGTATGTTCTTAACCGTTAGCATAACTGCTGTTACTAATTCAATACCCGGCAACACAATGGCAATTAGTCCAGACCAGCGGCCTATAAACGGCGAAAGTTCCAATTGATTCCTGAAGTTGGTTACATCCAAAAGCTTTACTGCCGCTGCATACACGAATAATAGCGTCAGCAGGAATGAAATGATCTCTATGATTACTTTGTGTTTCACTACCGTTATTTTCACTGTTTGTGTTTACAGGCACAAGGTAGATTTGAAAGAATTTGAGGTTGGATGAAAAAGATTTGCTGTTTAATGTAAATTGTTTGCAAACGGGTAAGTTAGAGATACGGAGACAGAAATGACAGATCATTTGATCAGATGCAGCTCAACAGCAGGATCAATAAAAAGAATCCTTTTCGCGAGGCATGGGCAGGCTTGCCATATTTTTTCCTGAAGGCTGTATTGAAATTGCAGCAATGTTTATAGCCCAGCATGCGGCTGATCTCTTTGAGTGATTTCCATGTATTTTCAAGAAGGTATTTTCCTTTTTCGAGCCTCTGGTCGCGTAGGTATTCGTAAACGCCCATTCCATAAACCTTTCTGAAGCCGGAAGTCAATTTGGTGGTATTGATGCCTACACGCGTGGCAATATCAGCGATCGTATAATGCATGGTGATGTCCCTGTCAATGATCGCCTTTGCGTTTTGAATGCATTCCATATCGTAAGGGGGCAGTAGCATTGTTTTGCATACAGAAATCCTGGTTTTTGTCAAAGTTGGGATAATGGAAAATACTGGCAATCCGTATTTCTACGTATGCGGCATTTGGTTATTTAAGCCGGAAACGGTATTTTCGGTATAACTGCAGGGAGGATCAAAAATTAATTGCCCGTAAAAATACTGGTGTTTTATCCGGTCCAAACTAACATTTTTGGAAAAAAATTTATTATGCCAACCAATCACTTTATTCCGCTTGAACAGGCGAAGACCATGACTTCATTGTATCGTGGTGAGATGAACAACATTTTAGCTGTCCCTTACCAGGGGAAGGGCATTTTACCCGTTTGCGAAACTTTTGACCGTGCAGCATTCGACACACTGCTGGCTGAAACGGGTTGCACAGCCGTAAGAATTTATTATGGCATGAGTGACGATCTTAAAGTGCATGCCGTGGTAGTAGGTGTCAACAGTAACAACGAGGACATCCTGCCGCCCGCAGGTAATACCCTTGGTACGGAAGAAGACCCGGTAATACTGGAAGAAGCAACGCGTTGTCCTGATGATTGCCCACCGGATTCTCCAATTAATTCCTGAATGTAACGGACGTGATCTCAACAGCAACATTATTAGGCTTCAGCATCCTTCCTGCAGGATTGATCGCGCTTGCGCGCTTTAATAAATGGTCGATGCCTTATCTTCCCTTCCTGCTTTGCGTGTGGCTGGCTTGCATTAACGAGCTGCTCAGTTATATTTTATGGCGCAATCATTATTATACAAGCGTAAATAATAACCTCTATGTATTGGCAGAAGCGATACTGTTCCTGGTCTTTTTCAGGAACATGCAGGTTTTTGAAAAGCGGCCGCAGGTATTTCTAATGTTGCTGTTGTTTTTGATCATTCTGTGGTCATGGGAAAACATGGGCCTCGGTAAGATCACAGCTGTCAGCTCGTGGTTCCGGATCGCTTATTCTTTTTTGACCGTAGTATTGAGCATCGCCCTCGTAAACCGGTTGATCTACCGGGTTATTTATGAGCCCTGGCTGGCGGGTGAAAGGAGTATTTTTTTGAATCCTGAATTTTTAATTGCAGCAGGAGCGATCATCTTCTTTACCTTCAAAATGGTCGTTGAACTTTTTTGGTGGTATGGGATCAACCATAGCGCGGCACTCAGGACGAATCTTTATCACATAATGATGTATATAAATGTTATCGCAAATATTATTTATACTTTAGCAATCGTATGGATCCCGCGGAAACAACCATATACCATATAGTTCTTGTAGTTTGCCTTGGGATAGGCTTTATCTTCCTGCTTGTGTTCCTGGGCATCATCAGGCAACAGAGGGTGATCCTTTCTTTGAGAAGGAAGAATGCGATTGCCGAAATAAAAGGAGTGGAGCGTGATCGGGCGCGCATTGCCAATGACCTTCATGATGATCTTGGCCCGTTGCTTTCATCGTTGAAGATGAGGGTCGACAGTTTTGATTTGCAAAATGAAGCCGACCGGGAAGAACGCGAACGGGTAAAAATATTATTTCTTACTGCGATACAAAGGATCCGCCAGATCTCTTTCAACCTTGTACCGAATACACTTATTAAAAAGGGCCTGGTGAAAGGCCTGAAGGAATACATAGAATTGCTTACCGGTGAAAGTAACATCTGCTTTACAGTGAGGGCTGACAGCAAGGTGGAAACGAATGAGGTAATAACCGTAAATATTTACCGCCTGTTGCAGGAGGCAGTTTATAATGCAGTAAAACATGCACAGGCAACGAAAATTGATGTTGATATAACCGTTGACCGTGAAAAGAATCTTTTGAAGTGTAAAGTAACGGATGACGGAATTGGTTTTGATTATAAGAAGAAGCTTGCTGAAAATGGAGGCATCGGGCTAAAGAGCCTCAATAACCGGGCGCTGGTTTCGGGGGGAAGAATGATTGTACAATCATCTCCCGGGAAAGGCACCTCCAGTATTTTTATTATACCTGTTTGATTTATTGCTTATGAAACACCCAATCAGAGTTGTAATTGCTGATGATCATGAGATCTTCCGTGACGGATTTAAAAATTTATTTAAGAATATCAGTGAAATAGAGCTGGCAGGCGAAGCCGGCAATGGAAAGGAACTGGTTGAACTGGTTCACAACATTAAACCTGATGTTGTAATAACAGATATCCAGATGGAACCGATGAGTGGAATAGAGGCCACCAGATACATCACTGCTAATTTCCCGGAAGTCAAAGTAATAGCCTTGGCGATGTTCAATGAAATAAGTAATGTGATAGATATGATCAATGCGGGAGCGCAGGGATATCTTCTAAAAGAGACAGATAAGGCTGACATCCTTGAAGCGATCCTGCAGGTGCTGGAAGGAAAAAATTATTATTGCAGCGACACAAGGCAAAAGTTGAAAAAGGTCTTTGCTGCGGCGCAAAAATCCCATGTTGCGGACCCTGCGATAATTGGAATGTTTACGGATAAGGAGCTTGAGATCATCAGGTTAACCTGCCAGGAATATTCCTGTAAGCAAATAGGGCCACTTATAAATCTAAATACCCGCACGGTAGAGGGTTACCGCGACCAGATAAAGGCAAAGATGGGTGTGGACACGGTCGTTGGAATTGTTACCTATGCATTGAGGTATCATATTTTTGATCATGAGGAGTGAGCGGCTGGATGCTGGTTGCTGGATGCTGGTGGCTGGCACGTGGTGTGGTTCTTCGGGGATTTTTGTTTAGCGGGGTTAAAAAGTTCATC